>JALOQX010000074.1 GCA_025459265.1 Pirellulaceae bacterium | reverse complement strand
TTGGGCTGGCAGGTACGTCCCGTGCCGGGCCAAGGGCGACCCAACTTGTGGCACACCGGGCGGTTCGCGGGTGCGTCGAGTATCCTGGTGGTGCGGCATGACGGGTTCTGCTGGGCGGCGTTGTTCAACACGTCGCGGGCGGCAGATGGACGTGCGCCGGCCGAGAAGATCGATCCGCTGATTCACCAGGCCGTGGACGCGGTCGCCCAGTGGCCGCAGGACGATCTGTTCGTGGGTGATGGCGGTCTGGACCTGCAGAGGACCGAGCCTTGACGATCTGGACAGGCGCGCTGATGCTGTATTTGATACTCGACCCGGTGGGCAATACGCCGGCGCTGTTGACCCTGCTGAAGGACACGCCGCTCGCGCGGCGCAACTGGGTGATTGTGCGGGAGAACCTCATCGCGCTGGCGGTCCTGCTCTTCTTCCTGTTCTTCGGCCGGCCGTTGCTGGATTTTCTCGGCATCAAAGGACCGGAGCTGGAGATTGCCGGCGGCGTGGTCATTTTCCTGATCTCGCTGCGGATGATGTTTCCGACTCGCGGCGGGATCATGGGCGAGGATGAGTTCGCCGGTGAGCCCTTTGTCGTACCGTTGGCCGTGCCGCTGATTGCCGGTCCCAGTGCCATTGCGGTCGTCATGTTGTTCACGTCTGCTCGTCCGGACGCGATTGCCTTGCCGGCCGCCGTGGTGGCCGTGCTGTGCGCGTGGAGTGCCTCGCTGGCCACCTTGCTGGTCGGGCATCAGCTCGCCCGGGCACTCGGTCGGCGCGGGGTCGTGGCGACCGAGCGTCTGATGGGCATGGTCCTGTGTGTGATCGCCGTGCACATCATGCTGGTTGGCGTGGAGGCCTACTTCGGATGGCGCGCCGCCGTGACTCCGGCTGACATGTAGTTACGAGTTGATTCTGCTTGGGAGATGCATGCGATATGTGTCGATACTCGCTCCGGATAGCGCTCCTTCTGCTGACCAGCAGCTGGGCATTCAACAACATGACGGCAGCGGCGGAGGACGCGCGACCCGCGTGGTCGGCACCGGAGATACGCGATGCCGTTTCGGTGCGTGATGGTCAATCGGGAGATCGGGTCGCGTTCGACCGGTTCCTCGACAATCTGGCCCAGGCGGACGTGGTGTTTCTGGGCGAGACGCACGACGACGAGACCACGCACCGCCTGCAATTGGCGATCTACGAGGGACTGCTGGAACGCAGGTCGCAGCGCGTGGTGCTGGCGATGGAGATGTTCGAACGGGACGTGCAGCCGGTGCTGGACGATTACGTGTCGCAGCGGATTGCGGAGCCGGAGTTCCTGGCACGGAGCCGCCCGTGGGGCAACTACCGGACGGCGTACCGGCCGTTGATCGAGCGAGCCCGGCAAGCGCAGGGCAAGGTGATCGCCTCGAATTTCCCGCGACCGCTGCGCGGCCAGGTTGCGGCTCAGGGCGCCGCAGCGCTGGAGGCTCTGACACCCGAGCAGCGGGCGCACGTGCCGCGCGCATTCCATCCCAATACGGACGCCTACTGGCGGCGCGTGGACAATGCGGTCCGCGGCCACGCGGCCATGCTGCGCGCCGGCGGGACCGACGCGCAGTCACGCCTGTATTCGGTACAGTCCCTGTGGGACAACGCGATGGGGGAAGCGTGTGCGGACGCGGTGGACCGTCACCCGGACCACCTCGTGCTGCACGTCAACGGCGGGTTCCACAGCGCCTACTGGGACGGCACGGTCCACCAGTTCAAGCTGCGCAAGCCGGATGCGCAGGTGCGCACCGTCTCAATCGTCCCGGCGACCAGCGCAGGTAGTTCCGAAGTCCGCGGGGCTCCCGTGGCCGATTTCGTGGCCTTCGTCGACGCGCTGGCCACTGACCTGAGCGAGGAATCGTACTCGGTCTACGGTCAGCAACAGACCAGGTACCGCCTGCACGTGCCAGCGCAGGCGTGCGCCGAACAGCCGGTGCCGCTGCTGATCTGCCTGGTTGACGACGGGTTCACGGCCGCGGACGGACTGGAGCTGTGGCGCGATCGACTCGGTACCGAAGCAGCGCTGGTGGTCATCGACCCGCCGTATCGCGAGATGCAGGAGGATCTCAGTGTGGGGGGCCGCTGGTTCTGGCCCGATTCGTTCGCCCGCGATATCGGCAACGCGGTCTCGGCGGTGGAAAGCACCTGGGCGTATGTCGCGCGGTATTTCCCGATCGACCCGCACCGCGTCTGTGTCGCCGGCGAAGGTGCCGGTGCGACGGTGGCCGTGGCGACGGCATTGCTGGTGGATCGAATGCACGTACGGAGCGTGGCCGTCGCGCCGCGCCAGTATGCCAAACTGAAAGACATTCCGTTGCCACTGCCCGAGCTGTTCGGCAGCGGCGGCCCGCCATCACGGAGCCTGACCGTGCTCGGACAATCCGACGACGTGACGTGGTGGGAACAGGAACTGCAGCAGTACCGGGACGTGGGTGTGGCGGCCAGTGTCGTGCTGCGCACCGACGATCCGTGGGCAGAGGAGCGGCAGGTGGAACAGGCGATCCGCGAGGCGCTCGCGTGCGCCCCCCTCCCGCCGGCGCCGGACGGACCGCGCCGCGGCATGACGCTGGCGGTCGATGCGCCGCGTGCCCGGCACTGGGCCCGGCTCCACGCCGGTCGATTGACCCGACAGCTGGGCACGCCGGTCGCGGTGGTCCGGGAAGGCTCTGCCGCGCCGGCGGTGGTCATGTCCACGACAATCCATCCCGGCATGCTATCGGCGGACGGTGCGCTGCCCCGCTGTCCCGGCCCGTTTGGCGGCACGACAGTGCTGGTGCTGCCACCTGACATCGACACGCAGACACAAGCGGCCTGGCACGCCCTGGCCGACAGCGACCCGCTGGCCAAGGCGAGCCGTTTCCACCGCCTGCGGCTGGCGATGGCCAGCGGCACCGGCGATCTGCCGGCGGTGCTCCGGCAGCTGCAATCGGAGAATCGCAAGAACATCCTGATCGTGCCGGCCGTGTTCTGCGCACCGAGCGACTGGATTCGTGCGTTGCGCGGCAGCGTGCGCGAGCTCGAGAACCAGATGACGCTGCAATGGCTGCCTGGGCTGGGTGGTCAGTCGCTGTCGTGGGACCAGCCCGCCGAATCGGCCGAGCTGGTGCCGCTGCGACATGTGCTGGAGGTGACCCTGGTGCCGGCAACGGGTGACATCCAAGTGCGCGACCGGCTGGAGCTACCCAGTTCGCTGTGCCAGGCAGGCACCGAGTTCACGCTGGATGCCAAATTGCAGCTGCTGTCGAGCGCGCCGAGCGTCAAGCGGCTCGAGGAACCGGATGCGGACGGGCATGTTCGCTATCGCCTTGCGGAGCGGATCGCAGACGGAGTCCTTGCGATCACGTACCAGGGGAAGATGGACTACGGGCTGTCCGATGAGAAGGAGCAGTACACGCGCGGATTTCGACAGACGCGCGGGAGCCTGAGCGAAGCGGGAGTCTACCTGGACCAGCAGAGCCGATGGATCCCGTATTTCAACGACGCGCTGGTCCGCTTCTCGATGCAGGTCCAGCTCCCGGACGGCTGGCACGTCATCAGCCAGGGACAGGGCACATCCGACGACGGCCAGCACATGGCGCGCTGGGAATCGCCGGATCCGGTCGACCAGATCTACCTCGTCGGCGGTCCGTTGCTGCGCTACCGCGATGCGGCGGGGGCCGTGGAGACGCTGGTCTACCTGCGCGAGGCCGATGAGGGGCTGGCTCGAAAATATCTCGACACCGGCGCGCAGTACCTGGAAATGTACCGCCAGTTGATCGGGCCGTATCCCTACAGCAAGTTCGCGGTCGTGGAGAACTTCTGGGAAACCGGGTACGGCATGCCCTCCTTCACGCTGTTGGGTCCGCAGGTGATCCGTTTCCCGTTCATCCTGCACTCGTCGTATCCGCACGAGATCCTCCACAACTGGTGGGGGAACTCGGTGTTTGTCGAACCGACTCAGGGGAACTGGTGTGAGGGCCTCACGGCGTACCTGGCCGATCATCTGGTGCAGGAGCAGCGCGGGACGGGGCACGAGTATCGCCGGACCACGCTGCAGAAATACCGCAACTATGTCCAGGAATCCCGGGATTTCCCGCTCAGCGAGTTTCGCGAGCGGCACAGCGCGGCGACGGAAGCCGTCGGGTATGGCAAGGCACTCATGCTCAACCACATGCTCCGTCGCCAGATCGGCGACGAGGCCTTCCGTGCCGGGTTGGCGGAGTTCTACCGCCAGCACCGTGGCCAACGCGTCGGCTACGACCAGCTGCGAGCCGCCTTCGAATCGGCGGCGCAAGTCGACCTGAGGCCGTTTTTTGAACAGTGGACGCGTCGCGCTGGCGCACCGGTGCTGGAAACGACTGACGTCGAAGTCCAATCCACGCAAACCGGCTGGAGTGACGCTGCAAGACCGCGACGAATCGTTCTCGATCGCAGTGACTGACGCGCCGCTGTCACTGCATGTCGATCCGATGTTTGACGTATTCCGTATGCTCGATCCGCGGGAGACGCCGGCGTCGCTCGGGCAGCTGTTCGGTGAACCGCGCATCCTGGCCGTGTTGCCGGCCGGCGCGGGCGAGGCGGAGCAGTCGCTCTATCGTGCGCTGGTCGATTCCTGGCGCAGCGACAACCATGCCATCGATATCGTGTTGGACAGCGAGCTCACCGCCATTCCGCCGGGGACGTCGGCGTGGGTGCTGGGACGCAGCAATCGCTTTGCTCCCGCCCTGTGCCGGCCTGACGACGCATCGTCCCCCGGTGCCGACTACGATTCGATCCGGCTGGGCGACGAGCCCGTGCCCGTGGCGGATCACTCGATCGTGATCGTGCGACGGCACCCGGACAACGTCCAGCGCGCGGTGGGCCTGGTGCTGATCGATCCGCCCGCTGCCGGACCGGGATTGGCCCGCAAGCTGCCGCACTACGGCAAGTACTCCTACCTGGCGTTTGAAGGCGTGGAACCGACCAATGTGGTGAAGGGGCAGGATGCCGCGGTGGGCTCGCCTCTGGTGATCGATCTGCGGGAGAAACCTCAGGACGCGCTGCCCGGGCTCGCCGCCGAGGAGCGCCGCGCGCTGGCGGAACTGCCGCCCGCTTTTTCCGCGGCGAAGATGACCGAGCACGTGCAGTGGCTTGCGGCTCCCGAGCGCGAAGGACGCGGATTGGGCAGCTCCGGACTGCAGCAGGCCGCCGACTACATCGCGCGGCAGATGGCCGAGATCGGACTGCAGCCCGGTGGAGACAACGGCAGCTGGTTCCAGCCGTTCACCGTCGATTCCGGGCCGGACGGCCAGCCCGTCGAAACGGTGAATGTGGTCGGCGTGCTGCCCGGCACGCGACCCGCCTGGAGCGAGCAGTCGATCGTGGTCGGTGCGCACTACGATCACCTGGGATTCGGCTGGCCCGACGTGCGGGATGCGTTCCGCGGTCAGCTGCATCCCGGCGCGGATGACAATGCCAGTGGCATCGCGGTACTCCTGGAGCTGGCACGGAACCTGACCGCAGCCGGCAGCCACGGACGCAACCTCGTGTTCGTCGCGTTTTCGGCCGAGGAATGCGGTCGACACGGATCACGCTATTACGTCGCGCACCCGCGGTTCCCGGCCACGGGAATCCGCGGCGTCCTCAATTTCGACACGGTCGGGCGGCTCCGGGACGGGAAGATCGCCATCCACGCGGCCGGCACGGCCGAAGAATGGCAGCACATCTTTCGCGGCTGCGGGTTCGTCACAGGCATTCCCTACCAGATCGTGATGGAGTCCGGAGAAGGATCCGATCAGCTGAGTTTCATTGAGCACGGCATCCCCGCCGTACAGGTCTTCACCGGAGCGCATGAAGACTATCATCGACCCTCCGATACTCCCGACAAGATCGATGCCCCCGGACTGGTCAAAGTCGCCACATTTGCCAAGGAGGCAATTACATATCTGCTCGAGCGGGAGCCTCCGCTGACTGTCCGTATCAGCGGCAGTGCGGCAGCCGCGGCGATGACACCCAGCGCACCTGCCTCCGGGCGCCAGGTGCTCTTTGGCACGGTGCCGGCGTTCGATCACCGCGGTCCCGGCGTCAAGGTCGAATCGCTCGTGGCAGACTCGCCCGCCGCGCGCGCCGGACTCGAACCGGGCGACGTGATCACGCAATTGGACCGGCGACCTATTACCGATCTGCGGGGATTCTCGCAGATCCTCAAGGAACTGCGGCCCAACCAGACGGTGACGGTCGAGGTCGTGCGCGGCGAGAAAACGTTGCAGTTGCAGGTGACCGTCGTGGCTCGTTGAGCACAATCAGCGCCGTCAGGGTGCGTGGGGCGCCCCGAAGCAGTACAACTTCGACTCGGTCCGCACGAAGAGCCGGCCATCGCAGATGGCGGGTGTGGCGAACACCGGCTCCCCCAGCTCCGTCGAAGAGAGTTCCTGCCAATCGGCGCCGCCGGCCTGGAGGACGGTCAGCCGCCCGTCGGTGTCGACGACGAAGACCTTGCCATCGGCGATCACGGGCGACGCGTAGAACTGCCGGCCTCCCTGTTTCAGGCGACCTCGTTTGAGCACACTGCCGTCCGCGGCGTCGACCGACATGAAAATGCCACCGTCGTCGACCAGATACAGCACGCCGTCGTGGCAGACGGGTGACGCAACATACGGGACGCTCTTCGTGTAGCTCCACTGCACACGCGGCGTTTCCGCCGCATCGGCTGCGGACAGTTCGATGGCCAGGAGACCGCCTTTGCCCACCATGCTGTCGAAGGCCGCCTTCCATTCGGACTCGTCGACCACACGGTCGCCGTTACCGTACCGCTGGTCGATCCCCGTCAGCAGCCGCAGAAACGGCACGCTGCGGCTCACTTCCTCCAGCGCGAGCCTGCCGTCCTTGTCGGCGTCAAACGCGTTGGCGTATTTGTCCATCGGTTCGCCCTCGCCCGGCGGTTCGCACAGGTAGGCCGTCGTGCCCGCGACGACAGGGACCGTGACGGGGGCGTTGGCCACGCCGGGCACGCTGCAGATGGTCGCACCCCGGTGCACATCGTACGCACACAGCCCTTGGGGTCCCGTCGCGACGATCCAGGGTGTCTGGCCGGGCACGCTGATGACGCTCGGGGTCGAATAGGCCCCGGTGACGCCGTCGGTGCGTTCGACCTGCCAGAGGCGCTCGCCCGACTGCAGGTCAAACGCGGCCAGATACGAACCCTGAATCTGGTCGGCCTGCACGATGACCTTGCCCTCCACGATGATGGGCGACGCGGCGATGCCGTGCATGCTGTGGAAGGGGCCGATGTCGGCCCGCCAGCGGAGCTGGCCGGAAGCGGTAAAACACGCCAGCGCCGTGTCGGGAAAAAGCACGACCACGAGATCCTGCTCGACGGCCGGCGTACAGGTGGCGGGGCCGTTAGGCGACGAGGCGTTTTCGTCGCGCACCTTCTCGAGCGACTGTTCCCAGAGCTGCTGACCCGTCTGGGCGTCGAGGCACCGCAGCCGCCGCTGATTCCCATCGGCGGCCGAGAGGAAGACCTTGCCCTGGGCGATGACGGGCGAGGAGCTTCCCGCACCGGCCTCGACCGACCACAGCCGATGCGTTTCGGGTCCGAGGTCGGACGGAATGCCAGTGGACGCACTCACGCCGCTCCCGTTAATGCCGCGAAAGCGCGGCCAATCCTCCGCAGCCAGTTCGGCCGCGCGCAGAATCGCCAGGCAAAGCACCGCTCTTGTCAGTCCTCGTCGCCACATCTCGTTCCACCTCACTTTCAGTCTTCGGGCCGGCTGCCGTCGCCGCACATCTTGACAATCTTGGGATCGAACCGCGCCACGGTGCTGACCAGATCGGCCTGCTGACGCATGACTTGCCGGATGTCCTTGTAGACGCGGGGCACTTCGTCCGAGCCGGCCGAGAGCACGTGGACACCCTGTTGCTCCAGATCGCGTTGGACGGCGCGCCAGTTGTACGTGTTGCGAGCCTGTTTGCGGGACATGCAGCGGCCCGCGCCGTGGGATGCCGAGTCGAGTGACGCGGGGTGCCCCAGTCCGCGGACGACGAACGCGGGATCGGCCATTGAGCCGGGAATGACCCCGAGCACGCCGCGTCCGGCGGGTGTTGCGCCTTTGCGGTGCACAATCAGCTCGCGGCCGGCATGTTGCTCGCGCCAGGCGAAGTTGTGGTGGTTCTCGACCCCGGCGACGATGTGCGCTCCGAGCAGGCGGACCACCTCACGGTGAATCAGCTCGTGATTCGCGGCCGCGTATTGGCCCATCAGGGTCATGGCGGCCCAGTACTCCTGGCCTTCCTGCGAGTCGAGGTCGAGCCACGCGAGATAGCTCAGCTCGTGGTACTTCCGCGGCAGTCGCGCCCGGGCGATGCCGCTGTAGGTCGAGCAGACCGCGGCGCCCACGCCGCGGCTGCCACTGTGACTGAGCAAGGCCACGTGCACACCGGGCTCGAGCGGCAGGGAGGGATCGGGCTGGTCGAGCGTGAGCACGCCGAACTCCACGAAGTGGTTGCCCGATCCGGACGTGCCCAGCTGCCGCCAGGCACGGTCCTTGTGCTCGCGCGTGACGCGCGTGACCGCCCAGTCCTCGTCCATCACGGCGTGCGACTTGGGACGCTTGTACTCCGCACCGACGCCGAACCGCGTACCCTGCTCGAGCGCATCGCAGTACGCGTGAAACCGGTCGTCCAGTGTCTCCAGGGACAGATCCAGGACGGACAGCTTCATGCGGCAGGCAATGTCGACGCCGACGGCATAGGGGATCACCGCGTTTTCGCAGGCCAGCACGCCGCCAATCGGCAGCCCGTATCCCACGTGGGCATCGGGCATCAGCGCCGCGGCCCGCGCTACCGGTACGCTGCAGGCCTGCCGCATCTGTGCGTGCGCTGCCTCCTCGATGCCGTCGGCACCCCACAGACTGTACGCTACCGGCTCGACCGCCAGCTCCTGGCCCTCGACCAGCAGCGCCCGCGCCAAACCTCCCCAGTGTGCGTCGTCCTGGAACGCCGCCGGCTCGGCCAGCACGGCCTGCACGAGCTGCTTGACGGCTTTGCCCTTGACCGACCCGGCACGCGTCAGTGACGTCAGCGACGCGATCGCCGCCGGAATGCAGTCCTCGGGCACGCCCAGTTTGCGGAGCTGGCGACTGTTCATCGAGCACACCTGTTCTTCACCACGAGACTTCCTGTTTATAGCGAAGCGTGCATCGCCGCACACGGCCGGGCGCCGAACGAATCGCAAAAAACTCACCTTATCCTGGCCGCCGTTTTCCGCAATAATAGGACCGAACGCGGGAACGCAACGCACCGGGACAGAAGGGGAGTCAGCTTCGTGGTGGATCGGGAACCCAACGTATCACGGCAGGCCTCGCGTCAGCGCGCGACACCCGCTACCTCGCGTGCCATGACGCGGGTCATCGAGCCGCTGGATCCCGAGCCGGTGATTGGCGCTCCCTGTGCCGTGAATCTGGGGGTTCCCAGTTGGCCGGATTGGGGTGAGCGGCGCGGCTACAGCGGCTCGGGCACGGGCGTGAATATCTGTTCCGCGCTTCAGCTCCCCGCCGCTGACGGCCAGCCGGCCAGGATTCCACCGATGCATCGTCCGGTCAACAAGCAGGTTCACCTGACGGAGATCCGCCGCGCGGACGAGCCGGCGTTTCTGGCACTGCTGAACGATCCGGATATGTCGCGATTCACCTGCCGGCTGCCGTACCCGTACACCCGCGAGGCCTTCGAGAAGTGGATCGGGATCGTGACGGCTGCCGCTGCGGAGTACGGCGAGCCGATTCACTGGGCCATCCGCAACGCCGCGGGCGAGTTGATTGGCGGGATCGGCTTCGACAACCTGATCAAGGGTCATCGCGCGGAAATCGGCTACTGGCTGGCCAAGCCCTACTGGGGACGCGGGATCATGTCCTCGGTTGTGGCCAAGGCCTGCCAGGTCGCTGGCCGCGAGTGGAATCTGGTGCGGATCACGGCCCTCGTGTTCGAGAACAACCTGGCATCGGTGCGCGTGCTGGAGAAGTGCGGCTTTGAACGCGAGGCGCGCTTGCGCAAGTACTTCAGCCGCGACGGCGAATTCTCGGACGCGTTTCTTTACGCGCGCGTCTCCTGAGGCCGCATGCGAGCTGGCCACGCGCTGCTCACGCGCCGCCAGCCGATCAGCTGCGGCGCCCTGACAGCAGATCGTGCCCGTGCCGCCGGATCGCGGCCAACAGGTGATCCAGGTGGTCGGGCGTGGTGAGCGGATTAATGATGGTGGCGCGCAGGGCACCGACTCCGTCGATCTTGGTCGACACAATGTAGAACTCGCCCGACTCGATCAGGCGACGTCGCAGTTCCAGTTGGAACCGTCCCACCGCATCGCGCGTCGCGTCGACCAGTTCGTGCGGTACGAAGCGGAACACGACGATGTTGCACTGGGGCTCGTGCACGGCCTCGAAGTCGGGCGCCGCCAACAGTTTCTCGTAGAACTGCTGACCGAGGGCGAAGGTGACGTCGACCAGATCGGCAAACAACTGCGGGCCGAAGAGCGACCAGACGCCCCAGAGTCCGAACGCTGCCGCCCGCTTCGTGCACTCGACCGTCCGCAGTCCGCTGTCGTATTCGGCGAGTCCCGGGGCGGTCGGGTCGAACAGGTAGGGCGCTTCCTGGCGAAACGCTTCGAAGCGGTGGGCCTTGTCGCGGAAGAAGACAAACGCACACAGCGCGGGCATGAAGAGCATCTTGTGGGCGTCCCAGACGACGCTGTCGGCGCGATCGAGCCCCGCGACAAGATCGCGGTGCCGCGGGCTCAGGCAGGCGCTTCCGCCATGCGCCGCGTCCACGTGCAGCCACACCTCGTGGCGCCGGCAGACATCCGCGATCTCCGGCAACGGATCGAACGCTCCGATCGGCGTCGAGCACGAGCACGCCACGACCGCCACCACGTCCTGCCCGCGTGCGCGCAGCTGCGCCAGCAGATCCTGCAGCCGATTCGGATCCATCCGGCGTCGCGCGTCCAGGCCGACACGCAGCACCTGGGACGTCCCCACACCCAACACGCCGGCGGCGCGCCCGATCGAATAGTGCGCATCGCCGTGGACCACCAGCACCGGCGGCTCCGGACGTCCCGCCAGCCCCTGCTCCCACGCTCCGGCGAGCGCCACGTTGCGCGCCGCCAGCAGCGCGGTGAGATTCGCCAGGGAACCGCCATGGGTGACCAGACCGGCAAACGATTGCGGCGCCCAGCCGATCTGCTGGCCAAGGTGCTCGACCAGCGCCCACTCGGCGGCCGTCGCCCAGGGCCCCATGTCGTAAATGGCCATCGGTTGATTGGTGACGGATCCCACCGCGTCCAGCAGCCCGGCCAGGGGAACCGAGGCCGGGACCTGGTGGCCGATGTACCGCGGATCGTGCAGGTTGTGCCCCCGGCGCAGCATCAGCGCGACGAGCTGCGCGAAGCGATCGGCCAACTGTTCGCGCTGACAGGGGTTGAGCGGCTCTGCCGCCAGATAGCTGGCCGCCTCAGCGACGTTGGCCGCCGGATCGCGCCACGGGAGCACACTCCCGTCCGCGGCCTGCACCTTGCGCAAATGCGCGCTCAACTGCGCGATCAACCGCTGCCCGGCCTCCTGGAACAGCTCCGGATCATAGGCCGCGGCAATCCGCTGCCGCGCGGCAGCCATGTCGGCGCCGGTGCTCATGTTGCGTGTGCCTCGTGTGCTGATCTGGATCAGTCGATCGGTCCAGGACGCACCACCGTCGGCGCCGTCTTGATGCGCGGCCGGATCGACAACCAGTCGATGCCCTGGAACTCGGGATCCTCCATCGTACGGATTTCCTCGCTCCCCTGATAGGGACACATGGTGTCGACCCAGGCGATCAACCGCTGGAGTGACACGGGATCGACCGCCACGCCGTAATGGGTGCCGGAAGCGGCGAGTTCGATCAATGGGCTGTTGTACGAGAGGTAGGTCAGTGGCGGCGGCGTCTGGTACGCGGCGGGATCGCGCTGATCGTAGCCTTCCACCATGATCATGTTCGCGATGCCGAACCCCGGCGGCGGGTTGGCCGGTTTCTGGTACGCCGCGCCCCAACTCGGATTACCGGTCAACAGGAAATACGTTTCGTCAAAGGACAGCAAGCCCGGGCGGGGCGTGAAATCGACGGCGGCACGACCTTCCCCGTGGCCCTCATGACACGAGGCACAATATTGATCCAGCACGGGGCGCACAAAACGCGGGTAGCTCACCGATTCGTCGCCCCAGGGTGGCGGCGTGATCGGCTGCGGCTCCCGCGCCAGGGCCAGAGCCGCACCCTGGTACTGGGCGGTCCGGCTGTGGCTCTCGTGGCACCCGAGGCAGCCTCGGCGTTCGCCCGGCATCACGCCGGTGAAGCTGCGCATGGTCTGCAGCGCGCGGAAGCGTTCATCCAACAGCTGGAAATGCAACGCGGTGCCGGCGGGCGCTGCAAATGCCACCGATCCGTCCTCCGCGATGGGCACCGTGCCCAGGATGCGTTTGACCCCCTCGCTCTGCACTGCCGAGACGACCGGACCGGTCGACAGATAGGGGCGCTTGTACCAGTACGTGTACGTCTTCGGCTCGATGTTCAGTATGCGCAGGTAACGTGCCTTTCCCTGCAGCGCGGCCGGCGCACCCTGGTAGACGTTCGTGCTGAAAATCACGCCCGGCTGGGGCGTCAGCCGCTGCGCGCGCGTGGGCCACTCAGCGCGATCCAGGAGCACCGGGGGACGCGGACGGGGACGCACCGGCAGGGCATGGAGCACCTGATGCGCGCCTTCGTAGACCAGTTCGCGATTCCCCTCCAGGTCCATCAGATACAGGACGAACTTCCCGCCGCGATTGGCCGAGACCAGGAAATCGTCTGGCCCCAGAGGATACGGCGAATAGTAACCCTCGCAATGACCACTCGCGTGGTAGTCCGCGCACTCCATCGGATCCACCGGTCCGTTGCCCGACTCCGGCCAGGCGACATCCGCCGTGACTTTGGTCAGTCCGTCGGGAAAGTTGAAGCCCCGGGTCGGATCGATGATCCCCACGCTGCCGGCAAACCAGTTGTGGTGGGCGCTGCCGGTAAACATGATCCGTCGACTGTCCGGGATCTGCCGCGCATCCTTGAGCAGATCCGGCCAGACACTCTGGTTTCCCCACAGCGTGTTGGCCTGCGTGCCGTCCGGGTTGACGGTCCACAGCCCCTGAGCGCGCCAGAGCGGCTTGTCGGTGTATTCCCATCGCGTGTAGATGATGCGGCCGTCATCCAGCACTGAGGGCAGGTAATCGGGCTCGTTGTTGTGCGAGACCAGATAGATGTTCCGTCCGTCCCGATCGCAGCGGGCCAGGACATAGGCATTGGTCGGAGGCATGCAACGCACATAGGTGTGGCTGCGGGTGGTCGAAAACATCAGGTGCTGATCGTCCGGCAGGTAGATCGGGTCAAGATCGTCGTAGGGCCCATCGGTCAGCTGGACCAACTGACTCCCGTCGAGATTAATCTCGTACAGGTGGAACGACTTTTCGTTGTGCGGCTTGAAACAGAACAGCACCTTTTGCGCGTCCCACGACAGATCGGGACGCCAGAACGAACCGTGCAGAGGGCTCTGCGGCATCAGTTGCCGCACGTGTCCGTCGGGAGCGAGTCCCTGCAGCACGAGCAGTCGTCCGCCGGGAACGGCCATGTAGCCGAGCCGGTGTCGCGTTTCATGCTGCCACTCGCTGCCGTCCGGAAACGGCATGTCCACCAGCAACACCTGGTCGAAGTCCAGGACCGGGTTGGACCACGCGATCCGGCGTTTGACTTCCCGCACACGGTAGTAGAGTTCGGTATCCGGCTGAGCCAGCTGGGTCGCCCGCGCACGCAACTCGTCCAGAGTGCTCAGGCAGTCGGTGAGCAGTCGGTCGTCGGCGCCCTGCCGCGCCAGACGCGTGGCGAGCCGCTCTGTCCAGCGAATCTCCTCGAGAATCCGCGCTCGCGTCGGGCTCCCATCAGCCTGGTGGAGCCAGTCGCGTTGCAGCACGTTGCGCGCTTCATCCGCGGTGAGGTCGCGTGTGACCGGTGTGGTGGGAGGGCGGTATGGCGCCACGGCTTCGGAAACGACTGGACGCGGCTGCACGCGGCGGCCGGCCTGCAGCATGATCTCGATCCACGCCGGAGAATCCGCGGCGTTGCCGCCGGCAGCACGCAGCGCCGCATACTCGTCGGCGATCCGCCGCACCTCCGCCCAGTACGTCTGTTGTTCCGAAGTCAGCCGTGCCTGTTGCTCCGCCGTCAGGGGCTCGTATTCAAGCATCAACTCGACCAACTGGCCGGCGATTGCGGCCAGCGACTCCAGGTTGCCGGCCCGCAGGTACTCCAGCGGCGAGTTGCCGGTCGTGTGCACGAAATCCGCGTACTCGTGCGGGAAATCCGTTTTCACCCTGGCCAGCAGCAAACCCAGGAGTTCCCGGTTCGACAGGGCGTCCGGGTCCGTGCGCAGGCCCCGCCGCAGTGCCACCAACGTGTCGGCAAACGTGGCGCCGCCCTGATAGTAACGCGAAGCGGCTTGTTCCAGCTCGCGCAGGCGCTCGGCCAGCACGTCGCTGCCGGTGCGGTAGAGCGCCGCGATCTCCGCCGGCTGAAGGGCACGACCGTAGATGCGCACATCGTCCATGGCGCCCTGGAAATGCTCCCCCGTCCCGCCACTGGAACCCACGTAACCGGGCACCACCGTGTTGGTCGTGATCAGACCCGCCCGCTGTGTCTGCGCAATCTCCGCGCCATCGAGAAACACACGCATCGCGTGCCCGTCATAGGTCGCCGCCACGTGATGCCACGCGCCGTCCGCCACCTGGGCCGGATCGATCGTGGCGTCACACTCGATGTACCCGCCGATGTTCAGCCCCAGGGAGAGGACCGTGCCGTTGTTCTGAAAGGAAAACAACAGCCGCTCGGGACACTCCTGCCGGTAAATCTCCCGATAGCCCGACAGGTCCGTTGGTCGCACCCAGGCCGCAAAGGCCAGTTGGGCCAGCGCCGGCTCGGTGGCCAGTGGTGCTGTCGCGAGTTGATGCGATCCAGCCAGATCGCCGGCCAGTCCATGCACGCCTGCGACGCGCGGGACCTGGACGGCAATTCCGCGCACAGCCCCCGGAGCATCATCGCGGACCATGTCGGTCCGGTCGTCGTCAAACGTCCAGTGGGCCAGGATGGGAGCATCGACGGCGGGCAGACTGACAGGCCGTTGATCGTCCACAGCCAGCAGGCAGTGGCACACGAGCAGACTCTTAGTCCACGACCACGCGGTGCACATGCGCGTCTCCGGTTGCCAACGTAAGTGGGCTGGTGATTTCCCGGCCGGACGCCAGGCGCACCGTCACGGTGTAGTCGCCCAGGAAGCCGCGGAACCGGGCCTTGCCCTCGGTGTCGGTGGCCGTCTGCACGCGTGTCCACCAGCGGTCCTTGATCAACTTGAGCAGGGCGGTGCACGCGGGTTTGGGGGTCAGATCCTGGCGAAGGAGTCCGGCCGGGGCCCGTTGCCAGGCGTGGCGGTCCGTGAAATCCCACCAGGTCACGGCGGCCACCGCGGGATGGGAGAACAACATCGTGTAGATCCGTTCGACGTCGCGGGCCTGTGCCTCTTCGCCTTCGGGCGTCGAGAGCCACGGCTGGCCCCGTTGGGCCAGCTCCCATCCTTTCGCGCCGGAAACCACGGTCAGCTCCGTGAAGTGCAGCGGAACGCCGAACCGGGCGAATCGCTCGCACACATCCCACAGCCGCGCGTTGTCCCACACGTCCCCGTGCATGTGGCTCTGCAGACCGATCACGTCATACGGCCGGGCACCAGCTGCCTGTTCCAGCGCCGTAATCAGGTCGGCATACGCAGGGTCGACCCGGTAGTCGTTGATCAGCAGCGTGGCCTGCGGGTGTGCCGCGCGGGCGTGCCGGAAACACTCGTCGACAAACGGCACGCGTCCCACTTCGGTCCAGAGCTGTGTCAGCTTGGGAGCGCGCTGCTGCAACTCCTCCCGCTCGTAGTGCGTCGCTTCGTTCACCACATCCCAGATATCAATCAAGCCGCGGAACCGGCTGACACAGTCCTCAATCCGCTCCATCTGCAACGTGCGGACGGCCTGCAGGTCGTCCGGCAGCCAACGCGGCTCGAAATAGTTCCAGGCCAACGGATGCCCTTTGGTCTGAATGCCGTGTTCGCGGCACCAGCGGGCGACTTCCTCGGTATAGGCATGTCGCGGTTCGCCCCGCCGCGGTTCGTAGGTCGGCCAGTAAAACGCCAGCGTTGCGAAGTTGAAGAGCTCCGCGAACTGGCGGCGGTACGACTCCTCGTCGCTCTCCGGCTCCAGCCGTCCAAACTGGAAGAAGTTGCACCCGAACAGGAAGCGGTGACGGGTCTGCGCGACGTGTACCTCTGCCCCGGCGACCGGCTGCCCGGCGTCGTCGACTACGATAATCTCGGCGTCAGCCTGGCGATGGCGCTCGATTCGTGCTTGAGCTTCCTGCTGCCAGGCTTCCTGGGACGCCGCAGGTATCGCGAGCGCGGCCACCAGCCACGGGCCTACTGCGCAGCTCAGGCTCGGGGGAATGTGCGGTCGAATGGACTGCATGGCCAGTACTCCACAGTCAGGGAACGCGTGCCACGTCGAGCACTTCGTGACGGGCCGGGAGGCCCGTCCTGCTTGGACGCTCCTGGTGAGTGTACCGCGCGCGTCGGGCCGATGCAGCAGGCGGCTGTCGTTGTTGCGGAGACGGACGCCGGCTCGTACGATGGGAGCGGTGTTGTCCTTGAAGACCCGGTTTCCGACAGGCGAGTGTGCCCATGACAACTGCGACTGAGCTGCTGAGGTCCCCGTGGCGAGTGATCGTGACCGGGCTGCTGATCGCTCAATGCGCCGGCAGTGCATGCGGCGAAGACGCCTTGGACCTGCTGACGGGGCAAGCTGCGTCGGGTGCGCTGGACGGCTGGGAGTACTTTTCTGAGCGCGACGTGACGTCGCCGGCGGACGTGTGGAAGCTGCAGGAGGGGATCTTGCGGTGCGCGGGCACACCGAAGGGGTACCTTTACACGAGCAAAGCGTATCGCAACTTCACGCTCACGCTCCAGTGGCGCTGGCCGCCGGGCGCGCAGCCGGGCAACGGCGGTGTGCTGGTCCGGATGACGGGCCCGCATCAGATCTGGCCGCGCAGCTTCGAGGCGCAGCTGAACGCCGGTCAGTCGGGCGACATCTGGGGGCTCGACGGGTTTTCGCTCGCCGGTCCCTCGGACCGCGTGCAGACGCTCGAGCATTCGCAGTTTGGAAAGCTCACGAACGTGAAGAAGCTGGCCGATCGGGAGCGGCCGGCGGGGGAGTGGAACGACTGCGAGGTCACGGCCGAGGATGGCGCGATCCGCGTGCGGATCAACGGTGAGCTGGTGAATGAGGCTCACGACTGCGATGCGGTGGCGGGCCGGATCTGTCTGACGGCGGAGGGGGACGCCATCGAGTTCCGCCACGTGCGGCTGGTGGAGCGTTAGCCGCGCGGCCGAAGCGCTGCAGGACACGGCGGGACGGCTATCCTGGTACTTGACGCGTGCCGTGCAGCGCGTCACCATCACGCCAGGAACACGGTGCGCGGGAAGGCGGGCGGGTACGCACGATGTGTCCCGCGGTCTCGCGGTCATCCTGGTTAAGGGTGCGTTGTCATGGCGAAGGGCGCGCAGGTTTTTCTGGCGGTGGACCTGGGAGCATCCAGCGGGCGGGTGGTGGCCGGCGAGTTCACCGGCAGGCGCATCGCGTTGGAGGAAGTGAGCCGTTTTGCGAACGGCGGCGTACTGGCGAACGAACGGCTGTACTGGGACCTGCTCGGCCTGTGGCAGCATGTGAAGGACGGCTTGCGCGCCGCCGGCACGAAATACGGCGATCGGATCGTGTCGGTCGGCGTGGACACCTGGGGCGTCGATTTCGGTCTGCTCAATGCGCGTGACGAACTGCTGGGCAACCCCGTGCACTACCGGGACCGGCGTACCGAAGGCATTCTGGAGGATGCGTTTCAGGTCGTGCCGCGGAGCGAGATCTTCGCCGGCACGGGGCTGCAGTTCATGCCGTTCAACACGCTGTTTCAGCTCTTCGCCATGCGGCGGGAAGGATCGCCGCTGCTCGATGCCGCCCACAGCCTGTTGATGATGCCGGATCTCTTTCACTGGCTTCTGAGCGGTGAGAAGTCCAACGAGTACACGGACGCGTCCACGACGCAATTCTTCGATCCGCAGAAGAACGACTGGGCGTTTCCGCTGTTGGACCGGTTCGAACTGCCCAGCCGCCTGCTGCGGCCGGTGTCGCTGCCCGGCACACGGCTCGGGCCGC
Source organism: Pirellulaceae bacterium (assembly GCA_025459265.1). GTDB lineage: Bacteria > Planctomycetota > Planctomycetia > Pirellulales > Pirellulaceae > JAAYDI01. Next base: position 8,780 of record JALOQX010000074.1, on the reverse strand, counting down.
TCCGCGCATCGGTCGCCCAGGAGATGGGGGGGCACCGCATTCAGGTCGTGCTGCCGGGCACGCACGACACGGCCAGCGCCGTGATGGCGGTGCCGGCCAGCAGCCTGCCGGGGAAGAAACCGAACTGGTGCTATATCAGCAGCGGCACGTGGTCGCTCATGGGCATCGAGCTGCCGGGACCGGTGGTCACGGACCGTTGTCGCGAGCTGAATTTCACGAACGAGGGGGGCGTGGGCGGCACGATCCGACTCCTCAAGAACATCGCCGGATTGTGGCTCGTCCAGCAGTGTCGCGCCTGCTGGCAGCGGGAGGGGCGGACGTACGATTGGGACGAACTCACGGCCCTGGCCCAGTCCGCGCGCCCGCTCACGGCGCTGATCCACCCCGATGACCCGCGGTTCGTGGCCCCCGACAACATGCCGGCCGCCATCCGTCAGTACTGCGAAGAGACGGGGCAGGCGCCGCCGGACAGCGACGGGGCGGTGATCCGCTGCGCGCTGGAAAGCCTGGCGCTGCGCTACCGCATGGTCATCGGCTGGCTCGAACAGCTCAACGGCGGACCACTCGAAACCATCCACATTGTCGGCGGCGGCACGCAGAACCGCCTGCTTTGCCAGATGGCGGCCGACGCCTGCGACCGCCGCGTCGTCGCGGGACCCATCGAGGCCACGGCGATCGGAAACGTCATGATGCAGGCGGTGTCGAATGGGGATGTGGCTTCGATTGCCGAGGCGCGCGAGGTGATTCGCACCAGCTTCGCCGTGGAGGAGTACGTCCCCGCGCAGCCGGACCCTTGGCATCGGGCCTATGATCGATTCGTGGAACTGGTCAATCGTGCCCCGTGAACTGCCACGGGGCTGACGGACGGCGGTGTGGCGGGCACCGCACTGCAAACTCATCACGTGGACGCGGGTCATGATCAAGATCGGCATCGCCGGCATCGGCTTCATGGGTTGGATTCACTACCTGGCGTATCAGCGCGTGAACGGCGCGCGGATTGTCGCGCTGTGCGAGCAGAATCCCAAGCGGCTCGCGGGCGACTGGCGGGACATCCAGGGCAATTTCGGTCCGCGGGGCGAGCTGGTGGATGTTTCGCGGATGCGGTGCTACCCGCAGCTGCAGGACCTCTGCGGCGATCCCGACGTCGATCTGATCGACATCTGTCTGCCGCCGTCCGCGCACGCCGCCGCTGCCGTCCTGGCCCTGGAACACGGCAAACACGTCTTCTGCGAGAAGCCCATGGCGCTGACGGTCGCGGATTGCCAGCGCATGGTCCGGGCCGCCCAAGCCGCCGGGCGGCAACTGCTCATCGGACACGTGCTGCCGATGTTTCCGGAGTACGCCCAGGCGCGGAAGCTGATCAGCAGCGGCAAGCACGGACGCTTGCTGGGAGGACACTTCAAACGTGTCATCTCCGATCCCCTCTGGCTCAAGGACTTCTACGATCCGCGCGGGTGTGGCGGCCCGCTGCTGGATCTCCACATCCACGACGCGCACTTCATCCGGTTCTTGTTCGGCATGCCCCAGTTCGTCATCAGCCAGGGGCGGATGCGGGGCGAAGTGGTCGAGTACTGCAACACGATGTTCGAGTTCGCCGATCCGCAGCTGGTCGTCAGCGCCACCTCGGGCGTCATTGGCCAGCAGGGGCGCAGTTTCACGCATGGCTTTGAAATCCACCTGGAAAAAGCCACGCTGGTGTACGAATCCGGCGTCTTTGGTGGCGAGGGACGCACCATCATCCCGCTGACCGTGCTGGACAGCCGCGGCAAGGCAGTCACTCCCGATCTGGGCTCTCCGGACGCGATCGATCCGTTTGCCGCCGAAATCAAGGAAGTGCTCAAGGCCATCCGCAGCGGACACCCGTCGCCGATTCTCGGCGGCGACCTGGCGCGTGACGCCATTGTGCTGGCCCATCGGCAGACCGCGGCGGTCCAGGGGCGCAAGCGGGTGCGGGTTTGACCGGCAGGCCGGCCCTGCATACGATTGGCCGATGCCCCGAGCATTCTCGGCTCACGACGAGCCATGCGCAGTGGAGAGCGCGAACCGCGCGGGCGGCACCGGCACGTTACAGATCGGCAAATCGCTGCGACACGCACGACGAGTTCCGCTTCTGACGATTGTGACGAGTCGCCGGTGAGCAAGTCGCGTCGGCTTTTTTGACCGGGGGCAAATCCGGTTCTATATTCCTGTAGCCGACGCTCCGTCACGGCCTGATGGGTCGGATGTTCCACGGTTGGTGAGTCAAGCTGCTGCGCGTCGCGGTCGCACGACCGGGCGCAGCGCGCTGCCCGCGGCGCGTGCGCCGTACCGCCGAGCAATCATGGATCGAACAATGCACAGACTTTTCCGGTTGGCCCGCACGTGGATGGTCCTGGCCCTCCTCGGGGTGGCAGCGGGGGGCGCGGCGCGGCGTCTGGACGCCCAGCCGTTGGTTCCCCCGCAGGCGATGGCCGATCGTGGGCAACTGGACGACGTGATCCGGCAGGGCGAACTGCTCGAGCGCGAACGGCGCTGGAGCGATGCGCTCTCGTTCTATGAAGAAGCGGTCCGGTCGCATCCGGACCGCAACGAGCTGCAGAATCGGCTGATCGTGGCCCGGGCCCATTTGGACATCGCCCGCCGGTTCGCCGATACCAGCTATCTGGCGTCGCTGGAACGGCTGTCCGAGCAACAGGCGCTGGAGCTCTACAGCGAAGTCCTGCTGAAAGTCGACACGTATCACGTGCATGAACCGAACTGGAAACAGCTCGTCGCGCGTGGTGCGCTGCAACTGGATATTGCCGTCACGGAGCCGGTTTTTGCAGACCGCTTCCCGCAGCTCGTCTCGCTCGACGGCGCGGGCACTCCCGGCGACTCGGTGCAGGCGGCCGTGCAGCGGACCGAGATTGTGGGACGCCGCGACGCGGTCGACGCGGTGGCGGCGTTGAGTCGCCTGGCGGCGCGCCAGCTGGGCGTGTCCCCCCAGGTCGCCATTCTCGAATTCACGTGTGCCGCAGCGGCCGCCTTGGACCAGTATTCGGCCTACCTGACCGGCAATCAGCTGGATGAGGTCTTCGCACAGATCGAGGGGAATTTCGTCGGACTGGGCATTGAACTGAAAGCCGAAACGCACGCGCTCTTGATCGTCAATGTGATCCCGGGCGGGCCGGCCGCCGAGGCGGGGGTACTGGCGCAGGAACGCATCACGGCCGTCGACGGAGCCTCCCTCGAAACGATGTCCGCCGACACCGCCGCCGATCTGCTCAAAGGCCCCGAACTCAGCCTGGTCGAGATCTCGCTGCAGAACCCGGCGGGGGCGGTCCGCACGCTCCGCCTGCAGCGACGACGGGTCGATGTACCCAGTGTCCAGGATGTGCAGATGCTCGATGCGACGTGCGGCGTGGCCTACTTGAAGCTGACCAGTTTCCAGAAGAATACGAACCAGGACGTCGAACGCGCGCTCTGGTCGCTGTACCATCAGGGCATGCGGTCGCTGATCGTCGACGTGCGTGGCAACCCCGGCGGACTGCTCAATGCCGCCGTGGAAGTGGCTGACCAGTTTCTCTCGTCCGGCGTGATCGTGTCCACCCGCGGCCGCAGCAGTCGCGAGGACTTCGACTATCGGGCCCAGCCGGCCGGTACCTGGCGTGTGCCGCTGGTCGTGCTGATTGACGGAGACTCGGCCAGCGCGAGTGAGATATTCGCCGCGGCGATTCACGATTACCGGCGCGGCACGGTCGTGGGGCAGCGTTCGTACGGGAAAGGGAGTGTGCAGGGCATCTTCCCGCTCAATCGCTACAAGTCGGGAATTCGCCTCACGACGTCCAAGTTCTACGCACCCAGCGGTCAGGCGATCAGTGATCGGGGGGTCACGCCGCATGTGGCAGTGCCCGTCGATCGGTCGCAGCTCGTGGCCCGCGTGACCGACACGGGCCAGCCGGTCTCAGCCGGGGTCGACCGCGTGCTGGCCACGGGGCTGGACATTGCCCGGCAGGCGGCGGGACAGCCTCCCGTGGGGCGCACGAACTGAGAAGATCGCTATGATCTAGGCATGTATGCTGGGCTTGCCGAGCTTGTGCGCCGCCACTGGCTGACCGTCCTCCTGGTGTGGCTGTGCGCGGTCGTCGCCGTCCGACTGATCGCCCCCCCCTGGTCCGCGATCATCCAGGACGGCGATTTTGCCTACCTGCCGTCGTACTTGCCGAGCGTCATCGGGGAACAGTGGATGGCCGAGGCCTTTCCACTCCAGCGCGGACGGAGCCAGGTAGTGGCGGCCGTCGTGCGACCCGACGAGCCGATGACGAACGATGACGTGCAGATCGGCTACGACCTGGCCCGCCGGCTGAAGAACTTGTGTGCCGCCACGCAGCTGGCGGCTGCGCAGTCCTGCGCCGCGCGGCAGCGCGAGGCCCACCAGGCGGGGCGCGCGGCGGAGGCGGCGGAGCAGGCCGCGCAACGCCAGGCGGCCGTGCAGCAGGCCGCGGACCTGCTCCAGGATGCCCTGCAGCTGGAGGATAAACTCAATGACTACTGGGAGCAGCCCGCGGGGGCCGGGCCCGCCGGCCAAGCCAGCCGCCCCCCAACGCTCGACGACCTCTACCATAATCTCGCCCTGCTCGCACAGTGGTGCGCGGCAGATCCGACACTCGTGGCCAATCCGCCCAGTGCCCTGGCCGTGACCGAGAAAGCCGTCGCCGCGGACGCCGCACCGCGCCCGGAGACGGCGGCGGGACTGCCGCTGGTGGACGTGTGGACCTGGCGGGACAGCTACTTCGGCTCGAAGCTCGTCAGCCGCGACAACTCCGTGCGCCTGGTCGTCGTCCAGTTGTCCAACGAATTCATGGCCGTGGACAATATCCGCGTCGTCCAGCAGCTGGAGGAGGCAATGGAGCCCGTCCGCGCCTGGTTGCACCAGCACGGTCCGGCGGGACTGATGCTCCTGCAGTCCGGCTCGGCGGCGGTCGGCGCCGATCTGCTGCGGTCCGCCGCGGCCAGCATTCGGCACACGGAGATCGTCACCGTGCTGCTGGTCGTCGCGATCCTCGTCGTCGTGTATCGCTCGCCGCTGCTGCTGATCGTCCCGCTCGCCACCATCCTCGTATCGCTGCTCGTGTCCTCCGGACTGGTCGCACTGCTCACGCAGCTTGCCACGGTACCCGGCTTCGGCTGGTGGACCCTGATGGTGTTTTCCACCACGCGGATATTCATCGTCGTCATCCTGTTCGGGGCCGGGACCGACTTCTGCCTGTTCCTCATCGCCCGCTACAAGGAGGAACTCGCAGCCGGTTTGCCCCACGGGGCGGCCGTGTCCGCCGCGCTGGCCCACGTCGGTACCGCGCTGACCGCCAGCGCCCTGACCACCATCCTCGGGCTGTCAATGATGGTGTTCGCCGAGTTTGGCAAGTACCGTTACAGCGGACCCGTCATCGGCCTCTGCCTGTTCATCACGCTCATCACCTGCATCACGCTCACGCCCGCACTCCTGCACGGACTCGGCCCGCTCCTGGGCTGGACCTGGCGCGACGCGACGCAACGCCCGGCACGTCCCGCACGCGGACCGCTCGCTGGCGACCGCCACACGGCCCGATGGGCAACCCGACTGTGGCAGTCCGTGGCGCGGAGGGTCGTCGCTCAACCGGCGCTCGTACTGACCCTGTCGGTGTTGGCACTTCTGCCACTGGCGGCCTACGGGGCGCGCACGGGCCAGCAAGTGACGTACGACTTCTTAAGCGGATTGCCTCGCGATTGCCCCAGCCGCCAGGGGACGGATGTCCTCCGGCGCCACTTCCCCGTCGGTGAAAGCGGACCGACAACGGTGCTCGTCCATCGCGAGGGAGCCCAGTTCGAGTCCCCCGAGGGACGCGCCCAGATTCGCAACCTGTCCGACGCACTCCACGGGCCGGGCATCCTGACCGTCCGCTCGGCCGAAGATCCCCTGGGGGATTACGCGCCGGGCGAGAAACCTGGCATCCTGAGCGATCGCGGCCGGACGCTGCGCATTCTGCGCGCCCATCCCCGGACCAAGGCCATCTTCGTGGCCCAGACCCCGTCGCTGGCGGGCAACGTCGCACGGTTCGAGCTGATCCTCCATCACGATCCGTTCTCGCTTGCGGCCATCCAGACCGTCGATGGCGTCGAACAGACACTGCGCGGGCTGACCGAGTCGCCGGACGCGTTCTGGTACCGCGCGCAGTTCGCGCTGACCGGCACCACCGCCGCGATCCGCGACCTGCGCAGCGTGACCCACCGCGACAACCTGCGCATCCAAGTGCTGGTCGTCGTGGCGGTACTGGGTGTCCTCCTGGCCGTCCTGCGGCGTCCCGCCACGTGCGCGTACATGATGCTCTCGGTGCTGCTGAGTTATTACGTGACGATCGGGTTGACGGCGTTCGTCTTCTCGATGGCGTACGGCGACGCCTACCCGGGTCTCGACTGGAAAGTCCCGCTGTTTCTGTTCGTGATCATGGTCGCCGTGGGACAGGACTACAACGTCTACTTGGCGACTCGGGTATTCGAAGAGCAGGCACGGCTGGGTCCCTTTGCGGGACTGCGCCGCGCACTGGTGCAAACGGGCGGGATCATCACCAGCTGCGGGATCATCATGGCGGGCACGTTCATTTCGATGACGGCCGCCGTCTGGCCGGACCTGCTCCCTGGCCAATGGGCCCACTCGCTCCGTCCCGCGTTGGGGCCGGTGCGGAGCATCCTGGAGTTGGGCTTTGCGCTGTCGCTGGGGATGCTGCTGGACACCCTCGTGGTCCGCACCGTTCTGCTGCCAGCGTTTCTGGCGCTCGTGTGTCGCTGGCAGGCGCGCGGCGCCCGGACGCCTACGAAGTAACCAGGAAATGCCCGTGGAACAGGCAGTCAGGCCGTTTTGCGGCTATGTGAAAAACCGGTCCAGCGCATCCTTAACGCGATGATATGTAGATGTTTGCGCGTGATGGAGGGTGTCGGATGGCGTGTCTGGCACCGCGATTGCTCTGGAGGCAGGCCGTCCACCATCCTTCTGGTTCCGGTTGTTGTTTGAAAGGGGAGACAAGGTGACTCCAAAAGAAGTTTTAGCGCTCTGTCGGGAGAAAGATGTCAAGGCGGTCGACTTGCGGTTCATGGACTTTCCGGGGTTGTGGCAGCACTTCACGATTCCGGTGAGTAAGCTGGACGAGGACGTATTCGAGGACGGCTTGGGGTTCGACGGCTCGAGCATTCGCGGCTGGCAGGGAATTCACGAGAGTGACATGCTGGTGGTTCCGCAGCCGGAGACCGCGTTTCTGGATCCCTTCACCGAGCTGCCAACGCTCGTGATGATCTGCAACATCCAGGATCCGATTACGCGTGAGGACTACTCGCGCGATCCGCGGAACGTGGCGCGCAAAGCGGTGAACCATCTCAAGAGCACAGGCATTGCCGACACGGCCTATTTCGGCCCCGAGGCCGAGTTTTTCGTGTTTGACGACATTCGTTTCGATCAGAACGCTCACGAATCCTATTTTCATCTGGACAGCAACGAAGGTCAGTGGAACCGGGGCCGGGTAGAGAATCCGAATCTCGGCTACAAGCTGCGGCACAAGGAAGGGTATTTTCCGGTGCCACCGGCCGACCAGCTGATGAACCTGCGGAACGAGATGATGCAGACCATGATCGAATGCGGTCTGGACGTCGAGGCGCAGCATCACGAGGTCGGTACGGCCGGACAGTCGGAGATCGACTTGCGGTTCGACGCGCTCGTGCAGATGGCTGACAAGCTGTTGATGTACAAGTACATCATCAAGAACGTCGCCGCGCGGCATCAGAAGTCGGTTACGTTCATGCCCAAACCGATTTTCGGCGACAACGGGTCGGGCATGCACACGCACGTCTCGCTCTGGAAAGATGGCGAACCGCTCTTCGCCGGCAGCTCGTATGCCGGACTGAGCGACATGGGGATGTATGCCATCGGTGGACTGCTGGCACACGCCTCGTCGATTCTGGCGTTCTCCAATCCCACGACCAACAGCTACAAGCGGCTGGTGCCCGGTTACGAGGCGCCCGTGAATCTGGCCTACTCGCAGCGGAACCGGTCAGCGGCCATCCGCATTCCGATGTACAGCCCCAGCCCGAAGGCGAAGCGGGTCGAGTTCCGGTGTCCGGACCCGAGCTGCAACCCGTACCTGGCCTTTTCGGCCATCCTGATGGCGGTGATCGACGGAATCCAGAACAAGATCCACCCCGGCGATCCGCTGGACAAGGACATCTATGACCTGCCGCCGGAAGAGGCGGCCCAGGTCGTCAAGACGCCCGCCTCGCTGGAAGCCGCGCTGGACGCCCTGAAGTCTGACCATGAGTTCTTGCTCAAGGGAGACGTGTTCACCGAGGACGTGATCTCGACGTGGATCGATTACAAGCTGAAGAACGAAGTGGATGCGATGCGGCTGCGTCCGCACCCCTACGAGTTCTGCCTGTACTACGACATCTGAGTCGTGTGCGCGCCGCTGCGGGGCGTGCCGCACGCGCCCCCGCGGCGTGCTGGTGCGGAAGCAAACGACACTCGGCGTTTCAGGCCGCCTCCCGCCTGATCGCCGTCGGCCGGGTGGGCACGCCACTGCCCACCCGGCCCATTATTTTGAACGTTTGAACATTGAACATCGAACATTGAACATTGAAGGAAATCCTCTGCCCTCCGTCCTCTGCCCTCCGTCCTCCGTCCTCTGCCCTCCGTCCTCCGTCCTCCGCCCTCCGTCCTCCGCCCTCCGTCCTCCGTCCTCCGTCCTCCGTCCTCCGCCCACCGTCCTCCGTCCTCCGCCCTCCCCGCCACGTGTCGTTCG
>JALOQX010000073.1 GCA_025459265.1 Pirellulaceae bacterium | reverse complement strand
TCGGCGGCAACGGGCAGGTCATGCGGCTCGGCAGGAGCCTCGCCCTCCCACGCGCCTCGCCCTCCCACGCACCTCGCCCTCCCATGCGCCTCGCCCTCCCGGTGGCACTCAGGTCAATTCTCGCAGACGATCCAGGTCTTTGTGTCGGCCGACCACCAGGACCATCTGGTCGGCGCCGAAGACGAACTGGCCATCCGGGAACATGGTCAGCTCCGCCGTCATCGCATCCTTGACGCCGATGACCCACACGCCGAAGCGGCGGCGGAGGTTCACCTCCTGCAGCGTCTTGCTGATCAGCGACTCGGGGACCGAGAGCTCCATGAACGAATACTCGGGGTCGATGTGCAGGAACTCGATGATGTTCGGCCACGTCAGGCTGTCGGCCAGCTCCTCGGCGATCTCGATTTCCGGGAAGACGACGCGTTCGACCCCGAGTTTCTTGAGGATCTTGCCATGATCTTCCGTGACGCCTTTGACCAGGATCCGGCGCGCCCCCAATTCCTTGGCGTGCAATGTGGCCAGCAGGGACTTGGTGATGTCCTCGCCCATGCCGATCAGGACGGCATTGACCGCCTGCACCGGCAGCTGCTTGAGCGTTTCGTAGTCGGTGGCATCACCGATGATCGCCGCGTAGAGATGCTCCTTGAGTTCCTCCACCTTCTGCTCGGAGGCATCGACACCGGTCACGCGACAGCCGTTGGCGCTGAGCTTCCTGGCCAGCGCCGCGCCGAACGTGCCGAGCCCCAAGACAATGAACTGCTTCTGTTCAGCCATATCCGCACCTTGATTGACCGCGTGACGCTGCCTCACCGGCAGGGCAGCCGCCACGCACCCTCATTATCCAAACATCGGCTCCTCGTCCGGGTACGCGAGCGTGGCGCGACGCTCGCCCCGCGACAACGCCACAAAGATCGTGATCGGCCCGAGCCGGCCGATGAACATCAACAGGATGACAATGATCTTGCCGAAGACAGTCAGACCTGGCGTGATTCCCAGCGATAAGCCGACCGTGCCCAGCGCCGAGGTGACTTCAAAGGCCGCCGCCATGAAGGCGCCTTTGGTCGCGGCGTAGGAATCCCGCGAATGTTCAAGAAACAGCAGTAGCGTCAAGCCGCAGATAATCACCACCAGGAACAGCAGCATCATGGCCTGCGCTTTTGCGATCGCCTCGCGCGACACCGTGCGCCGAAAGAGGTTCAGTCGCGTCTGGCCGCGGAACATCGACCAGGCGTGCGCCACCAGGATGGACATGGTGGACACCTTGAAGCCACCCGCCGTGGAGCAGGCTCCCGCGCCGATGGCCATCAGCAGGATGCTGACGAACAGTGTGGCGTTGGTCAGCTGCGGCAAATCCACGGTGTTGAAACCCGCCGTGCGACAGGAAACCGCGTGAAACGCTGCGACGACGGGCCGCTTCCACGGTGTCACCGGACCGAGCACGCCGTCCCGCTCCAACAACAGGACACACAGGCTGCTGGCCAGCAGCAGCACGGCCGTGCCGATCAGTGTGATTTTCGAGTGGAGGTGCAGCCGCTCCCACAGCCAGGACCAGGAACGTGTCTTCTCCCAATGCCGGCGAACGTCCAGAATTACGGGGAAGCCAATGCCTCCCACGATCACGAGTCCGCTGATCGTCAGGTTCACCAGCACGTCGTCGCGATAGCGCATGAGACTGTCGTCATGCAACGCGAATCCGGCATTGCAGAAGGCAGACACGGCGTGAAACAGCGCGTTCCACAGCGCGATGGGCAGCGGGAAGTCGAACAAATTGCGGATCGTCAGCACCAGAAATCCAAGACCCTCGATCGCCAGCGTGACGGCCAGCACGTTGCGCAAGATCCACCGCAGGTCCGTGTCAAACTCGGCTCCCAGCGTCTCGGCAAACACCAGCCGGTGTCCCAGGCTCTCTCGGCGTCCGAGATGCAGCGTGAGATAACTCGTGATCGTCATGATGCCGATCCCGCCGACCTGAATCAGCAGCAGAATGACGCCCTGGCCGAGCAGATTGAAATCGGTCGCGGTCGAGCGGACAGCCAACCCGGTCACGCACGTGGCGCTGGTCGCTGTGAACGCGGCATCCACGGCTGAAATCGCTGCGCGCCCCTCATGGCGGCACAGCGGATGCATCAGGGCGAGCGAGCCGAGAAAAATGATTCCCAGGTACCAGGCGAACGAGGCGCGGGCCGGGTATTTTGCGAGTGAACCGACGATCTTGGGCATGCCATTCGGCCGAGTGCCGGCTCCTGCGGCGACGTGAGATCGACCTGCAGAGTGTAACGCGCGGTGGTGGTGGCGGGGATGGGGGGGAGCGATGCCACTCTCGCGAACCAGCCGGCAGTGGGCCCACCTGCAGCGGCCGAGCAGTGGTACAATGGCAGCCGTCCCGGACGCACCCCAGCCCACGGTCCGGCTGGCCGGCGACAAACCTACACCCTTGATCACGGGAGAACGAACCGATGTGTGAGCAATGCACACGACGCGAGTTTATGGAGGTCAGTGTCCTGAGCGGTTTGGCGGCCGCCGGCGCCATGTCGACCCACGTCATGGCGTCGCAGGCAGGTCCCCCCGCGCCACGGGAGAAGGCGCGGATCTGTGTCCTCTTCACCGGATCGCCGGGCCCGGCCGATCGGGGCTGGAATACGGACCCGTCGCAGCTGGCGCAGGCCAAGCAGGTGCTGGAGGCGGTGGAAAAGAAACTGGGCAACGTCGAGCTCATCCAGCGACAGGTGCAGACAGCAGAACAGGTGGCAGCGGCCTTGCAGGCCGTTGGCCCGGGGGCGCCGGTGCTGGCCGTGAATCTGCACTGCTTCGCGCTGACGCGCATGGTGCAGCCCGTGCTCGACGGCGGTCACCCCCTGGTGGTGTTTTCGCTGCCCGCCAGCGGACACGACTGGATGTATCCGATGCGGTGGCGCCGCGCAGGCCATCGGGTGACCTTGCTGGCCAGCAGCGACTACCAGGAGTTGGAGCGGGCCGTGCGGCTCCTGCGCGTCATCCCGCTCATGCAACAGACGCGGCTGCTCCTGTTCCCGCCCGCGCAGGGCACGGCCCCGGCGTGTGATCCAGCCCAAGTCAAGGCGAAACTCGGCACGGACGTGGTCGCCGTCGGCCAGGCCGATTTTGACGAGATGCTGGCCCAGGTGCCGGAGGACGCCGCCCAGGACGAAGCCCAGCGCTGGACGCGCGGGGCACACGAGATTGTCGAGCCGACGGCCGAGGACATCAGCAAGGCCGCGCGGGTGAGCATCGCGCTGGACCGCCTGATGGACCATCACCAGGCCCAAGGGCTCGCGGTCGGCACCTGCATGGGCTGGTTGTCACGCGGATTTCCGTGTCTGGGCTTCACCCGTCTGCGCGATCGCGGCGTGCCCGCCGCGTGTGAAGGCGATATGGATTCGCTGTTGACGATGATGCTGTTCCAGTACGCCTTCGACCGACCGGGGTTCCAGGGCAACGCAACGTTCGACACGGCGCGCAACGCGGTCTGGACCGCGCACTGCACGGCCCCTCTGAAACTGGACGGCGCCGACGGGGCCGAAGCGCCGTACCTCCTGCGCGGCCACTCGGAAGTGTCCGGCAGCGGCTGCGTGCCCGAAGTGCGTTACCGCGTAGGAGAGACGGTGACCCGCACGAAATTCGTCGATCTGAACAGCATTCTCATCTCGACCGGCAAGATCATCGAAGTGCCAGAGAAGTCCGTCCGGGCCTGCCGGACGCAGATCGTCACGGAGGTGCGTGATGCGGCCCAGATGCTCGCGAACTGGAGCCGCACATTGCAGACAGAGGCCGCCATGACGCTGCTGCACCGCGTCGTGTACTACGGTGACCACGTGCAGAGCGTGCGCCACCTGGCGAATCTGCTCGATCTGAACGTCGTCGAGGAAGTCTAGTGGCATCGAGCGAACAGTCCTCCACGGACCTGCAGCGCACGCTGCCCGCCGATCTCACCGCCGGCATGGTGGTGTTCCTCGTGGCCCTGCCGCTCTGCCTGGGGATCGCGCTGGCCTCCAACGCGTCGCCGTTCTCCGGGCTGGTGGCGGGGATCGTGGGTGGCGTGGTGGTGGGCGCGCTGAGCGGTTCTCACACGAGCGTCAGCGGTCCAGCGGCCGGACTCACGGCCGTCGTGGCAGCGCAAATCACGCTGCTCGGCTCGTTTCCCGCGTTCCTCACGGCGGTCGCCGTGGCCGGTGCGCTGCAGATCGTGCTGGGACTGATCCGCGCCGGCTCGATCGCCGCCTTCGTGCCCTCGAGTGTCATCAAGGGTCTGCTGGCGGCGATCGGCCTGATCCTGATCCTCAAACAGCTCCCGCATCTGGTCGGCCACGACGCCGATTTCATCGGTGACATGTCGTTCCTGCAGCCGGACGAGCGGAACACGTTCTCCGAGCTGGCATGGACCTTCTTCAATCTGCATCCCGGTGCCGCCCTGGTCGGCCTGCTGTCGCTGCTGCTGCTGGTGACCTGGGACCAGGTGAAGTGGCTGCAGCGGGTGCCGCTACCCGCGCCCTTGGCGGTGGTCCTGGCAGGACTCGGGCTGGGCCTGGTGCTCGAGCAGGTCGGCGGTGCCTGGCGCATCGAGTCCACGCACCTGGTACAGGTGCCCGTGGCCGGTTCGCTGCGGGAGTTTCTGGCGTTCATGCAATTTCCCGATGTGACCGCACTGACCCATCCCCGCCTGATCACCTCCGCGATTACGATCGCCGCGGTCGCCTCGCTCGAAACGCTCCTGAATGTGGAAGCGGTCGACAAGCTCGACCCGCAGCGGCGGGTGACACCGGCCAACCGGGAGTTGGTGGCCCAGGGGGTGGGCAATCTCACGGCCGGACTGCTGGGCGGCCTGCCGGTCACTTCGGTGATCGTTCGCAGTTCGGTCAACCTCAACGCCGGCAGCCGTACGAAGCTGTCCGCGGTGTTCCATGGCATCCTGCTGCTGCTGTGCGTCGTGCTGCTCCCGGCCTGGCTCAATCGAATTCCACTCTCGTGCCTGGCGGCCGTGCTGATCGTCACGGGCTTCAAGCTGTCCAAGCCGAAGCTGTTTCGCCAGATGTGGCACGAGGGGCTGAACCAATTCCTCCCCTTTGTCGTCACCATCGCCGCCATTGTCTTGACCGATCTTCTGGTGGGCATCCTGATCGGGTTGGGCTTCGCCATCCTGTTCATCCTCCGGAGCAATCTGCGCCGCCCGCTGATCCAGGTGGTCGAGCAGCACCTCGGGGGGCGCGTCGTGCGCGTCGAGCTGGCGAACCAGGTCAGTTTCCTCAATCGTGCGGCGCTCTCCAAGGCGTTCGACACGGTGCCACGCGGCGGTCACTTGATGATCGATGCGCGCAACACGGACTACATTGACGCTGACGTGCTCGACCTGATCCAGGAGTTCCTCCACGAGGTCGCCCCCGCCCGCGGCGTGCAGGTGAGCATGGTCGGGCTGCGGGACCACTACGAACAGCTCCACGATCGCGTGCAGTACATCGACTATACGACGCGGGAACTGCAGGCCAGCCTGACACCCGCGAAGGTGCTGCAGATCCTGCGGGAGGGGAACGAGCGGTTCCGCACGGGAGAACGCCTGACGCGCGACTTGAACCGGCAGCGCGAGCAGACGGCCGACCACCAGCACCCGTTGGCCATCGTGTTGAGCGGGGCGAGCTCGCGCACCCCCGTGGAACTGATCTTCGACGTGGGGCTGGGGGATATGTCCTGTGCGCGGGTCACCGGCAACCTGGTCAGCGCGGGCGTCTTGGGCAGCCTCGAATACGCCTGCGTGGTCGCGGGAGCCAAAGTCATCGTCGTGATGGGACACAGCAACAGTGCCGTTGTGCGGATGGCCATCGAAGCGGCGCTGGCGCGGAACGGCCACCGCGAACTCGCGCAGTGCCAGCACCTGACCCGCATCGTCCACGAGATCCAGCAATCCCTGTCGGCGATCGATCTGCAGGGCTGGGACGCGCTGGACGCCGAGGCGCGGCGCGAGCGGATCGATGACCTGTATCGCGCGCACCTACGGCGCACGATCCGCCTGATTCTCGAACAGAGCAGCGCCCTGGCGGCGCTGACCCGCGCCCGGCAACTCCTGGTCGTGGGAGCCATGTACGACGTGCGGAGCGGCGCGGTCGAGTTCTTCGACACGCCCGCGCCGGTCACCGCCGGCACTTGAGTGCCGGCAGCCGCTCCCGCACAGCCTGCACGACCGCGCCGTCCACCTCGGCCACCACGATGCCCACTCCGTCGCGCGCCGTCGCCAGCACCACCCCCCACGGATCGACAATCATCGAACGCCCGTGGCTCTCCATGTGCGGCCCATGACGACCGAACTGGTTGGCGGCAATCACATACACCTGGTTTTCAATCGCCCGCGCCCGCAGCAACACCTCCCAGTGGTCAGGTCCGGTGGACGTCGTGAACGCAGACGGCAGGGCCACGCACTCGGCCCCCTGGTCCACCAGTTGCCGGAACAGTTCGGGAAACCGGAGATCAAAGCAGATGGCCTGACCGACGCGCCCGACGAGCGTGTCGGTCACCGCGATGCGTTCGCCCGCCACCACCAGATCCGCCTCCCGGAACTGCAACCTGCCGGGCAGATCGATATGAAACAGATGCATCTTGCGGTACCTGGCAAGCAGCTGACCGTCCGGCCCCAGCAGCACGCTGGTGTTGTAGACCTTGCCGGCCTCGGCCGCGCGTTCGGCCAGGCTGCCTGCGACGAGCGTCACACGATGCGCGCGGGCCACCTGGCTCAGCGTGTCCACCGCGGGACCTGGTATCGGCTCCGCTTGCGCGACCATGCGGGCCGGATCGCCCAGACCGGTGAACAGTTCGGGGAGCACGATCAGGGCCGCGCCGCGCCGCGCGGCACGCGTCACCAAGTCGACCGCCTCGGCCAGGTTGGCGGACTTGTCGGGACCGGAAGTCATCTGAATCGCCGCGACGAGACGCGTAGACATGCGCCGGCTCCTGGTGACATTGCCGCGCCGCGGGTACGGCTCGGCGGCCTGCGGAGAGACATCTATAGCATACCCGAGATCGCGGTGCCGCGCGGGCGTTGGTCCCACAGCGCCACGTCCGCGACCAGCAGCGCCGGCTGATCGCTGGGACCGGTGATCTGCTCGCGGCCTTCGGCGTCGACGACCAGCGAACAGCCGATGCACCGCCGGCCGGCCCACGGACCTTGCCCGATGGGCCCGACGTTGCTCACGCCCACCACCGGCATTCGGAAGGCGCGTGCCAGCTGGCCAAAGGCCTCGCGCCACAGGTCCCCGTAACGCTGCTGCGCCGGATCGAATTGCGCGTCGACCGCCCAGGCGCAGGGAGCGGCGATCAGCTGCGCGCCCATGCGTCCCAAGGTCCGTCCGATATCGAGGGCGTTGGGGAAGTTGTCCGCGCAGATGTTCACCCCCAGCGTGCCCCAGCGCGTGTGAGCCACCTGCAGCCGATCGCCGATGGCATACAGGTCCAGCGCGATCTCCAATTCGTTGATCTTGCGATGGTGCAGGAGCAGCTGACCCTGGTCGTCCAGCAACACGGCGGCGTTGTAGACCTGCGGGCCGGCGCGTTCGGTGAGTCCGGCCAGCACGCCGATGCGTTCGGCCGCCGCCACCTGCGCGAACAGCTCGGAGCGCGGACCGGGAATGGGCTCCGCCAGTTCGCGGGCCCGCGGGTCGGTCCAGCCGACATCCAGGCACTCGGGCAGCACGATCAGCTGACAGCCCTGCGCGGCGGCGGCCCGGATCATGTCGGTCGCGCGCGCGAGATTGGCGGCCACTGCGCCGCCCTCCACGAGCATCTGGCCCAAGGCCAGTTTCAGCGTTGAACTGGGTGTGTCGGCACTCATGGCCACATTGTAGCGGCCGCCGATCGAGGCGGCACGCGGCGCGCTGGCGCATTGACGCGGTTTGACTGCGGCCGGTACACTCGGCAGCGTCAGGACCCTCGCGACGCAGGACCCCTCCCGCCACCCCGGACGAGATACCACACGATGGACGCACCGCGCAACGCTCTGGAACAACTGGCCATCAACACCATCCGCACGCTGTCGATGGACGGTGTGCAACGGGCCAACAGCGGACATCCGGGCACGCCCATGGCGCTGGCGCCGGTGGCGTACGCGTTGTGGCAGCATGTGCTGCGGTTCGACCCCGCCGCGCCGCAGTGGCCGGCCCGCGATCGGTTCGTGCTCTCCTGCGGACACGCCTCGATGCTGCTCTATGCGGTGCTGCACCTGGCCGGCGTGCGGAAGGTGGACGCCCAGGGCCAACTCCTCGACGCGCCGGCCATCTCGCTGGCCGATCTGCAGAACTTCCGCCAGTGGCACAGTCCCTGTGCGGGGCATCCGGAATACGGCGAGGCGGCGGGCATTGAAATGACCACCGGTCCGCTCGGCCAGGGCGTGGCGACCAGCGTGGGTATGGCGATGGCGGCCCAGTGGCTGGCCGCCCGGTATGACCGGCCGGATTTTCCCTTGTTCGGGTACGACGTGTACGCGCTCTGCAGCGACGGTGACCTGATGGAGGGCGTGGCCGCCGAGGCGGCCTCGCTGGCCGGCCACCTGAAGCTCCCCAATCTGTGTTGGATCTACGACGACAACGCCATCACGATTGAAGGCAGCACGGCACTGGCGTTGAGCGAGAACGTGGCGCGGCGATTCGAGGGACTGGGCTGGCGCACGCTGTCGGTCGCGGATGCAAACGACGTCCCGGCGCTGCTGGCGGCCTTCGAACAGTTCCGGGCCCACCGGGAACGCCCCACGCTGATCCTCGTCAAGAGCATCATTGCCTACGGCGCGCCTAACAAAGCCAATACGGCCGCGGCCCACGGCGCACCGCTGGGTGAATCCGAGGTCCGACTCGCCAAGGCGGCACTGGGCTGGCCCGCGGACGCGACGTTCCACGTGCCGCCCGAGGTGACGGAGCACTTTGCCCAAGGGCTGGGTCAGCGCGGTCGGGCGCTGTGCGAGACGTGGCAGACGCAGCTGGACCGCTACCGCCAGGCGTATCCGGAGCCCGCGCGCGAGCTGCAGCAGATGTGGCGCGGTGAGCTGCCGGACGGCTGGGAGCAGGGGTTGCCGGCGTTCGAGGCCAATGCCCGGGGGCTGGCCACGCGGACCACTTCCGGACAGGTGCTCAACCGCCTCGCGGCACACATTCCGTGGCTCATTGGCGGCTCGGCCGATCTGGCCCCGTCGAATATGACGTTGCTGACCGACGTGGCGGCGGGTCACTTTCAGGCGGGACAGTACGGCGGCCGCAATCTGCATTTCGGCGTCCGCGAGCATGCGATGGCCGCGGCCTGCAATGGCCTGGCCCTCAGCGGCTTGCGCCCCTACTGCGGCACGTTCTTCGTGTTTACCGATTACATGCGGCCGGCCATGCGGCTGGCCAGCCTCATGCGCCTGGGCGTCCTGTACGTCCTGACGCATGACTCGATCGGGTTGGGAGAGGACGGTCCCACGCACCAGCCTGTCGAGCACCTGGCGGCCTGTCGCTGCATCCCGCGTCTGCTGGTCTTCCGGCCGGCCGACGCGAACGAAGTCGCGCAGTGCTATCGTGTCGCGCTGCAGCGTCCGCGGCAGCCCGCCGCACTGGTGCTCACGCGCCAGAATCTCCCGACGCTCGACCGGACACGCTACGGCGCGGCGACCGGCGCGGCCCGCGGCGGATACGTGCTGTGCGACCCGCCGGACGCGCCACCGCAGGTGATCCTGATCGGCACCGGGAGTGAAGTCGCCATCTGCCTGGCCGCCCAGGAACTGCTGGCCGCCCGACAGATCCCGGCGCGCGTCGTGAGTCTGCCCTGCTTCGCGCTGTTCGACGCGCAGGATGCGGAGTACCGCGAGTCCGTGTTGCCGTCGGCAGTCACGGCGCGCGTGGGTGTCGAAGCGGCACTGATCCAGGGCTGGGAGAAGTACCTGGGACCGGCCGGACGCTTTGTCGGTCTGCAGGATTTCGGCGCCTCGGCCCCGTTCGAAAAGCTCTACGCGCAGTTCGGACTCACGCCCGCCGCGGTCGCCGAGCAAGCCTGCGCAGCGTTGGGTGACAGCGCGCGCGCCGCGTCATAGGACGCGCAGCGCCACCAGCAGCAGGACGACGAGCCATGCGGCGAGCGCCACGCTGCTGGCCACCAGCCTCCAGCGCTGACCTCGCGATCGGCTCGGTCCGGCCACCGGGCCCGATGAGAACGTGGTCCCTGGCATGTTTATCGTCCGCTCACGGCGCACCGCTGATCCGGAAATGCCGATCGAACGCCTCGGCGAAGTCATACACGCCGTCGAAATCCTCGCGGCGGTCGGTGTCCGACTTCTTCATCAATCCGATGTCGATCAGGTTGTAAACGATCTCGCCGAAGTCGCCCGTGCGGGAAATGCCCCAGTTCTGGAGCACGACGCGGGCCATCAACCCGAACTGCTCGATCGCAAACACGCGAATCGCCTCGCACAGCTGCTGGCCGGTCAGATGAGCTTCCGCCTGTGGCTCGTCCTCCGCAGCGGATTCCGGCGGCTGTCCCATGCCCAACTCGTCGTGGGCATAGGACAAGGCATCCCGCACGAACTGGTACGCCTCAAGCTTGTAGCGGCTGTCACGTTTCAATAACTGGAAGATGGGATGCTGTTGTCCGCTCATGGTCCCTGCCTCGCTGTGGGTAATCGTCCGGTGGTGGGACAGAACCCGTCCTGCGGGAGGCCGGCCGCCGGCCCCGTCACTCCTTCTCCTGCCTGACAACCGACAACACATCCGCGGCATGGATCAGTTTCCGGCGATTATCATCCATCTGCACCAGCAGTTGCTGGGCGAGGATCTCGTGGCTCAACACCCGGCCGCGCCCGGCCTCCGTCACGATCTCCGCCCCCACGGGGGGCAGCTGTTTCTGGAGGTACACGTAGGTGTCATACTCGTACCGCAGGCAGCACTTGAGCCGCCCGCAGCGGCCGGAGATCTTGGTCGGGTCGAGCGTGGCCTTCTGCAGCTTGGCCATCTTCATGGACACCGGCGGCATTTCGGTCAGGTGACTGCCGCAACAGACCGGCTGCCCGCAATCCCCATAGTCCGCCAGCAGTTTCGCTTCATCCCGCACGCCGATCTGCCGCATTTCAATCCGGGTCTGGAACTCGGCCGCCAGGCGCTTCACCAGCTCCCGGAAGTCCACCCGCTGTTCCGCCAGGTAGTAGACGACGATTCGTTCGCCACCAAAGAGATGTTCGATATCGACCAGCTGCATGGCGAGTCCCAACTGCTGGATGTGCTGCTGGCAGATCTCAAACTCCTGGCGCTCGTTGCCTTCTATGTGCGCCAGCTCGTTCTGGTCGTCGGGCGTCATCGCGCGCAGGATCTGGCCCTGGCCGACGTCGCCCAGCGCGTCGATCGTGGCCTCGTTCGCCGCGCACAGGACTTCGCCCGTTTCCAGACCTCGGTTGGTGCGCGCGATCACCCGCGCGCCGCGCTCATAACGATCGTCTCCGCGCGGGGCGAGCAGGCCCAAGGCGCGCATCGCGCCGCACCGCACAACATACTTCACCATGCCTATCCCGCTTTCCCGCCCGTTTCTTCCGACGTCGGCCGACAGTACGACAGTGCCAGCAGGGCATAGGACGTGACGAGGTTGGGATCGCCTTCCAGCCACCGCTGGTTGTCGTTGATCCACGATCCGTCGGGTTGTTGCCGCCGCGCCAGCTCCGCCACCAGTTCGGCCCGCCAGTCGTGCAGCGTCCCCTGCGCGTCCGCAAACTCCGTCGCCCCCATCGCGTGCAGGGCCTTGGCAAAGGTGTGGTAGTAATAGTACAGTCCCGCGCTGCCGATGCCGGGATTGCTGTCCAGACCGTAATGCTCGCGAATCCACCCCACCGCGGCCTGGACCCGCGGATCCTCCGGTCCCACGCCGGCAAAGATCATGCTTTTGAGCCCCGCGTACGTCATCGACCCGTAGCTGCGCAGACCGCCGGTTTCGGTCGTCCCCGCCTGGCTTGTTCCGCCAGCCGCCGGCGTGTAGTAGAAGCCGCCGTCCGGATTCTTGGCGCTGAAAGGCGTCATGTTGTGGGCCGATTCCAGGTTCTGGCAACGCGAGATGAACACCAGCGCACGCTCGATCGCCGGATCGTGCGGGCTCGGGCCCATCGACTTCAAGGCCTCCACAAAGAACGCCGTATTCGACAGATCCGGCCGCTTGTGGTTCCCGTACCCGGCGCCGCCGTAACGGAAATCCGACGCGTCGACCTCCTCGCCCTCGTCCCACTGCAGGCCGCGCACGAAGGCGTCCGCTCGCTGGAGGACCGCGTCATACCGGCCGTCCCGGTTGGCCTCGCCCAGACACAGCATGGCCAGACACGTTTCGTAGTTTCGATACAGCGTCCCGTCCTGATAGATGCCGCCATCCTCATGCACGAATTGCAGCAGGTATTGCAGGCCGCGGGCAACCGCCGGAGTGTCCACGCCGCGACCGCTGCGCAGCAACGCGGTCGTCGCCAGCGCCGTGACCCCGGGCCCCGCGGAGGCACTGAACGACCCGTCGGCCGATTGCCCCCGCGACTCGAGATACGCCACGGCCCGCTGCACCGTCGTGTCGTGCAACGGCTCGTCCGCGTCGGCCAGCCGCTCGGCCCTCAAGTCCATCCCCGGAATGGCCACCAACACGGCCAGCAACAGCGCCGACAAACGTATCATGATCAACCCCTTCACTCGCCCCTGCCCATTATTGACCCGCCGGGCAGTTCCGGCAAAAGCGGCGCCCCAACGGACCGCCCCTCAGTCCAGTACCGCCAGGATCTCGCTCTCGCTCATGATCAGCACTTCCTCGTTGTCGACGATCACCTCGGCACCGGCATAGCGCCCGAACACCACCCGGTCCCCCTCCCGCACCTGGTGCGGGACACGATCCCCATTGGCCAGCCGGACCCCGTCGCCCACCGAGAGCACGCGCCCTTGCTGCGGCTTGTCTCGGGCGGCATCGGGGAGCACCAGCCCGCCCGCCGTCTTGCTGTCCGCTTCGATCCGCTTGATGACGACCTTGTCGCCGATGGGCTCAACTCTCATATCCCGTTACCTCTGATCATTGCTGCCCCCCTGTCCACACGATACCGACGTCCGCTGATCCCAGCACGCGTGCGATCCGCGGCCCGGTCAGGAGGCCCGACAGGTCGTGATTTTCGCACGGCCCTCCATGCCACACAAGGGTCGCATCGGCTCACCGAACACCCCTGGCTGGGGGACTTTGCTCAATATTCCGGTTCTCCGACGTCGATGAAAGATGCCGGGGCACCCGTTCTCGATTTGACGGACGGGCTCGGTCCGGCGGAATCGGTTCGATCGTACGGCGTTCGCCGCCGTCCGGTCCGGCGACCCCGATCAGCGTGTACATCCGAGGGGGGGTGACGTGGAGAATCGCGCCTACGAACCGCTGCACGCGGTGGAGGGCGACCTCGCTGCGCGATTTCACCCGGCACATCATCTGGTGCGCGATCCGCAGCCGATCGTGCCTGCCGCATCGTCGGAAATGCTGGAGGCGGTGGCCGGAAGTCTGCCGGAACACGCGCGGGAGCAGCTGCAGCGACAGGCATCCGAGTTGGCGGAGCACCTGCACCAGCGGCAGCGCGACCTGGAGGCTTGGGAGGCGCGACTCAACGCCCGTGCAGCGGCCCATGAGGCGGAAGTCCGATCTGCGCGACTCTGGCTGCGGGAACAACAGGAGCAGCTGACCGAGCAAGTCGCGGCCTGGGAACAGCGGCGTGAGGCATGGGACAGGCGGGCTGAGGAACTGGAAGCGGCCGGCGCGACTGCGGACCGGCTGCGCGAGCAAGCGGTCGCTTTGAGCCAACGGCAGCGTGTTCTGGAGCAGCGTGAGCGGGACCTCGACCAGCGCTCCCGGCAATGGGGCGAACAGGTCACGACCTGGGAACGCCGCCGTGATGGCACCGAGGCCACGTTGCGGTCGCAGGCAGCCGCGTTGGAACAGCAGCGGCACGACCTGCAATCGGCCCACGCGGCGACCGCGGCCCTGCATGGCCAGCTGCGCCGGGAACTCGATGCGCAGCGCGCGATCACACAGGCGTTGACCGTCGAGCGTCAGCAAGTTGCCGCGCTGCAGGCCGATCTGGAACGGCTGAGGATCGGCGTGCGGGAACTGGCGAAAACGTACGAACGGCAGCGTCGCGTCTGGGAACAAGAACACGAGGATGCTCGTGACCGGACACGCCGGCAACGCGCGCGTGCCGCCCGGCACCTGCAGGATCGGCTCGCGGCACTGCGACGGCAGCAGGCGGCTATGCAGGAACAACAGATGCAGCTCGACCAGCGGCACCAGACGCTGGAACAGCGCGCCGACCAACTCGAGCGCGACGAACTGGCCCTGATCGGGCAGCAGCTGGCCCAGCTCCCGTCCGCCCGCGGGCCACGGACCGACAGCGCGGGTGACGAGCGCGACGCATGCGAGCGGGCCGCGCGCGACTATCTGAGTCGACAACTCCAGACGCTTGAGACACTTCGCTGCCAGCACCGCCAGGAACTGGGTGAACTGGCCGCGGCGCTAGCGCAGGAACATGAAGCACTCCTGCGCCACCACGAGGCGTTTTGCCGCTGGTCGGACAGCCGCCAGGAAGAGCTGAGCACGCGCGCCGCCCATCTGGCGGTGCGTGAACGCGAGTTGCATGCGGCGCAAGAGCAATGCCGGCAGCAGCAACAAATGTGGATCGATGTGCTCGATCACCAGCTGACGGTGGCCCTCACGCAAAACGTCCCGCCACCAGGGCAGGACGTCGCGTGTTGAACTCGCATCGCACCAGCCGCACCGCGGTCACTTCTGACTGAGCGACTCGGCCTGCTCGCGGTACCGGGGATTGTCCCGCACCCGCTGCATCGTCTCGGCGGCAATCTGCATCCCCGCCTGTATCTCCACGGGCGTAAAGTACGGTTCGCTCGGACCAATCAGATGCTCGACACCCACCTTCCGCGCCAACTGCTCCCACGACATGCCGTCAGTGAAATGCCAGGCAGCCGCTTGCGCCGCGGACTGGGGAATCTTGCCCGTACCAACCAGCTTGCATAGCTCGATCACTTCCGGCTTGGTCGTGAAGGACTCGATGGGCACCATCTTGTAGGCCATGCGGGGACTGGGTTCCGGCCGGCCGTGTTCGAGACAGACGGTGTTGACCTTGAGCTTGCGGACTTTGCCAGGTTCGACATTGAAGAAGCCACCCATGCCGCCCATGCCACCCATGCCCATGCCCATGCCACCGCCGCCCATGCCACCCATGCCGCCCATGCCGCCCCCCATTCCCTGTCCCATGCCACCTCCCATGCCGCCCATGCCACCTCCCATGCCGCCCATGCCGCCCATGCCTCCCATACCCATACCACCCATGCCCATGCCCATTTGGCGTTGCACCGGCACGCCGGCAAAGGCGTCAGGAAGTCGAATCTGCAGGGGGCGATCGAGCTTATTCTCGATCAGTACAGTGGCTTGTTTCGAGTCTTTGGGAATGAACTTCACGTCGATGTCACCCGACTCCATCGCCGCGAACAACTCGACGACTTGCGAGTTCTCTTCCGTTTGCGGTTTGGACGGATTGTCCGCTGACCAGGACCGCGGTACCCAAAGCCCCACTGCCAGAACGGCGACCGCGACCCCCAGGGGGCGCCACATGCGATTGCACAACATCGGATCAACTCCTTCTGTCTTCTCTTGTTCCCGGGGACACCGGCAGCGCACGCCCCTTACGCCTAG
Organism: Pirellulaceae bacterium; assembly: GCA_025459265.1. Taxonomy (GTDB): domain Bacteria; phylum Planctomycetota; class Planctomycetia; order Pirellulales; family Pirellulaceae; genus JAAYDI01. The sequence goes on along the minus strand of JALOQX010000073.1, from coordinate 6,998 downwards.
CTGCCATCGCAGGAACCTATCGCTCAGCATAGTCGCGTGTCGAGTAAAAACCAAGCATTATTCTGCAGAAAATGGGCATGTTAGGCAGCACGTCCGACCATGTCGGACAATCCGATTGTAGGTTCGGTCGCAGCGGTTGACTGCTGGTTGACAGTGTCGTTTTGGATTCAGTACACTCGCTACGCCTGATTAAAACCGCTATTTTCCCCATTCTGGAAACTGGGGAGGACCACGACGGGACCCTGGCGCAGGCTGGGCGTCCCGGCGGTGGGTGGTCGCGAGCAATGCACGCCAAAGTCCGCTCAACTGGTTTCGCAAGTTCTTTCGCTTGAGCCGTTTAGCGCTCGAAGTTCGATTCGCGATATGGGTTGGTCCACGTCAAGAGAGGAAGTCATAGCTATGTTCGTGCGATCAGTCGGTGGCCGGTGGCGGCACGCAGTGGGATGGATGGTGATGTTGGCCCTGGTGTTGGCCTTTGTCGGACCGGCCTGGGCCGGCATCGGCACGGCCGAGATGGGCAGCCCGGGGAGTCCGACGAGTGAGGCGGCCAGTCAGGCCAAGTTTTTCCTGATCTGGCTGGTGTCGCTGGCGGGGTCGATTGCGGCGTTGGTGCAAGCCTTTCTGTTCTACAAGTGGGTGGCCAATGCGGATCCGGGCAACGAGCGCATGATCGAGATTGCCTCGTACGTGCGGGAAGGTGCCAACGCATATCTGAAGCAGCAGTACATGGTCGTGGCAGGATTCTTCGTCGTGATCGTGGGACTGTTGTCGATTGCCGCCTTCGGCCTGGAGGTCCAGAGCGAGTTTGTCCCGTTCGCATTTCTGACGGGTGGTTTCTTTTCGGGGTTGGCGGGCTGGATTGGCATGCGGACGGCCACGATGGCCAGCAATCGCACAACCGAAGGCGCTCGCAACTCGCTGAACCAGGGGCTGCAGGTCGCGTTTCGGTCCGGGGCGGTCATGGGTCTGACGGTGGTCGGCCTGGGACTGCTGGACATTACCTTGTGGTTCGGGTTCCTGTACTGGGTGTGGCCGATGCTGGGTCAGACACCGTTGTCGTTGGTGGACATTACGGTCACGATGCTGTGCTTCGGCATGGGTGCGAGCAGCCAGGCGTTGTTTGCCCGTGTCGGTGGCGGCATTTTCACCAAGGCGGCGGACGTCGGTGCGGACCTGGTGGGCAAGGTGGAGCAGGGGATTCCGGAGGACGACCCGCGCAATCCGGCGACGATTGCCGACAACGTGGGCGACAACGTGGGGGACGTGGCCGGCATGGGTGCCGACCTGTACGAGTCGTATTGCGGTTCCATTCTGGCCACGGCGGCTCTGGGGGTGGCGGCCTTTGCCACACCGCCGTTGCTCAAGGGCACCGGCATGAACAATGTGACGGCCCAGATCAGTGCCTTGTTTCTGCCGATGGCGATTGCCGCGGCCGGTATCTTCCTGTCCATCGCCGGGGTGTACCTGGTGCGCACGGAAGAAGGGGCCACCCAGAAGAACCTGCTCAAGGCGCTGGCACGCGGCATCAACGCGTCCTGCGCGTTGATCATCGTCGCCTCGATCCTGCTCACGTACTGGCTCATGCCGCCGACCGAGGGCACCTTGATCTTGGGGGTGCCGGGCGTCGCGGTGAGCATTATCGTCGGTCTGGCTGCCGGCTGGATCATCGGCAAGTGGACCGAGTATGCGACGAGCGACGAGTTCAGGCCGACGAGGCAATTGGCCGATCAGGCCACGACCGGTCCGGCCACGTTGATCATCGGAGGCATCGCCGACGGCATGGGCAGTGTCTGGCTGCCGGTGATCACGGTCTGCTTCGCGACAATCCTGGCGTTCGGTTTCGCAGCGGGTTGGAACTTTGCTGACGTCGACTATTTTGCGTTGGGTCTCTACGGTGTCGGCATCGCGGCGGTCGGCATGTTGAGCACGCTGGGCATTACGCTGGCGACGGACGCCTATGGTCCGATTGCGGACAACGCGGGCGGGAACGCGGAGATGTCGCACCTGGACAAGGAAGTGCGGCGGCGGACCGACGCGCTGGACAGCCTGGGCAACACCACAGCGGCTACCGGCAAGGGTTTTGCCATTGGCTCGGCTGCGCTCACAGCATTGGCCCTGCTGGCCGCCTACGTGGAAGAGGTGCGCGTTGGTTTCGAGCGGTGGGGCGAGTCCGTCGCGTCCACGCTGGCGGAGGACGGCTTCTACAAGGCGTCGCCGGGATTCCTGATTGAGAAGTATACGGACGCGCAAGGTAGCTCGGGCGTGCGCACGTATCTGGCCATGCCGCACGAACGACGCCATCCCAAGGTCGAAGCGGTCTGGGAGGCGGTGACGTTCACGCGGCAGCAGCCGGGCAAGATTCCCGAGAGCGTGGTGGCGTACCAGGAAGGCGAGCCGGTGCTGGTCGCGACCGGGGCGGCACTGGTCCCCGTGCACACGGCGACGCTCCCCGATTTTACGACGTACTACGATGCGTCACTGATGAACCCGAAGGTGCTGGTCGGCGCCTTCCTGGGCGCCATGGCCACGTTCCTGTTCTGCTCGCTGACCATGAAAGCCGTGGGTCGCGCGGCCAAGGGGATGGTGGAGGAGGTGCGCCGCCAGTTCCGGGAGAAGACCGGCATCATGGCCGGAACGGAGACGCCCGACTATGCCCGGCCGGTGGCCATCAGTACCCGAGCCGCGCAGCGCGAAATGATCCTGCCGTCACTGATTGCCCTGATCTTGCCCATCGTAGCCGGGTTGATTCTGGGCGTGGGCGGCGTGATGGGGTTGCTGGTCGGCACCCTGACCACGGGCTTCTGCGTGGCGGTGTTCATGGCCAACGCGGGCGGCTCCTGGGATAACGCCAAGAAGTACATCGAGGGCGGACACCTGGGAGGCAAGGGTTCGGACGCGCACAAGGCAGCCGTGGTGGGCGACACGGTCGGCGACCCGTTCAAGGACACGAGCGGCCCGAGCCTCAACATCCTGATCAAGCTTATGAGCATGGTCAGCGTCGTGGTCGCGGGCTTGATTGTGCGTTACAGCCTGTTGGCACTGGGGATTATCTAGAACCCGATTCCGGCAGGCATCCTCTCGCACGTGGTGCTTCCTCGCGAATGGAGCCCGACTTCGACGCCGACGGCGTCGAAGTCGGGCTACGATAGTGCTTAGAGTTCCTGCAGCGCGTCGATCACTTCCTGGTCGTGCCCTTCGACTTTCACTTTGGGCCAGACCCTGGCGATTTTGCCCTGCGCGTCGATCAGGAACGTCGACCGCTGGATGCCCAGGGTGGTTTTGCCATACATATTCTTTTCGCGCCACGCGCCGTATTTCTCGGCCACCACGTGGTCGGGATCGGCCAGCAGGGGGAAGTTGAGCTGGAACTTGTCCCGGAACTTCACGTGGCTTTCGACCGTGTCCGGGCTCACGCCCAGCACGTGGGCACCGAGCTTGGCGATCTCGGCCTTCCGGTCGCGAAACGCACACGCCTCGGTGGTGCAGCCCGGTGTGTCATCCCGGGGATAGAAGTACAGCACGACCGGCTTGCCTTTGAGATCGGCCAGCCGCACCTTGGTCCCGTCGTCGGCCGTCAGCGTGAAGGCCGGCGCTGCTTTGCCCACTTGTGGCCAGTCCGCCATGGAGTTGCTCCTTTCAAACAGCAAGAAGAGTCGCAGGCTTGCGCTACCCCACGGTAGAGTACGGGACGTGTTTGGCAAGAGCGCGACCGGCGCGGCGGTGCGGCCCACCCGGGGAACGGCTCGCCCCGTTCCCCACGTCCGGCGGCGGCATCTTGGCTTTCCCCCGGCCGGTGCGGCTGCTTACAATGGGGTCGTGAGGAAGTCGTCCGCGTACCTTGAGGAGGGTCCGTGACCATTTCGACGATCACGCAACAATCGGCCAACCGGGCTCAGCCGCAGCGGAGTCTCGAGTTGGCGCTGGCGGCCGCGCGCACGGCGGCAGACCATCGGGGACAGGACATTCTGGTGCTCGACACGCGGGCGCAGACGCCCCTGTTCGATTATTTCGTGCTCGCCACAGGCACCAGCCGCCGGCAGCTGCATGCCCTGAGCGAAGAGATTGACCACCGGCTGCAGGACGAGCTGCACGACCGCCGGCTGGGCATCGAAGGGTACGAAGAGTCGCGCTGGATCGTGCTGGACTACGGCAACGTGGTGATTCACCTCTTCGATGAGGAAACGCGGCAGTACTACCGCCTGGAAGAGCTGTGGGCGGACGCGTCCCGGGTCAACCTCTCATGAGCATTCTCCGGACGCTGCAGGAACGCTTTCGCCCCGCGCTGCTCACCCTGGTCGACCCGGTCGACGAGTTGCTGGGTATGATCCGGCCGGCCCAGGACCCGCAGTTCGGCGATTATCAAGCCAACGTGGCCATGCCGCTGGGCAAGCGGCTGGGGCACCCTCCGCGTGACGTGGCCCAGCAGCTGGTGGCGCGGTTGGCCGTGGACGATTTCTGTGCGCCGCCGACGGTGGCGGGACCGGGTTTCATCAACCTGCGGTTGCGCGACGAGTGGCTCTCCGGCCAGTTGCAGCGGCTCCTGGCCGACCCGCGACTCGGCATCCCCCAGGTCGCGGTCCCGCGGACCTACGTCATCGACTACTCGTCGCCCAACGTCGCCAAGCCGATGCACGTGGGGCACATCCGGTCGACCGTCATTGGCGATGCCCTGTACCGCCTGCTGCAGTTCGTCGGGCATCGCGTGATCAGCGACAATCATCTCGGCGACTGGGGCACGCAGTTCGGGATGATCATCTACGGCTACAAGCATTTTCTGGACACGGCGCAGTATCGCGCGCACCCGGTGAGCGAGCTGGGGCGGCTCTACAAGCTGGTGCGGCAACTGATTGACTACCACGCCGCCGTGCGGGAACTGCCGCAGGCCGAGCAACGGTTGGCGGAGGCGGTACGCCGGCACCACGCGGTGCGCGGCGGAGCGGACCAGGCCCCGCGTGACAAGCAGCGGGCCGCGGCCCTGCGCGAGGCGACGGCGGCGGTGGCCGAGGCCGAGGCGCAGTGCGGTGCGCTGCGGGCCACCCGCGCCGAAGTCGAGCAGGATCCGACCGTGCGGGAGGTCGCCAGTCGTCACGCCGGCGTGGAGGAGGCGGTCTTGCAGGAGACGGCGCGGCTGCACGCCGGCGACGCGGAAAATGTAGCGCTCTGGCAGGCCTTCCTGCCACACTGCGCGGAAGACATTCGCCGGATCTACCAGCGGCTCGACGTGCGCTTCGACCACGCGTTGGGAGAGAGTTTCTACCACGGGCGGTTGCCCGGCGTCGTGGACAGCCTGCTGCAGCGCGGACTGGCCCGCGAAAGCCATGGGGCCGTGTGTGTGTTCCTGCCGCAGTTCGAAACCCCCATGATCATCCGCAAGAAGGATGGCGCCTTCCTCTACGCGACGACCGATCTGGCCACCATTGAGCATCGCATGGAAACCTGGCATCCGGACGCGATCCTGTACGTGGTGGACCACCGGCAGAGCGAGCATTTCGACAAGCTGTTCGCGGCGGCTCGGCTGTGGGGCTACGAGCAGGTCGAGCTGCGGCACATCAGCTTCGGCACCGTCTTGGGCGAAGACGGACGCCCGTATCGCACGCGGAGCGGCGCCGTCGTCGGGCTCGAAGGCCTGCTCGACGAAGCCATCCGGCGCGCCTACCACGTCGTGGCGACCAACGACGACAGCAAGCCGGGCGGACCCGAGCTGAGCGAGGCGGAACGCCAGACGGTGGCGCGGGTCGTCGGTCACGCGGCCATCAAGTACGCGGATCTCGCGCACAACCGCACGAGCGACTACGTTTTCAGCTACGACAAGATGGTGGCGCTGGACGGAAACACCGCCACGTACATGCAGTATTCCTACGCCCGGACGCAGAGCATTTTCCAGCGCGGTCAGATCGACGTCGCGGCACTCCGCGCCCGCCAGCCGGAGATTGTCCTGGCCGAACCGACCGAGCGTGATCTGGCACTGGAGCTGCTCCAGTTCGGCGATGCGCTCGACAAGACCCTGGAGGATTTCCGGCCCAACGTGCTGACGGCGTATTTGTTTTCCCTGGCCACCCGGTTCTCCCGCTTCTATCAGCAGTGCGACGTGCTGCGGGCCCCGTCCGAGCGTGTGCGCGAGAGCCGGCTGGCGTTGTGCGATCTGGCCGGCCGCACCATCGCCCGGGGACTGGCGCTGCTGGGGATCGGCGTGGTCGAGCGGATGTAGACGCGCGTCGGCCGCACAGCGCCGGCCGCTGCCCCGCAGGCAGAAGGAGCTGACACAGGATGGCAGCGCAACACGCCGCAGACCGGGCCTGGCGGAACGCGATCCTGTGCGGGGATGCGGCGCAGCAGCTGCGCCGGCTCCCGCCCGGTTCGATCGACGCGATTGTCACCAGCCCGCCGTACTACCGGCAGCGGGATTACGCCTCGCCGCTGCAGGTGGGACACGAACCGACCCCGGCGGCCTACGTCCAGCGCCTGGTGGCGATCTTCGACCAGTGCCGCCGCGTCCTGGCCGACACCGGCTCGCTCTGGCTCGTGCTGGGCGACAAGTACGCCGCCGGCACGCAGCTGGGCATCCCCTGGCGCGTCGCGTTGGCGCTGGTCGACGCCGGCTGGCTGCTCCGCAGCGACATCATCTGGCACAAACCCAACGCCATGCCCTCGGCCGTCAAGACGCGTCCCACCACCGACCACGATTACGTCTTCTTCCTCACCCGGACGAAACACTACTTCTACAACGCCGATGCGGTGCGCGAGCCGCACGTCACGTTCACGCCGCAGAGCCGCATGCGGGGCGGGCGGCGGCACTTTTTCCAGCGCCACGGCACGCCCGAACAGGGGAAGAACCGGGGGGTCAACAACCTGCACGCCGGGCGCTGGGATCAGGCCTTTCATCCCCGGGGGCGCAACAAGCGGACCGTCTGGTCCATCCCGCTCTCAAAGTTCCGCGGCGCGCATTTCGCCGTCTTCCCCGAGGCGCTGGTGGAAATCTGCCTCCGCGCGGGTTGCGC
>JALOQX010000072.1 GCA_025459265.1 Pirellulaceae bacterium | reverse complement strand
TCACGTTCACCCTACGTCGCCGCGCCGCGCGCACTCCTGGAAGCCCCCGCGTTCACGCGGGGGAGCCTCACGTTCACCCTACGTCGCCGCGCCGCGCGCACTCCTGGAAGCCCCCGCGTTCACGCGGGGGAGCCTCACGTTCACCCTACGTCGCCGCGCCACGCGCACTCCTGGAAGCCCCCGCGTTCACGCCTCGTTGTTCTACACAAGCGGAAACCCACCGTGACGGGAACCGCAACGCGGTTCCACGTCAGAGCCCAGACATCTGAGACCCGTTGTAAAACCCCTTCGGGGTATCGGCTTCCGGAGGGCATCCGGCACCCGGGGTGGCGCTGCGCGGCTGCGCCGCTCCGCTGACCCCGGGCTATGACGTACAACGCCTTCGGCGTTGAGACGACCGCCTTGCGGTGTTGTGCCCTGCCGTCACAGCTCCTGACCGCGAAGCGGTCAAACGTCCCAGCCCAGGGGCGTCGCGCAGCGACGCACGCGGCCCCTGGACACGGATCCTTTTCCCAACCGGGAGCGCCCTGGAAGGGCGACAGAGAACCGCGTGCGAGCGTCGTGCCCATGCACTCCCACCGCCAACGCTTGTCCTCTGGCGACGGTCGCCCTTCCAGGCCTCCCTGTGATCGGTCGTGCTCGATCCCCTCGCCCGTGGCCGTGTTGGTGCGCCTGGTATGAATGCGTGGCGGACGTGAGCTGGCTCTTCGAGTCGTAAGCGCACGTGCTCGTGCCGTCCTGGAAAACCATCTGCGTGATGCGGCCCAGACCGGCAAACACGGCGCCGGTGGCCGTGGAGAGCACGCGCGGGTCGGAGACGGCCAATCGACCGTCGCGCGCTGGGGGCTCGCTGCGCTCGACCCCAGCCACCCGACGCATATTCCCTCAACCACCGCGGCAAATGTACCTGTCCCCATTTTGGCACCATTTTGGCACTTGGTCCGCGCGTGCGGCGGGACTATAACCAGGCGCATGGCGCAGCGCGAGTGGCGAGACCGAGCGTTCTCGATCGTCTTCGAGGACCCGTATATCATCGTGGTGAACAAGGCTGCGCATGTGCTGACCGTCGCCACCGGGCGGTCCGAGCGACACACGCTGGCCAGTCGTGTCGAGCATTACCTGCGGCACACGAGCCGCCAGCGCGAGGTCTGGGTGGCGCATCGCCTGGACCGTGGCGTGAGCGGTCTGGTCGTGTTTGCCAAGTCGCGCCGCGTGCTGGGGCGACTGCGTCAGGCGTTCGCCCATCACGCGCCGCAGCGGCGATACCTGGCGATCGTGGCCGGCGTCGTGTCGCCGGCCTCGGGCACGTATCGCTCGCACCTGGTGACTGCGCGGAATCTGGATCGCCACTCGACCCGGCAACCTGGCCGCGGCGAACTGGCGGTCACGCACTATTGCGTGCAGCGCGTGCTCGGCGACACCTGCCTGGTGGAGGTGTGGCTCGAGACGGGGCGGCGCAACCAGATCCGGGTGCAGTTTGCCGAGGCAGGCCACCCGGTGCTGGGCGATCTGCGGTATGGCGGCCAGGCGGCCGCGCATCGTCGCTGGCACGCGCGGCGCCTGGCCTTGCACGCGCTCTCCTTGGCGCTGGAGCACCCGGTGACTGGCCAGTGGTTGGAGTTCGACTCGCAGCTGCCGCGCTGCATGCAGCAGTTCATCATGTAGCCGGCGGCTGGGGAGATGAAGATCAGCACCTTCACCCGGTGCATTCATCAGGGGCCGGCAGGTGCGGACAGGCCCAACGCCTCGGCCGCCACCACGAGCAACTGCTGGCGGGCACGATTGTCGATCACCATCCGCGTGCCGTCGGCGGACCAGCGCGGCATGGTGAACTGGCCCGCCAGTACCTGGCGCGCCTCGCCGGTCTGCATGTCGAGCAGGCAGAGTCCCTTGTTGTCGCGCACGGCGAAACTGCCGAACAGGAGATAGCGCCCGTCGGGGGACCATCCCGGCAAGAGGCCATCCCAGTCGGGCGTCGACACCGTCATGAGCTTCTCGCCCGTGGCGACATCCAGCACGACCAGCCACTGCGTGCGCCCTCCGTGTCGCACGGCGACGCGCGTCCCGTCCGGTGACACGGCGGGGTAGAGAGTACCCGGGTTTTTCAGCAGCGAAGAAGGCGCAGCCTGCGGATCCCGTACCGACACCGCTCGCACTTCGGCCGATGGTTGATGGTAGAAGAAGATCCGCTCGCCATCGCGCGCCCAGGACGGATAGCCGCCGGCGGTCAGTTTCCGGGGGTTGCTGCCGTCGGACTCGATCAGCCAGAGTTCTTCGCCCGCCGCCGTGTTGCGCACGAACGCGATCGGTCCACCAGGCATCGGGGACCACGCCGGGTCCTTCCCGTCAGGACTCAGTACGCGGCGCTCGCCGGTCGCCACGTCGACGGCAACCAGCACCTCGCGGGCTGTGCCGTCGGTCCGGTTCACGGCGGTGCAGGCGACCTGCGCGCCATCGGGCGACAACGTGCCGCCCCAACCGGGCACCGGCGTGGCTTCCGGCATCGTCACCGGCTCGGCGCGAATGCTCAGAACCGGGTCCGGGACGGACTTCGTGGGTGCGGGAAACTCACGCCGCCAGTGCGTGCGTTCTCCACTGCGGACCTGGACCGTCTCCTCGGACCGCATCTGCTCAGTGCCCCATCTCCGGGATGCAATCACGGTGTACGAACCCGGCGGCAGAGACAGGGTCTTACCGTTGGCGTGCATATCGTAGAACTCGCGGCCGATCACGGTCACATCAATGCTGGGATCCGACACGTCGAGAAACAGCTGACCGTTTTCTGCCGAAAGTGTCACCTCGGCGGGTTTGACGCCCATCAAACCTGCGTTGTACAGACTCGCCACACCCGCCGCGAACAGGACGCCCCCCAGGCAGATCATGGTGGCGGCCAACAGCCAACGGCGCCGGCGGCTGCGGGGCGCAGGCGGGCCCGACTGCCCATCGCTCGGTTCACGGCGCCGGCCCGTGGCGCCCGTTCGCACGGCGAGCGGTGTCGGTTTGGTGGTGAGTGTGGATTGTTGCAGATGAGCCAACTGCGCGTTGAGCAATTGCGCCACTTCGTCCGCCGTGGCGAACCGCTCGACCGGGTCCTTCGCCAGCAAGCGATCGACGGTGTCGATGAGCCAGGGCGGAATCAGAGGGTTGATGTCGTGGATGTGACGCGGGGCGTCTTCGCAGACGCGACGCAGCACGGCCAGCGCGCTTTCCGCGCGGAACGCGGCGCGGCCCGTACACATCGCATACATGACGCTGCCCAGACTGAACAGGTCCGACCGGTGATCAATCGGCTTGCCCTCCGCCTGTTCCGGGGACATGTACTGTGGCGTCCCCGCAATGTAGCCTGTCTGGGTGATGTGAATATCGTCCGCCGCACGCGCCAATCCGAAGTCCGTCAGCTTGACGCGCTCGATGCCGTTCTCGAGCAGGACGTTTCCCGGCTTCACATCCCGATGCACGATGCCCTGGGCGTGTGCGGCCGCCAACCCCTGGGCGATTTGGGCGCCGATCCGCAGGATTTCCTCGAGTTCCAGCGCCCCGACCTGGTCGATCTTCTGCTGCAGCGTCTGACCCTGAACGCACTCCATGACGATGAACGGCAGACGTTCGGTTTCGTCGACGGCGTAGATCGTGACGACATTCGGGTGGCTGATCGCGGCGGCGGCGCGCGCCTCGCGCAGGAACCGCTGGCGGGCCATCGCATTGGCCGCCAGTTCCGGGGCCAGGACCTTGATGGCGACGACACGGCTGAGCGTCACGTCGAACGCGCGCAGCACGAGTCCCATGCCGCCCTGGCCGAGCACCTGCAGGACTTCGTACGCACCCAGGCACCCCAAGCGCTGCGGCGTATCGCAGGGCCGCAGGAAACTCAGATCGGGCTGCTGTCCCACGCCTGCCGCGGTGTCGTGCGAGCCCGCGGTGGTCCGCCCGCCGCGGACCTCCGAGGGAGGCGTTTCCAGGAACTGATCTGCCGCCGCGTGCGCGCGAATCAGGCGTTCCACCTGCTCGCGCAGCTGCCCATCGCCGCCGCACGCCGCGTCCAAATACCGGCTGCGCTGTTGCGGATCGACAATGTCGAGGGCCTGCAGAAAAATCTCGCGTTCGTTCATGTGGCGGATCCTGAAGTCGTGGTCCCCGTGGCACTGCGGGGTACACCGGCTCGTTGCGCCGGACAGATCCTAATGCGACAAACCGGCGGCGTGTCCGCCAGAATAATCCGCTGCCGATGTTGTTCTCTCGGAGTCTTTCGCCACAATCGTTTCCGCAGACGTCGCCACAGGGACCTCGTGTCGCCACCCGAAGCGTAGGCGAGGGAGGGACTTGCGTCGACCTCCCTGGCGGGCGCGGCGGCTGTGAATCAAATCCGGATTTTCCGCAGACTACCGGGCTGGTCACTGCATTTCGCGGTACAGCCAAGCCTTGGCGAAAGCCCATACGCGGTCGGCGGTGCGTGTTGCCAGCTGCATTACGGCGGCGGTTTCTGCCTGCGTGAGGCCGGAAAAATACCGCAGCTTGACCAGTGTCGCGGCCTGCGGGTCGACGGCTTCGAGCCGCGAGAGCGCTTCGTCCAGGGCCAGGATGTCCACGGTCTCCCCGGGACTGTCGACGGCCTGGTCGTCCCAGGGTTTGCGGGCGAGCCCGCCGCCGTGTTTCTGGCGACCGCGGCGCCGTGCGCGTTCCACGAGAATGCGCCGCATGGCCTCGGCCGCGGCGGAGAAGAAATGGCCGCGCGAATCCCACCGCTGTTGGTGCGCGACATCCACCAACCGGAGATACGCCTCATGGACCAGCTCGGTAGGCTGCAGCGTGTGTTCCCCCTGCTCGTGCGCAAGTCGCCGAGCGGCCAGTCGGCGCAGCTCGGCGTAGACCAGCGGCAGAAGTTGCTCGGCCGCCGCGGGATCCCCGCCTTCGATTTGCTCCAGGATTTGCGTTACATTGTCCATCAGCGTCCAGTATACGAAGTCGTTGCATCACGTCGCCACCTACGGGGGCGACGTGATGCACGAGGGTCGAGCAACGGCAGCGAGAACTCACGTGCAGCGAGAACTCGACGGCAGACGCGGGCGCGGCTTGGCGGCGGGAATGGCGCTGGGCGCCAGCTTGCTGTGGTGCTGGGCGGCGCTGGTCGTCGCGTCGCGGCACCATTTTGTGCTGGCGTACGAAGTGTTTCCCGAAGTGGCTCACGGGCTGAGCGCATTCGCGTCGTCGGATGCGACGCTCGTGTTTGCCGTGGTCGTTGGCGGCCTGCTGCTGGTGCTGTTATACCGGTCGGCCCGGGAGCGTCAGCGTCGCTGGACGTCGGCCACGGCTTGGATCGCCGCCAGCGCCGTGATTCCGCTGCTGGACGTGGCTCGGACCGGCTGGCCCGCGATTCCGCTCACGTGCGTTGAGCCGTTGTTTCTGGCCTGGGTGACGGGGCTCGGCGCAGCACGGGCCGCTGGCGACGCGATGTCGTGGCCGGTCCTGACAAGGCCGGGCGTGTCACGAGCGGCCCGGACCGTTCTGCTGGTCCTGTGTGGCAGCCTGGGGGTATGGTATGTGGTCCAGTCGCGTGCTGCGCTGGCGGATCTGCTGCTGGGCTACAATGATTTCGGTCATTTCGCCCTGCGGATCGCGAACACCTGGGCGGGTCGCGGATGGCTGGTCGAGCATCCGGGGCTGCCGCGGTTCTGGGACCACTTCAATCCTGGACTGCTCGCGCTGGTGCCGTTGTGGGGCTGGTATCCGGACGTCGATCTGTTCTTCTGGGTGCAGGGGGCCTGTCTGACGATCGGCAGTCTGTTCGTCTACGGCATCGTTCGTAACCTGGGTGGATGTCCGGTGGCAGGTCTGGTGTGGGGCGCCGCGTACCTGGTGTATCCGGCGTTGACTCAGCAGAACCTGAATTTCAGCTACGGTTGGCATCCCATCAGTGTGTCCATTCCGTTCTTAATGGCCATGTTGTGGTGTCTGTCGGCGGGCAGGCTGCGGGCTGCCGTGGTGGCGGCGGTGGTGGCGGCGAGTTTTCAGGAGAACGTGATCTTTGAGCTGGCGCTGATGACGACCGTGTTGGGGGCGGCACGGTACTTCCTGGCGCGCCGGGCCGAGGGCCCGGGACACGCGCTCTGCGCGTGGGCGGAGCAGCTCCCGGCGTGGGGTTGGTTCCTGGCAGCGGCTGCGTGGTTCGGGCTGTTCCTGTTCGTCTATCAGTGGAGCGGCTTCGCGGGTTTTCAGACCGAGCGGTTTGGGCGCTTAGGACAGTCGCCGCTGGAAATCGCGCTTTCGCCGATCCTGCGGCCCGCGGAGTTCTGGGGCGAATTCTGCTGCGCGCGTTCCTTCGTGTTCCTGGCCGCGTTGTGCGTGCCGCTGGGACTGGGCAACCTCCGCCGCGGTTGGGTTTTCGTACTCGTGGCGGCCGTCCCGTTGAGCGTTCTGCTGGCGTGGGATCACCTGCCGGCCAAAAGCATCGCGTTTCAATACCCGGCCTCGCTGATCCCGTACCTGTTTGTGGCGGCGCTGGCCGGGGCGGCGGCGCGGGGCCCATCGCCCGGACGCGGTGGTGAAGACAGGTCGGGCGCAGCACCAGGCGATCCGGCACTGCGGGCACGCGGCGTGGCGGTTCTGCTGAGCTGTGCGACGGCCAGTCTGGCGCTGGGTCTGGTGCCCTGGAGCGGTCCGAGCCGGCTGGAGATCGTGGGGGCGACATATCCTGTGGTGGACGATTACTCGCCGTTTGAGCAGCGCCGCGCGGGTTCGGCCGGTAATGCGTTCGTGCGGGATTGGACCGCTCACGCGATGTCCGACACGGACAGTGCGGTGCTGGCGACGGGCCGCATCGCCGCTCACTGCCTCAGTTGCCGGCGACTGGAGACGGTGGGCCAGTTCAGCCGGCGGCGCGCACTCTGGTCGGCCGTCGCAGAAGACGGCCGGCGGGGCATCGAGCTCTTCGACTGGATTCTGGTCGACTTGCGGGAGAACTTCCAGCAGACCGTCCGGGAGACGGCGGCCGTCGTCCAGGAAGCGGAACGGGCCGGGTTTGAGCGGGTCGACCAGCAGTATGACGTGCTCGTGCTGCGTCAGGTGTCGCCGTCGTCGTAGCTGCTGAACGGTACCCAGGCGCTCTTCTCGGTCTGGATGATCGTGCTGTACGAGTGCAGCATGCCGAAATTGGCGCTCCGCACGGCGTACCAGCTGATCGCACGCCTCCGCGCGAGCTCGGACTTGATCGCATCCACAATCATGACGCTGGTCCGCTTCTCGCGGTGGATGCGATCGATCAGCGCGACTTGGTCGTCGGGAGTGAGGAACGAATAGACCGGTGCGAGGGCGTGCCGATCGACTAGTTCGACGAGGTCCTCGGGAAACACGTCCTCGTGCGCCACGACCTCGATGTCCATCACGCTCAACTGCCCGAACAGGCCGCCGGGCTGAGCGGCGTCGGAGACGGGGTACGTGGAGATGCAGGGGATCTCCATCCGCAAGGCGACACGCGGTTGGGACTCGGCGACCAGGCTCTTGGCGGCGCAGATGCAGCGGTACTGCACCAGGCACTCCTCACGTGATACCGGTGTGGACTTCGCCACAAAGAACGGGTAAGCGTACTCGACGCTCACACTGGTCGCCCGCAGCGCATCCATGAACACGGGCAGGTGGTCGCGCAGGCGATGCACGCCGATCGATTCCCGCTCCCCGTGCAAAACCTGAATGAACGTATCGATCCACCGCGCTTCAAAGCTGCGTTTAATGCGGGCCATGACCGACACGTTGGCGATTGTCGGCTGGCCCTGCGGATCGGAGCGGGCAATGGCCCGGATGGGAAACGGGAGGTTCTGCATGCCGACTTCCACTAGGAAGCGGCCTTCGTCCGGGCTATCATCCGGCATGGTGATCCTCCGCAGGTACCTGGCAGCAGTCGGGCCGCCGCACGCGGACAGCCGGTTGCCATGGGGCGAGTATGCCGTGGCGTCACCACAACGTCCGCCAGCGGACCGCAGTGTAGAATGACGGTCCGCTGTCCGGCAATACGGGTGCCTGACGCCGAGTGAATTCCAGCGGTTGAGCGCAAAGCGGAAGCGGCACCGCGAACCCTGTCGCGGCGCGGTCCTTGGGGGAGCCTGATGTTTGAGACGTACGCGGCGTTCGTCCTGGCGGTCGCTGGGGTCTGCCTGCTGCTGGGGTACGTGTGGCTGTTGCTGCGCGCCGCGCGGCTGAGCCCATGGTGGCTCGTGGCGCTCATCCTGTTTCCCCCGTCCGCGCTGCTGCTGATGCTGCTCCGGTTCCGCCACGTGCAAGGCCCGACCGTGCTGCTCGTGTTCTCCGCTTTCGTACTCACGGCGGTTTTCGCCACCAACGTGTTGCTGACCCACCATATCGACCTGGGACCTCGTGAGCGGATCGTCGACGGCCAGCTGCACATCACGCTTACGGGCTGGGATCAACCCGCGGAAGACTACGCCGTGCTGGCCGCGAAAACCGCGACGGTCGTGCTGCAGATGGCCAACCCGGACGTGACCGACAGCACGCTGGATTACCTCCAGCGGTATCAACTTCTCGAGGAACTGGATCTGAACGACACGCAGATTACCGACGCAGGCCTGGCGCGGTTGTCTTCGCTGCCGCGCCTGCGGGTGCTCCGCCTGCGCGGCACGCGGATTACGGACGAAGGGTTTCGCACCCACTTGCTCGACAAGAATACCCTCCAGGAGCTGGACGTGCGCGACACGGCCGTGGCCTCCAAGACGCTGCGGCAATGGAAGAACGATCAGAGTGAAATACGTCGGTACCTGAAATAACTGAATTGAGGAGTCCACATGGTTCACACCTTGCACGAAGACGCCTTGGGGGACGCTCGCAACGTCCGCACGCTGGCCTTGGCCTCCGAGCTGGCCTATCTCGCCGAACCCGAGGCAGTCGTCCAGTTCCAGCGTCAGCTGGGAATGGCCGCGCGTCTGATCAGCGCAGGCAACTCGCAAGCCTACGTGGCGACCAGCCCGGAACACGTGCTGGTGGCGTTTCGCGGCACCGAGGCGCCCACCAGCATCGAGGGACTCAAGGACTGGCTCTTGACCGACGCCCTGAACCTGCTCATGGTCCCTGAAGGGCGGCTCGGTACCGATCTGGCCGCCGCCGGTGTGGGAGCCCGGTTTCATCAAGGATTTGTCAACGCCATCGCCGACATCTGGGAGCCGGTCTACACGCAGGTCGACCGCGAGCTGCGACAGTCAGATCGTCCGCTGTGGCTGACCGGTCATAGCCTGGGCGGCGCACTTGCGCTGTTGGCGGCCTGGCTGTTCCACCGCAAGATGATCAGTGTGCACCAGATCTACACCTTCGGCGGCCCGATGATTGGGAACGCCGACGCGGCGCGGGCCATCGACCGGGAGTTTCGTGGCCGCGTTTTTCGATTCGTCAATGGACCGGATCCTGTGCCGCGTCTGCCGTTGATGAGCCTGATCGCCAACGAGTACTGCCATTGCGAACGAGAAATGGCGCTGGCGGCCGGTACCGGTCCGCAGGACGATCCGTCCCTCCTGCAACAAACTGCCGCGCAGGCCGGCCAGGCGGTACTCAATTCGACGATGATTGACGAACTCTGGTCGGGATTCCAGCAGCGCGTCGCCGCGCACTTCATGGAGAACTACCGCAAGCTGATCGACCGCCTGACGGCGTGACCCAGGAGACCGCGGGTCTGGACCCCTGCCGCCCGACAGACCCTATCTGAAAACTTCCTGACGGGCGGGGACGCCCGTCCGACAAGCTCCTGACGGGCGGGGACACCCGTCCTCCGGCGAAGTTTTTCGATGGGGTCTCACACGCCACCGGGGGCCGAGTCGGCCGGCGGCGTCCCGCCCGTTTCAGCCGGCGCCGGCGGGGGCGCACCCGGATCGGCCGGCGGGGGCGTGCCCGGATCGGCTGGTGGAGGCGTGCCCGGATCGGCTGGTGGGGGCGTGCCCGGAGCCGCCGGGGGCGTCGCACTGGTATCGGCCGGCGGCGCAACCGCGGCATCTGTCGGCGGTGCGAGGGCTTCGGCCAACAGCAGCTCGACAAGCGTCTGCAGGTATGTCTTGTCGTGGAGACCGACCAGCTTGGCTCTCACGCGCCCCGACCGATCGATGAAGAGCGTCGTGGGGAAGCCTTCGAAGTTCGGCACCTGCTGCTGAATCTCGTCGGTGCCCATGGCACAGGGGTAGTTGATGCCGAATTCCTCGATGAACTTGCGAACGGTTTCTGCCTTTTCCTCCTCAGTTTCGCCTTGCTCCTGGTAATTCAGTCCCACGATCTGTAATCCCTGCGGACCCAATTCCGTCTGCATCTGGATGAACGACGGGATCTCCTCGCGGCACGGCGGGCACCAGGTGCCCCAGATGTCGACGATCACGACCTTGCCCAGCAAGCTGGACAGGCTGATGGGTTGGCCGCCGAGGTCGGTGAGCGAGAAGTCGAACGGGAACGTTTCGCCGGCGGCGAGCGTCGCCTGAGCGCGTTCGACGATCCGTTGGCGGATCGTGTTGGCCCAGGTTTCCAGGTGTTGGTCGTAACCGGGCAGGGCGCGGACGGCCGCCAGATCCGCGTCGTCCCGGAGCATGTTCAGGTCATCGAAACCGAAATCCAAGGCCTTTTGCAGTGTGCCAAGGGCATCCTCCGCCTTGCCGTCGAGGGACTGCACGCAGGCCCCGTTGTAAAACACCATCGCGAGCAATCCGCCCAGGCCTTCCGGCAGCGGTTGCGGCAGTTCCGGCAACACGGACTGAACCTGCTCGAACGCCGCGCGCGAGGCCTGCAGCCCGCGATCCCGATCTCCCTGGCCGATCAGCCGCATGGCGGCGTTATTCAAAATGAACACGCGCTGCAACCGCAGCTGCGGATTGGACGGATCGGTGCTCAGGCCGGTCTCCGTTTGGCGATAGAGGTTGTCAAGCTGCCTGTTCCCCGCCGCCGAAACGAGATCTTCGTAGGGGAGTTTTGGTGCGGGGGCAGCGTCGGGTGTGGCACTGTCTGCCGCGGCCATGTCCGGCTGAGCCGGGGGGGCGGATGGTTCGGGTGTCGCACTCTCCGCGCTCGTCTTCGTGGCGGCCGCGGGTTGCGCGGGTAGCTTACCGCTTTCCGGCGCTGCGGCAGGCCCGCTCTTCACGGCGTCGTCCGCCACGGGGGCTGGCGCACCGCCCGCCGGCGGCGAAGTTGATGGTTTCTTCTCGCTCGTGGTGCTCGGGCTGCACCCGCTCACCAGCAGGACCGCACAAAGATAGAAGCAAGTGAGTGCAACGCGACACATACTCGGGACTCTCCGCAGCAAGGTTCGGCAGACACAGCGTTTCGAGGCTCACCAGCCCGTCGATTGAGCAGTCAGCGGCGAGTCGGGACCCCACATTTGCCTGTAGCATGGCAGGAGTCTCGGAACTGATCAAGCCGTCGTACCTGGAACGCCGTGACTCAGCGGGGGAGGTGAGTGACCGCGAAACTGCCGACCAGCGGGTCTTCGATGTGCCGGAAATCGCTCAATTTCATCCGGATCGCGTCGTGATGGGTGTTCCCCTGAAAGACGATACTCTCGTCCTCCAGCAGGCTGTCGTCCAGCAAGGTGCGCATCCCGTAGAGTCGGCCGAATGGAGGCAGTACGCCTGTTTCGCAGTCGGGACAACGCTCCTGCACCTCGCGCTCGGTCGCCAGCTCCGCGTCCGGTACGTCCAGCACGTCCGCCGCGCGTGCCAGGTCGACGCTTCGCGTGGCAGGTAAAACCGCCACGACATAGCCTCCCTCGCCACCCGTCCGCAGCAACACCGTCTTGGCCACATGCCGCCCCGGCACGTGCAAGGACTGAGCGAGATGCTGGGCATCGTACGTATCGTAGTGCGTGACGAGCTCGAATTGCACGTGTTGTTTCTGCAGGAATTCTGGAATGTTCATCGCAATGCTCCCCCGATCGCACACAAACCATCGTCCGCCGGTCGCCACGTCTGCCGGCCCGCATCACAAAGCAACTCGCGTACCAACAGCCTATCCGAAAACCTCGCCGCAGGACGGACCTCCAGGTCCGTCGCGAGGATTTCGGACAGGCACCAAGCCGCACGGGGCCAGGTGTTCCGAGCGAGGGATCTCGGGGGGCATGCAGCGACCGCAAGCGGAGAACGTGGGGATGCGGTGACCGCGCGTAGCATTTCCGCACAGCCGGCGCGCAGGCCCGCGCGCGGCTCGGCAGGAGCCTCGCCCTCCCATGCGCGCCTCGCCCTCCCATGCGCGGCTCGGCAGGAGCCTCGCCCTCCCATGCGCGCCTCGCCCTCCCATGCGCGGCTCGGCAGGAGCCTCGCCCTCCCATGCGCGGCTCGCCCTCCCATGCGCGGCTCGCCCTCCCGTCGGTGCGTCGCGCAGCCTAGAATGCGCAGCGCCGGCGACCCGCTCCACAACAACGTGTGGGGGCCAGCATCGCGTTGCCGTGAACCCTGAACAAGTAATGGTGTGGAGATGGATACGCATCAGCGTGTGTTGTTTGTGGATGCCGGATCGACGTACTACCGCATCGACCGCTACCCGGTGGGGGACCCGTTCTTCGGGCCGGTGGATCTGGGCATGCATCTGTCGGGCAAACATCATGCGCTGAACATCGGGGCGGGGCTGCTGGCCGGATCGATCTTTCCCGGCTCGAACCGGCTGGTGGTCTGCGGCCACGCACCGGCCTGGAACGGCTTCTACGTGTCGACGATGGGCGGTGCGGCCCTGATCTTCGACAACCTGGGCATCAACCTCCTGTCGCTGGTGGGGCGTGCGCCGCTCCCGTCGGTGGTTTATCTCAATCGGCGCGGAGGTGAGCACATCGAGGTGGAGCTGGCGCCGGTGGATCTTCCAGCGGCGTGGCAGACCGGCCGTGGCGGGTTGTACGGGCTGATGGAACATGTGCTGGACCGGTATGCGGCGCGGTATGAAACAGTGCCGCGGATATTGGCGGTCGGTCCAGCTGCGGCGGAGACCGACTTCGGTGCCATCGGTTCGGCGCCCATCGTCGACGGCCAGCTGACGCATGCGGATACGTGGGCCGGCCGCGGTGGTTTCGGATCGCGCCTGCTGCAGATGCACAATGTGTGCGCCATCATTTACGGCGGGACCCATGTCGATGAGGATTTTCGGGACCGGAAGGTGGCCGACGAGTGGTTTGTCGACAAGTACGAGAAGAAGCTCAAAGCGGTCGACTTCGAGGCCACGACGAAGTACCGGTTCGATCCGGGTTTTGAAACCGGCGGCACGCTGGGCGTGAATTATGCCAAGGTGGGGGGCCGTATCCTGTACTTCAACTACCGCAGCATTTTTGCTCCGGAAGAGGAGCGCCGGTACGTCCACGAGCACTTCATCGTCAAGCACTACCTGAAACAGTTCAACGCCGAGACGATCGAAACGAAGCAGCAGGCGACATGCGGCGAACCGTGCGCGGCCGTGTGCAAGAAACTGCGGGACGAATTCAAAAAGGACTTCGAGCCGTACCAGACGATGGGGCCGCTGGTGGGTATTTTCGACCAGCGGGCAGCCGAACGGCTCAACCATCACGCCGACGCCTACGGCTTCGACGCGATATCGGCAGGCGGGGTCCTCGGTTGGCTGATGGATTGCCTGGATGCCGGTACGCTGGCGCCGGCCGAGTTGGGTGTCACGGACCGACCTTGTTTCAAAGTGGACGGCTTCGATGTCGTGGCGGACTCGGCGCATAACGCCGACGTGGGTGTGCAGTTGCTGGACGCCATGATCCAGCGACGAGGCGTCCTGGACCTGCGGAGCGGCGCACGCAAACTGGCCCGCCGGCTGGCACGCGACAAGGGCCGTGCCGTACGTGATCCGTTTGTCTACACCGCCTTCGGACGTAACGGCTGGATGGTGCCGAACCAGTACTGGACGCCCGGCGTGCTGGCCCCCATGCCCGCCATGGGCCGCTACTACATGTACTACGGCTACGACTTCACGCCGCCCCGCTCGTTAGGCAACATCTGCGCCGGATTGATGCAGGATGAACTGACGCTGGACAATCTGGGCTACTGCCGGTTCCACCGCAGTTGGGCCCAGGAGATGCTCCCCGAGATCATGGAGTCGCTCTACGGACTCAAACAACGCCTGCTGGAAGAATCTCGCGCGACGGTCCAGCGCATGAGCAACCGCAACGCGTCCAACTACTGGGAGACCCAGAGGTGCGTGGATTTCGTCCACACCTTTCTCCGACGCAAACGGGATGTCGAGGGTGAGTCGCGCCCAGAACTTGGCGAGTGGCTCGCGCGATTTGACGCCGACAAGCACGATGCAGCGATCGCCTTCTGGTACGAAGTCCACCGCGGCGTCATGGAGTCGCTGCGCTAACGCTGCGGGGTACTGGCGTATTTGGCTGCGGGGGCAGGAAGCGCGTGTCGAACGCGTCGGACCAGATGTCGGAGCGATCCAGCAGCTGGATTTCTTCCAGACGCCCGGCAAGTTCTTCCCAGCGCGCGGCGCTCATGGTGCCGAGCTGCGTCGGGTCCAGCGCGTCCGGGAGACAGAGCTTGGGCAGTTCTGCGGCGCCGTAGGCGAGCGCCTCGAGGCTCATCTCCGAGTTCCTGGCCGCGATGTGCTGATTCGTCGGCGCGGGGTCCGTCAGGTAGTGCTGCCAGCCGCGGACGCACGCACGCACCATCCGCGCCACGATCTCGGGCTCCTGGGCAATCCGGCGCTCGTGCACGATCAGTACGCTGGTATAGGGATTGAAGCCGATTTCCGACAGCATCAGGCACCGTGGCTCAGCGCCTTGCTGCCGCGCTACAAACGGTTCGCTGAAGACGTAAGCTTGCTGCGCTACATCGCTACGTGTGAGAAACAGACTGACATTACCCTGGTAGGGTACGACCTGCACGTTCACGTCACCGAGCCGGTGCAGGAGGTAGGTGGCCAGCGGCTTGCCGGTCCCGAGCGCCAGCGTCAGGTTGCGCAGCTCAAGCAGGCTGGTCAGTCCCGACGACGCGTGCACCATGATGCAGTGCGGGCTGTCCTGCAATGGCGCCATGACCGCCACGACCGGCGCGTGCTGGTCACGCCCCAGCAGCACCTGATCGGCGTTGGCGACCGCGAAATCGCACCGGCCGGAGGCCACCTGCTGAATCACAGGCGCCCCAGGTCCGCCCGGCAGGATCTCGACGTCCAGTTGTTCGGCGTCAAAGTAACCATGCACCTTGGCCGCGAAGTAGCCGCCGTGTTCGACCTCGGGGAACCAGTTGAGGGCCAGCGTGATGTGCGGACGCGGCGACGCCGACTGCGCGCCGTCGCGCAGTGCGGGACGGCAGCTGACGGCTGCCAGTGCCAGACACAGGACTGCCAGGACAAGGTGCCAGCGCATGGTGCGGTACAGGAATCAGTTCAACGATTCGGCTTGCCAGCGGCCCAGCACCAGGCGTCCCAACCCCGTGGTCGCCGCGAACATGACGACGCCCAGCAGGGCGGAAGCCAGGGTGGCGGCGAAGAGCTGGTCCGTCTTCAGCTGCGGTCCCGCATACAAGATAATGAAGCCGAGCCCATGGTGGCGCGTACCATAGCCGACAAAGAACTCGCCCACAATGGCCCCCACCACCGCCAGGCCGCTCGACGTCCGGGCACCCGTCACCAGGTAGGGCACGGCGTGGGGGATCTGCAGCTTCCTGAGCATTTGCCAGCGCGTGGCGCGATGCAGTCGAAAGAGATCCTGCAGGCCCGGATCGATCGTAATCAACCCGGTGGTGACACTGGTGATGATCGGGAACAGACTGATCACGCAGGAGATGAGCACGACACTGTGGAATCCCGATCCGAACCAGGTCACGATCAGCGGAGCGATGGCCACGATCGGCACCGTCTGCAGAAAGATCGCATACGGGTAGCAGCTCGCGCGGATCACGCCGGACTGGGCGAAGACGAGCGCGATCCCGGTTCCCAGCACCACGCTGGCGGTGAATCCGCACACCGCGCCCGCACCGGTCACGCCCGTGGCGGCCGAGAGTTCGCTGCTGCGGCGCCACGCGCCGCGCGCGACATCCGCCGGACTGGGCAGCAGGTACGGGGGCAGACGCAGGAGCTCCACGGCGGCGTGCCACAGAGCGATCACGGCCAGGAACAGCAGGATCGGAGGGATCGCACGCGAGACCAGTCGTCGACTCATACCGGCCCTCCGCGCAGTTGCTGGCTGATGCGCGCAGCAAGACGAGCGAACTCCGGATCCCCCCGCAAGTCCGGCGCGCGCGGATAGGGGAACGGGATCGGCACCTCGGCCACAATCTGGCCCGGATGCGCGCTCATCACCAGCACACGCTGGCTCAGAAAAACCGACTCGGCCACGTTGTGCGTGACGAACAGCGCCGTCCACTGCTGAGCCTGCCAGATGCGGAGCAGTTCCTCGTTGAGCTGCTGGCGGAGCATATCGTCCAGCGCGGCGAAGGGTTCATCCAGCAACAGGATGTGCGGGCGCGTGACCAACGCGCGGGCCAGCGACACACGCATCCGCATGCCGCCCGAGAGCATCCGCGGATACTTGCCGTGATCCGATCTCCGCAGACCGATCATCCGCAGACTTTCGTCCACGGCCGGCCGCTGGTCCCGCCCTGGAATCCGCAGCAGTTCGAGCGGCAGGCGGATGTTGTCGACCACATTCCGCCACGGCAGCAGATTCGGTTCCTGGAACACGAACGCCGTGCGAGGTGCGTCCTGCACAACCACGCGGCCCGCCGTCGGCTCCGCCAGATGCGCAATCAACCGCAGAATGGTCGTCTTGCCACAACCTGACGGGCCGACCAGCGAGACGAACTGGCCGTGCCCCACGGCAAAGTCCAGATCTTCCAGGACCGGCGGATGGTCGGCAAAGCGCACCGCGACCGACTGCATCGCCAACAGGCTTGACTCGGCCGGTTCCCGGTCGCTTGCGCTGCTCATCCAGCCCACATTTCAGTCCGGTTACGGTTTCTCGGCGCGGCGCCGATACGTCACCTCCATGGACTTCGTCCAGCCGTCTCCCTGGCCCGGCGTCTCCATGAACATGGTGAAGTGACGGGTGTCCTTGTCCACGTACCGTGTCACCATTTTCGACTTGGTTTCCTGGCGCGTGGCGGGATCGAGTCCCGTGGCCAGCACGGTCATCTCCCGTTTCGCCGCATCGTACGTTCCCTCCATGGAAATAAGGAACGGAGACATCGTGTCAATCCACGTCCCGGTGTATTTCTTCTTCTCCGGATCGAACCCCAGCTGGCCGTGTCCGAAGAACTTCTCGCCGCCGAAGTCTCCTTCATAGTCCGAGACTACCCACATCGCGCCCATGGCCCGCGTGCGCTCGACACCCTTGCTCGCCATCGGCTCAGCGTCGGGGCCCTGGATCCAGAGCTTCATGTGCGCATCCCACACGCCCACATCTTGCTGCAACACCTTGTGCTCCGGACTCGCCTCCGGGGCGGGAAACTGCCCGCGCACCAGGCCCGGCCCCGTCACCAGCATCGCCCAACCCAACATCCACACGGTTCCCATCCGAACGTTCATGCGAACATCTCCCAGAAATTGAGACGACTTGACCGCGCCGCACCGGCGCTCCACCCTTAGCCAATGCGGGACAGGATAGCACACAGCCTAATAGTGGTCAAGTGTTCACTATCGCCATGAGCCCACGGGACATCATCCGGCACGTGCTGACAGGCGGGCGGCCGCCCTATGTGCCCTGGTCGATGGGTTTCACGCGGGAGGCCCGGGAGAAGCTGGCGGCGCATTACGGCCGTGCCGACATCGAAGCGCCGCTGGGCAATCATCTGCTGAAACTGGGCAGCGACATCGGGTTCTTCGAAGCCGTCGACGACTGCCGGGTGCGCGATGTGTTCGGCGTCGTGTGGGACCGCAGCGTCGACCAGGACATCGGCAACGTGGAGGGGCACGTGCTGCCGGAGCCGACGCTCGATGGCTACGCGCTCCCGGACCCGCTCGATCCGCGGTTTTTCGCCGACATCCCGGAGAAGATCGCGAGGTTTCCGGACCGGTTTCGCGTGTTTCAGATCGGGTTCTCGCTGTACGAGCGAGCCTGGACACTGCGCGGCATGGAGCATCTTGCGATCGACTTCCTGGACCATCCACGGTTTGTGCGGGAACTCCTGCGCCGTATCGCCGACTACAACATTGCTCAGGTGCGGCGGGCGCTGGAGTTCGACATCGATGCCGTCTACTTCGGCGACGACTGGGGGCAGCAGCGCGGACTGCAGATGGGTCCGGTGCTGTGGCGCGAGTTCCTGCTGCCGGAGCTGCGGCGGATGTACGGCGAAGTGCGCAGCGCCGGCAAGCTGGTCATGATCCACTCGTGCGGCGATGTCGACGAGCTGTTTGACGAGCTGATCGCGGCCGGCGTCAACTGCTTCAATCCGTTTCAGCCGGAAGTGATGGACGTGTGGAGACTGCTGCCCGCGTATCGCGGCCGGCTTGCCTTTCACGGAGGGCTTTCCACGCAGCGGACGCTGCCGTTTGGCACCGTGGACGACGTGCGGGACGAGACGCAGCGGTTGCTGACGCTGGGCCGCGAGGGCGGCTACATTTTTGCCCCGGCCCACGATGTCGAAGGAGACGTGCCGCTGGAAAACATGCTGGCCGCCATCGAGACAGTGCAGGCACAGGGCGGCTGGCAGGCGGGCTGAATGGAACTGCGTGAAGGATGTGGCGGTTGGATGCGCCGCCCCGTACAATGGGCGCTGGCTGGACGACGGCCAACTCGCGATGCGGGTCCTGTGGCATCCGCGCGGTCGTCCAGGCGGCGACCGCCGGGCCGTCCGGCCGTTTGCCCGCCCGTGTACGCCGACCCGCCCTGCACACGAGGACCCTGCCCATGCGATTCTCGCAGCTGCCATGGATCGTCGTGCTGTGCTGGGCGCCGAGTGG
Source organism: Pirellulaceae bacterium (assembly GCA_025459265.1). Classification (GTDB taxonomy): domain Bacteria; phylum Planctomycetota; class Planctomycetia; order Pirellulales; family Pirellulaceae; genus JAAYDI01. The sequence goes on along the minus strand of JALOQX010000072.1, from coordinate 11,845 downwards.
CCTGGTCGTCGGTTCCGACCCGGACCCGGACCAGGCCCCCGCCGTCGCGCCCGCCCCGTCCGTCTTGGCGCAGGCCTTGGCGGGCCCGCTGCAATCGATCGAAGGGATTGTCTTTGCCGCACGCCTCCCGTACGACGATCCGCACTGGTACGCCAACATCGGCTACTTCTGCGACGATGAGCACAAGAAGGCGTATGCCGGCAACGGCAAGCCGGATATCGGAAAGCTGTGTCTGCTCGACGTGCGCAGCCGCCAGGTCCAGACTCTGTTCGAAAACCCCGGGGGCTCCGTGCGCGATCCGGAAGTCCATTACGACGCGCAGAAAGTCCTGTTTTCGCATCGTCCCGCCGGTACAGATCACTACCACCTGTGCGAGATCAATCTGGACGGAACCGGGTACCGACAGCTCACGTCCGGTCCGTTTGACGATTACGAGCCGGCCTATCTGCCCGATGGCGGGATCGTGTTCGTCTCGACGCGCTGCCAGTGCTGGGTCAACTGCTGGATGACGCAGGTCGGCGTGCTGTACCGCTGTGATGCAGACGGGGGCAACATCCAGCGTCTGTCGCACAACCCGGAACATGACAACACGCCCAGTGTGTTGCCGGACGGGCGGATCCTCTACACGCGCTGGGAGTATGTCGATCGCAGTCAGGTGGAATTCCACCATCTGTGGACGATCAGTCCCGACGGCAGTGGCGAGATGGCTTACTACGGGAACATGCATCCGGGGATCGTGATGATCGACGCGCGGCCGATCCCCAACTCACGGCAGGTCCTGGTGAACTTCTCCCCGGGACACGGCGTGACGGACCACCAGGGGCACGTGGCGATCGTCTCGCCTGCCGAAGGCCCCGACAGTCTGCCGATGGCACGCCCGCTCACGAACAACTGGCCGCTGTTCAAGGACCCGTACCCGTTAGCAGCGGACTGCTTCCTCGTTGCGCAGGAGAACCGCATCCTGGTGATGGACGGGTCCGGGCGGACGGAGCTGCTGCACGAGGAGCCGTTGCCCGGGCTGGTGCATGAGGCTCGTCCGGTGCTGGTGCGGTCGCGCGAACGGGTGATCGCGCCGCGTATCCGGCCGGAACAGCCGACGGGTCGGCTGGTACTGGCTGATGTCTATCGCGGCCGCAACATGGAGGGCGTTGCGCGGGGCGAGGTGAAGAAGCTGCTGGTGCTCGAACTGCTCCCCAAGCAGGTGAATTTCAGCGGTGGTCCGGATCTCGTGTCCTGGCTCGGGACTTTTGCGCTGGAGCGTGTCCTGGGCACGGTGCCGGTGGAGCCTGACGGTTCGGCCTGCTTTGAGGTGCCGGCCTGCCGCCCCGTGTTCTTCGTGGCACTCGATCAGCACGATCGCTCGGTGCAGCGGATGCACAGTTTTGTGAGCGTGATGCCGGGGGAAACGACCAGTTGCATCGGCTGCCATGAGCCGCGGTCGCAGTCACCCGAACCGGTCACCGAGCCGCTGTTGTTGGCGCTGCAGCGGCCGCCGAGCGTGATCGAGCCGTTTGACGGTCAGCCGGACGTCGTGGACTTCCCGCGGGACATCCAGCCGATTCTGGACCAGCACTGCGTGGCATGCCACCACTACCAACAGCGGGATGGAGGAGTCCTGCTGACCGGTGACCTCGGTCCGCAGTGGTCGCACAGCTACTTCCATCTGTTCGCGCACCTGCAGGTTGGGGACGGTCGCAACGGATTGGGAAACTATCCGCCCCGGTCGATCGGCAGTTCCGCCAGCCCGCTGCTGGACAAGCTCGAGCCGAGTCATTACGAGGTGCGGGTCAGTCCCGACCAGTGGCGGACGGTCTGGCTGTGGATCGAGAGTGGTGCGCCGTACGCCGGCAGCTATGCCGGTCTGCGCAACGCCGAAGAACAGGCCCTGGATTCGCGGGCCGCCGCGCGCGTCTTCCGCGACGGTGTGGACGTCTTCCAGCAGCGGTGTGCGGCCTGCCACGCGCTGGGCCAGATGCAGAACGAGACGGGCCGGCCGATTCCCTTCAACCCCAACGTCGCCAATAATGCCCGCGGGCTGTCCCGTCGCATCGGAGTCCATGAGCGCGTCGTGCTGGAGAACGATCCGCTGACGAAATTCAGCTGGAATATCCTCGTGAACATGACGCGTCCCCAGTACTCGCCGCTGCTTCTCGGGCCACTGGCCCGCAGCGCCGGCGGGTGGGAATCGTGCGGCGCGGTGTTTGCCGACGCGCAGGACCCGGGCTACCGGCGGCTGCTCGAGGCGATTGAGCGCGGCAAGGAAGAGGCGGACGTGCGGCCACGCTACGGGACCCCGGCGTTTCGCCCCAATCGACAGTACATTCGCGAACTCAAGCGGTATGGCGTCCTGGCCGCCGATTTCGATCCCCACGCATCACCGATCGATGTTTTCGAAGCCGACCAGCGTTACTGGAGATCATTCTGGTACACGCCGGCGGACCAATAACGCGAGGCGTCGCCATGCGCATCTGGATGCTCCTCACGCTGCTGATCCCCAGCAGCAGCGCGCTGTCGCAGGCCGACGTGCCGATCGCAGAGGTCAATCGGTTCGGAAAGATCACGAGCGTCAGTTACGGCGGCGAGGAACTCGCGCTGCGCGCGGGTGTCCGCATCCCGCTGCGCGGCTGGGCGCAGTCGCGCAGTGTCGGCGACGCGGAGCGTGTGTCCGTGGCGGAAGAACCGACAGGGCGCCGCACGTACTCCGGGCGGATCCGCGTGCAGGATGGGCAACAACTGGCATTTCGCCAGACGATCTGGGAGGACGAGCAGACGGTACACGTGGCCATCTGGTGTCGTGCCGAGTCCGACCTGGACGTGGAAGGGATCTTCTACTGGATCGACGTGCCGATGGCAGCGCTGGTCGGTGGCCGGGCACGCCTGTCCCGCGACGGGCAATCAGCCGCAGACGTGTTGCTGCCGCGCGAGCGTCCGGACAGCCGGCATCTGCTCATGCAGACTGGTGAGTCGCTTGAGCTGATGGCCCCGGCCGACGCGCTCCGCGTGCACGTGCGCACGGATCGCCCGTATCCGGTCGTGGTACAGGACCCGCGGGAGTTTGGCGGCGGCGAGTATGATGTGTATCTGTCGCTGCACCGAGGACCGGTCCCGCGGGGCACGGTGATCGAAGCGGAGATTCAGCTGCAGGTGTCCGGCACGTCGGACACCTCGCCCGTGCTGCTGACCGTCGATGCCGGCCGTCCACGCTATCAGCTCGATGGCTTCGGCGGCAATTACTGTTTTGCGATCGAGTCACCGGTGACCCAGTACACGCTCGATCAGCTGCACGTCGCCTGGGCCCGCACCGAAATGACACTCATCGAGTGGGAGCCGGACAACGACAACGACGCGCCAGGCGAAAGCGATTGGACACGATTCGAAGCGCAGGATCGTCCGGGGAGCGATCTGCGTCGCGAATTTGAGCTCGCGGCCCAATTGCAGCAGCGGGGCATCCCGTACTGCATCAGCATCTGGCACCTGCCCGAGTGGATGTACGCTCAGCCGGCTCGACCGCGCGGCACGCTGGGGCGCCGCATCGCGGACGACAAGTGGCCGGAGGTGCTGGAATCTATCGGCTCATACCTGCTCTATGCCCGGCGCCAGTACGGTGTGCAGCCGGATCTGTTCTCGTTCAACGAGGCCAATCTCGGCGTGTACGTGTTGTTGTCGGCCGAGGAGCATCGCGACGCGATCCTCCGCATCGGTCGCCACCTGGAACAGCTCGGGCTGGGCACGAAGATGCTGCTGGCCGATGCGACCGGTCCGCGCGGAACTCACGTCTATGCGTCGCCGGCCGCCAGTGACCCGGAAGCGCGCTGCGGCTGTGTGGGGCGGTCGGGTTTCACAGCTGGGGAGGGGGCAGCGCCGAGGACTATCAGGCCTGGGCGGACCTCGCCGACCGAGTGAAACTGCCACTGCTGGTGACCGAACTGGGTGTCGACTCCAGTGCCTGGCAGGATCAGTCGTTTGCCAGCTACGCGTACGGGATGCGGGAAGTCCAGATGTACCAGGAGTTGTTGCTCTACGCCCGACCGCAGGGGACGATGCAGTGGGAATTCACGTCCGATTACGGAATCGTCGATACACGGCGCTCGTCCGACGGCACGGAGGCGCTCGAGCCCACGGCACGGTTCTGGTTCGTCAAGCACTTCTGCAATCTGACTCCGGTTCCTGCGCTGGCGCTGACCACCCAGTCCAGCTCGCCGAAGGTGCTCCTCACGGCGTTTCGCGGTCCGTTGCCGGACGGTCGCCAGATCACGTTGCATGTCTCGAACGTCGGCGCCGCTCGACCGGTCACGCTGCGCGGAATTCCGCCGGAGGTGACGGAGTTGCGAGCGGTGCGGACGACGGCGCAGCGCGGCTGGGAAGTCCTGGCACCGGTACGCATCTCGGACGGCGAAGTGACGGTCACGGTGGAATCCCGCAGCCTGCTGACGCTCTCGACGTGGACTGAGTGATGTTGCGGCGATTTCCACCCAGTCGGCGGCAGTTTGACCAGTACAAGCGGGAGCTGCAGGAGAAGTACGAGGCGGCGCGGAGCGGTCTGGGTGCGCGGCGGGAACGTACGGCGCGCGAGCTGATTGCCCGCTTCTTCCAGCTGCTGCGGGGCCATCGTGTCACGGTCGCGCTGTCGCTCGCCACGCTCACGCTGGCCACCATCCTGGCGCTGATCCCGCCGGCGGCCACCAAGTTCGTGGTGGACAATGTGCTGGGAGGCCAGCCGCTGCCGGTCGATGTGCCGGCCTGGGTGCCGCGTGATCCCTGGCGGCTGCTGGTCGCCATCACCGCGGGGGTATTGATCATTTCGTTCATCAAGATCGTGCTGCACGTGTGGGGACGCTGGCAGGCCACGCGTGTGACCAAGCTGTTGCAGATGTCGGTGCGCAAGCGCGTGTTCGCGCACGCGGTGCGGCTGCCGATGCATCGTGTCCAGGAACTGAAGTCCGGCGGCGCGGCCAGCGTGCTGCGGCAGGATGCCGGCGCCGTCGGCGAACTGGTGTTCGGCATGCTGTACGACCCCTGGCGCGCCGTGATTCAGCTGCTGGGGAGCTTGTGCATTCTGGCGTGGGTCGACGTCCGTCTGCTGCTGGGTGCGCTGGTGATTGTGCCGGTGGTCTTTGTCACGCACCGGACCTGGATCAGCCGGATCCGCCCGCAGCATCGCCGCGTCCGTGCGCAGCGCGAGGAGGTGGACGCGATGGCGACGGAGTCGTTTGGCGGGATGCGCGTGGTGCGCGCCTTCGGGCGGCAGCGATCGGAGACCAACCGCATCATGCGGGGCAACCATCTGATGGGTCGCCAGGAACTGCACGCCTGGTGGTGGATGCGGGCGGTCGAGATCGTGTGGGAGACGCTGGTGCCGCTGGCCAGCGCGGCCTTGCTGCTCTACGGCGGTTATCGCGTTCTGGAGGGCCAACTGACGCTGGGGGACCTGGTCATGTTCCTGGTCTACCTGTTGATGTTGCTGGGGCCGTTGGCGGTGCTGGCGCAGAGCGCCGCCCAGTTCCAGAACAGCTTGTCGGGACTTGACCGCATCCTCGATCTGCTGGAAGAACCGCGCGAAATGGAGTCGCCCGCCGCCGTCTCGCTGCGCCGCGACGAAGTCCAGGGACACGTTGCTTTCGAGCAGGTATCGTTTCGGTATCCGGGTTGCGAAGCGTTCGCCCTGCAGGACATTTCACTGGACGTCGCGGCCGGGGAGACTGTCGCCCTGGTCGGTCCCAGCGGCGCCGGCAAGACCACCCTGTGCAACCTGGCGGTGCGATTCTACGACCCCACCGCCGGGCGCGTGCGCCTGGATGGACGTGACTTGCGTGAGATCGACGTCGAGTCGTTCCGGAGCCTGATCGGAGTCGTGGAGCAGGACGTATTCCTGTTTGACGGGACGGTGGCGGCGAACATCGCGTATGGCCGCAAACGGGCGACGGACGAGCAGATTGTCGCCGCCGCTCAGGTTGCGCATGCCGACAGCTTCATTCGGGAGTTGCCCCGGGGCTATGACACGGTGATCGGGGAACGCGGCGTGAAGCTCAGCGGCGGGCAGCGACAGCGACTGGCCATTGCCCGGGCCGTCCTGGCCGACCCGCGGATCCTGATTCTCGACGAGGCGACGAGCAATCTGGACACGGAGAGCGAGCGGCTGATTCAGGCGAGCCTCAAGGTGCTCATGCGGGCCCGCACCTGCCTGGTGATCGCCCATCGGCTGAGCACGATTGCCCACGCCGATCGGATTGTCGTGATCGAGGCCGGACGAATCACGGAGATCGGCTCGCACGCGGCGCTGATGGCGAGCGACGGCCGCTACCGCGACATGGTTCTGCTGCAGACCAGCCCGACGGCCGCCCATTAAGTCGTCGCCACGGGGTGGGACGAAATCTGTTTGTATCGCTCCGCCGCGTGGCGTAGGATAATCGCAGCAGGCAGGTCATGGGATGCGGCGCGCGACGCCGCCATCGATTTCTGTTGCTTCGTGTGAGGAGGCCTCAGCCATGGCGTTGAAAGTAGAAAAAGTCGACGTGTGGGCCACGACAATCGAGGATCAGCCGGGGGGACTCGCCGGCAAACTGGCGGTGCTGGCGCAGGCAGGGGCGGATCTGGAGTTCATCATCGCCCGCCGCGCACCCGACAGGCCGGGTACGGGCGTCGTGTTCGTGACTCCGCTGAAAGGTGACGAAGAAATCGCGGCGGCGGCGGAAGTGGGTGGTTTCCGCGATACGCCGAGCCTGCATTCGGTGCGGATCGAAGGGGACAATGAAGCCGGTATCGCCGCACGTCTGACGCAGCGCTTGGCCGACGCCCAGATCAACCTGCGCGGTCTGTCGGCAGCCGTCATCGGGGAGCGCTTCGTGGCCCACCTGGCGTTCGACAGCCACGACGATGCCATGCAGGCGATGCGGATCCTGAAGTCCATGTGAAGACAGATGGGGCAGTACGTCCGAAGGGACCGTCACGGATGCCGACAACGCCTTCTCCGTCGTCCCGATGGCTCGCGCTGCGCAGTTGGCTGCGACGAAGTGCGATCGCGGCTGCGCTGCTCGTACTACTTACGCTGCTGTACGTTGTGGCGGGGTACGGGCTCGCGTGGATTCCCACGAACACCGGTTTTCGGCCGGATCGCAGCGGTGTGGAAATTGCCGTGCTGCACAACGGGATGCACGCGGATCTCGTGTTGCCGCTGCAGACGGCGCAACACAACTGGTGGGAACTGCTCTCACCGGACGACTTCGCGCGAGACGTGTCGGATTTTCGCTACGCGTCGTTCGGGTGGGGGAACCGCGCCTTCTACCTGGAGACTCCTACGTGGTCCGAAGTCCGGGTGACCACCGTCGCCAAGGCCTTGATGGGAGTTGGCGACAGTGCGCTGCACATCGATCTGCTCTATGGATTGCCGGCGACAGGGGCGAGATGTCGGCGAATCTGGGTCAGCGGTGAGCAGTACGGCCGACTGGTGGATGGTGTGCGTGGAACCTTTGCGCTGACCGATGGCGGCCAATTGCGCGTGATTCCTGGCATCCGGTACTACGATTCGGACGCGTTCTACGAAGCGGTGGGACGCTATCACCTGTTTCGCACGTGTAACGTGTGGACGAGCGGCGTGCTGAGAGCCAGCGGTGTTCGCACGGGGTGGTGGACGCCGTTTGCGGACAGCGTGTTCGCGCAGCTGCCGGCGGCTGAGGGGGACTGAGTCGACATGCGTCGTCGAACACTCGATGAGACAGGATGAACAGGATGAACCGGATGTGAGGGCACGTCCGTCGCTGGCGCCGAGGCAGAAGGTGTGCGCGGATTGCGGACCAGATGGCAGATAAGTTCTCGGCTCCCAATCTCAGGGGCGTTGAGGAAACCGTGTTAGCGCTTCGTCCCGCGAGACATTCAGTACGTGCGCGACTTCGTCGACGTCGTAGCACTGTCCGTCGGGGTAGATCAATCCCTGATAGGGCGGATGATTGCGCGAGAATTGGGTGCGGCCGAGCATCAACTCCCAGAAGCACCAGCCGATGCGTTCCTCGCGCAGAATCGGCATCGCGAACTGGAACGACTGATGGGGGCGACCGACGACCTCGTTGATGATCACGGGTTTTCTCAGCCGTCGACCGCCGGCGGCCGCACTGCGTATCGCGTCGCGGAGCTGCGGCGTGTAATTGTGGAAGCTGATGACGTCCACGCGGTCCACGTACTGCAGGGGATCGAGTGCGAGCGCCGCGTTTTCCCAACCAATGGTCAATGGTTGGCCGGGTTGCTGCCGCCGCACCATGTCCAGCGCCTGTCCGAGGAACGTGTGGATCACCTGGTGATCCGCCGGCGTGTTGAAGGACGTGATGTAGGGTTCATTCATCACGTCCCACATCAGGATGCGCGGGTCGTGTCGATACCGGCCCACGACGTCCTGCACGTACCGTTCCAGGGCAGGCCAGTGCTCTGGCCCGAGACGGTGCTGGCCGGGACAAGCCATCCAGTCCTTCTCGCGATAGCCCTCCAGGTCAGGAAACTCGCCGAAGCAGGAATCAAAGATCACGGGCATCAGCTGGATGCGATGCTGACGACACAGGCTGAGAAGACTCTCGAGGTTGTCGAGGAATCGCTGAGGGTTCTGCTGGTAGACCGCCACCTGCAGGAAGACTCGGACGCAGTTGAGCTGCAGCTTTTCGGCATAGTCCAGTTCGCGGTCCACGATCGCTGCGTCGTAGTCCATCCAGAGTTGCACATCGTTGCGCGCATAGGACGGAACATAGTTGGCGCCGCGCAACCAGCGGTAATCATCCTTCACGTCACCCTGAGCGGTGCGCACGACCCATTCCAGCGCCTCGACGGCATCTGCATAGCCGGTCTCGTGTCCAACGTCCGGTCGATGGATCAGCAGGATCGGTCGCTGGAGTGCCTGGAGGACAGCGGCGAGGCGCAGGACGCTCGTGGGCGGCACGATCGTATCGCGACCCGAGGCGGTGATGGCCACCGGCATGGTCAGTCGTTCGGGCCAGTATTCCGCGCTGCGGCGCTTATACTCCCGCAGGTTCTCCTCCTTTGGGCCGCCAAACGACGCCGCGATGGCGTCCTGAAAACCCGCATACTCAAGGAAATTGGCCGTCCCGTTCATCGATACGACGCCGTCGACCAGGTCGGGATGCAGCACGGCGAACGTCAAGCAGGCGGAGCCACCCATGGAGCCGCCGCACACGAACACGCGCCGCACCAGGAACTGGCGTTTCATGTCGGCGAGAATCTGCACCAGATCCGCCTCGGCCGCCGGCCCCATCCAGGACGTCGACGCGCGGTAATCCGGTGACACAAGCAACATGCCGTGCCGGGTTGCGACATCGCGTGCGGCACGACATTCATCTCGTTCATCCCGCACGAACTGCCAGCGGTCCGCGCCGTGCCCATGCAGCGCAATGAGTACGTCATGCCGTGCGTCGGGGTGAAAGGACGGTGGCATAACTCGCGCATACTTCTGTGGCGTGCCGTCCACGGCGGACATAAACGTGACGTCCTCGCCTGGCGAGTCCTGAGACCAGCCGCAGGCGGGAGCAGAACAGGCAATGATCAGGCCTGCGGTCACACGCGAGAGCATCCCGAGTCGATGGCGTGCCATGGTTGCGCTCCGCCTCCCGAGCCAAAGGGGACAGGGACATTTGCCGCGGCAAGTGAGAGAGCCTGCGCAGGATCACCGTCTGTGCCGGCCGCAGGCACCGGTAGGGTGTCTGCAGGCGTGGGCCGCGTCCTGCGGGACCAATTCCGTAGTTTCAGGCGCTCAGTCACGCATCTGCCACCCATTGTTATACATAAGTCAGGCCTGGGGCCGAAGACCTTGACGCGCAGTTGTCGGTGCCAGTTGGCGCAGCCAGAATGTGGCGGTGGGCTCGGCCGTTTGATTGGGGTGATCGACCAGCCCGTGGAAAAAGTCCATTACGAACAACACGCACAGTATCCATACCGGCCGCGGCGCGACCGCATCTGGCGTTCGCGAGATGCGTGCCATGCGCGGTCGACAACTCGAAACAGTGGCGCGGGATGTGTGGTATGATCTCCATTCGACCTGATGTTCTGTTGAGAGCCGGCGTACCCGGTGAAGGCCGATGCGACAACGTTGCAGCGATGCTGTTCGTTCTGTTCGTGTTATCAGCGGCAGATTCTGCCGTGTGTTTCCAGGAACTGTCGCGCGTCGAACTGGACGTGGCTCAGGCCGGCCCGACGATATCTCCGCTGCTGTTCGGTCAGAATGTGGAAGTGACGCGCCGCGGGATCTGGCGCGGCTTGTGCGCCGAGATGGTGGCCAACCGCAAGTTCGCGGTCAGCGAGGATGGACTGCCCAAGCGATGGGCGGTGATCGAGGGTGGCGGCCGGGTGGCCCTGGACGCCAGCGTACGCTATGCCGGTACACCGTCGTTGCGGGTGGAGGTGCGGCGCGAAGGAGTCTGGTGCGGCATCCGCCAGGTGCAGGAGGCATTGGCGGTCCAGGAGAATGTGCGGTACAGGCTGCGCCTGTGGCTCAAGACCGAGGTCGATCGCACCGTCACGGTGAGTTTCACCGATGTTGCCACCGGGCAGGTACTGTGGGAGGCTGCCGGGTCTGTCAAGCCTGGCACATGGCAGCTCATCAGCCAGGAGTTCACGGCCGCGTCGACGTGTGACAACAATCGGCTGGCGATCAGCAGCCGAAAGGCCGGCGTGTTCTGGATCGGCGCCGTTTCCGTCCAGCGGGCGGATGCTTTTCATGGCATGCGGCGCGACGTAGTCGAGTTGCTCAGGCAGATCAGGCCAGGTAGCCTGCGTTACCCGGGCGGTTGTTACGCGGAGTTCTATCGGTGGCAGGACGGACTCCTGTCGGTGGACGAGCGGCCACCGATCGGCCCCACGGGCCTGCCGTTCCTGTTGCCCGAAGGCGACGACTACGATACGCACGAGATCGGTATTGACGAGTTTCTGGCATTATGTTGCGAAGTGGGTGCCGAGCCCGCGATCACGGTGCGCGTGTGCGAAAACACCGCGGACGACGCGGCAGCGTGGGTGGAGTACTGCAACGGCACGGCGGATACGATCTGGGGTCAGGTCCGTGCCCGGCGCGGCCATCCCGCACCGTACAACGTGAAGTGCTGGTTTGTCGGCAACGAGCTTTACTTCTTCGGACGTGGCGGGCTGTCGGACGCAGCCGCAGCCGCCCGCCAGACGCAGCTCTTTGCGGCCGCCATGAAGGAGGTTGACCCCGGCATCCTGCTGGTTGGCTGCACGCGCTGCGGCGGCGGCGACTGGAACAGCCAGCTGGTCGCTCCCAGCGGCAGGTTGTTGGATCTCTTCTCCATGCACGATTACCTGTTGGATCACTTCCAGGGTGATCTGGCCGGCATCGCGTGCGCACCGACACAAGTGCTGCGGCCGCTATTGCAGAGCATGCAGGCGAGCCTGCGTCGCGACCTGCCAGCGGGCCGGACGTGTCGCATTGCCTTCGACGAATGGAATACCCGGTGGGGACTCGCCGGCAGCGTCGGCATGGGCATCTACACGGCAGGCGTGCTGAACTTGCTCTGCCGTGAAGCCGCACCCCTGGGAATCGAACGCGCCTACTACTTCATGGCGATCAACGAGGGAGCGATTCAGGTGACCCCGTTTGAGGCGAGGCTTGACACAGCCGGGAAGGTCTTCAACCTGTACAAGGTCCACCACGGCAGCTCCGTGCTGCAGACCCGCAACCTGCCCGCCGACTCGGACCTTGATCTGTGTGCGTCCGCGGCATCCGAAGGACAACGCGTCTACGTCACGCTGGTCAATCGCAGTGTCACGAGCGAACAACCGGTCGAATTGCAGCTGCGAGGGTTCACCGGGGCCGGCGAGGCGGCCGTGAAACTCCTGGTCC
>JALOQX010000298.1 GCA_025459265.1 Pirellulaceae bacterium | reverse complement strand
ATGGGGAGCCGAGATCATCGGCTACGTGTGGGCAACACGCCACGCACCCTCTGCTCCCCCATCGGCTCGCCCGATGGGGAGCCGAGATCATCGGCTACGAGCTCGGCGGACTCCCTGTGCTTGCGACCGGGGGGAAGCCGATCATCGGCTACGTGCGGCCAGCACCACATCGTGCGGCCGAGTCCTAGAGCCTCTACGCAACCCGCGCTCGGCCGAGGCCGCCCCAACCGGCGACGTCAAACGCACGCTGCACCGACGCCAATCAGTGTCTGGTCTTCGTCCCAGTTAGAGCGTCTGGTCTTCGGTCTGGTCTTCGGGGTCTTCGGCTGGTCGTCGGGGTAATGAACACCTGTCCCCTCCTCAGGACTCGCACGAGGATTTGCGGAAATTGCGCAGAATTTGCTGATTATTCTGATTAGATGGTCCGATACAGTGAATCAGTGGCAGCTGCTCGCAGGTGATGATGGCATCTTCTTGGGTTGTGGAGCATGAATCTACGAGCGATCTGTCTGTCCGCCAGGCGGCTGCTATGGATTGCGGCGGTCTGCAGTGCCGCACCGGCGACAGGCGTCTCGCAGATGCCGGATCCGCTCCTCGGCGTATCTCCTGCCATATACCTTGACGCGGTACCCCCGGATCGCGGCGCGGATTTGGACCCGAACTATGAAGTGCCGCAAGACTGGATCTCCAGCCGCGTGGCACCCGCGGTCGCCGTTGGCCAGTCCCCTGAGGACCCCGTCCAGGCGGCCAGTCATGTGCGCGAGGCTCCGGCTGCGGACGCGTTGGAGCCGCCCCGGACCTGGACGTCGTTTCCGCTGCACCGGCTGCGCCTGCAGATCCGGCGAAGCGAGCCTCCCACCAGCAGTGGCTCGGTCTATGGCCGCGGAATGACGGTGTTATTCGACGAATCGGGAGACAAGTACATTCGCTTCCTCACCTGGAATCAGGTGTGGACCGCATTCACCAACAACAACCCTGGCACCGTCAACGCGTATGACGAGTTGCAGGACTCGTCGCTCGACATCGGGCTGCGACGCACACGGTTCCTCGCCTATTCCCAGCTGAACGATCGCTACCTGATCCTGCTCCACGTGGGCATCAACAACCAGACGTTCACCAATGGAGGCGGTTCGGGCACATCGGGGATCGGGCCCACCGGCTTCGGCAAGAAGCCGCAGATCTTCGTGCATGAAGCCTGGAACGAGTACGTCGTGCTGCCTCCGTCGGAGGAGCGTGACTTGAGCCTCACGCTGGGAGCCGGGTTGCACTATTGGAACGGCGTCTCACGCAAGTCCAGCGCGAGCACGCTCAGCTTCATGACCGCGGACGCGCCGATTTTCAATTGGCCGAATATTGAATTCACCGATCAGTTTGCTCGCCAGTTCGGCTGGTACGCCAAGGGAAAGTACAAACAGCTCGACTACCGTGTGAGCGTCAACCATCCGTTCAACGCGGATGATCGAGCTGCGCTGAATCGAGAGCGAGCGGTCAACATCGCCGCGAATTCACTCGCCTACGCCGGTTACTTTGAATGGGAGTTTTGGGACGAAGAACCCAACGTGCTCCCGTACAAGACGAGTTCCTGGCTGGGTGAGAAACGTGTCTTCAACATCGGCGCGGGGTACTACTTTCAGCCTGATGCGAGTGGCATCCTGGATGCGGATGACCGACTGCGCAAGCAGAATCATCTGGCGGTCGGCATCGATTGCTACCTGGACAAGCCGATCGGCCAGGCCGGTGCGGCGCTGACCTGCTACGGCGTGTACTATATCTTCGACTACGGCGACAACTACTTCCGCAACGTGGCCATCATGAGCACGGGGCGGCTCGGATCGCCCGGGTTGCTGGCTGCCGAGGGAATCGAACCGACGATCAGCGGACCGGGCAATGCGCAGCCGCTGATGGGCACGGGCGAAATCCTCTACTTGGAGGCCGGCTATGTGCTGCCGACCTGGGTGCTGGGAGAGTCGCACGGCAAGCTGCAGCCTTTCGGAGCTTTCACGCACAAGAACCTCGCGTGGCTGGACGATCCAGCCTTCAACTGGGATGTCGGGATGAACTACCTGATCGACGGTCATCGCGCCAAGCTCACATTCCAGTACTCGTGGCGGCCTCAATTCTTCGAACGGGCCGAGGCCGGCGCCGTACACCGCGTCGCCGACGGTTTCGGCGGCGAGTTCATCATCCAGGCGCAGGTGGCCCTGTGAGCCACGCGCAGCCAGCGAACCGATATCGGCGCCGGTCTGGGCACACGCCCGCCGTACGCAAAGACCGTGAGGGATAAGTCGACACTCCCCTCGACCCTCGCGATGACGATACTCCCCTCGCATCGCGCGGTGCGACGAACGCTCAATGAGCAGCGCTCTTACCCAGAGCCACTCGCCTGCCGGGGCAAATGTCCCTGTCCCCTTTGTTCTCCCCCCCGCCGCTGCGCAGACGGATCTACAGCGCTGCCCTGAAGACCGTGCCACGAATCGAATGCGCATGGCACCGACCGGCTCCCTGAATCATCATCGTACGGCCAGTTCACCTCGGTCGTCACGGACTTCGAGTCCAGAGGTGCCCCTGCTGGCTCTGCCGGGGTAGCCTGTGTGTAAACCGGATCTTGGACCGACTCACCCGCCAGAACCCGCAAGAATTTCCGCTCGCGGGGGGTGCTCACTAACCGGTTCCGCCACCTGCTATATTGGGTGGGTCCGACCCGGCGGCCGTATCTCGATGAGGCGCGTCCATGTCTTCGGACGACTCGATCAGCCACTGGATTCGTGCGGTCAAGCGGGGCGATCCGGCTGCCACTGAGCGCATCTGGCAGCAGTGTTTCCCGCACCTGGTGCGGTTTGCCAGTGACCGGCTGCGTGGACTGCCGCGCCGCGCCGCGGACGAAGAGGACGTGGCGTTGAGTGCCCTGGAGAGTTTCTTCCGCGCCGCCGAGCGGGGCCGATTCCCGGATCTGGCGGATGGCGACGGGCTCTGGCGGTTACTCATGCGGATGACTGCGCGCAAGGCCGCTGACATGGTGCGGCACGAAACACGCCGCCTGCGTGGCGGCGGCCAGATTCACGACGAGTCGTTTGCCGACGTGGGTCCGCCGGGGCAGCGCCGCCAGGGTCTGGCGGACGCGCCGGACGATGCGCTCGGTCCGGAAGCGGTCCATCTGGTGGCCGAGGAGTGTCGTCGCCTGTTGGGTCGCCTCGAACCCGAGTTGCAGCAGGTGGCGCTGGCGAAAATGGACGGGTATCACAACGACGAGATCGCTACGCGGCTGCAGTGCTCGGTGCGGACGATTGAACGACGCCTGCACTTGATCCGCAGCATCTGGGAAGAGGACGCCGCGTCATGAACGCCGCGACCAGAAATTCGCCAGCCAGACTGACGGTGACCGAACTGCGACGCATCGACACCGTGTGCGTGGCCTTTGAAACCGCTTGGCGCGGTGGCGAGTGCCCGGCGCTCGAGTCGTTCTGCACGGACACCGCGGGACCGGCACGCGCGGCGCTGCTGCGCGAGCTGCTGCTGTTGGAGGTGGACTACCGGCAGCGTGCCGGCGAGATCGTCGAGCGATCGGACTACGCCGACCGGCTGCCGGCCGATGCCGACGTCGTCCGCGATGTCTTCGATTTTCTGGCGACACAGCGACCGGCCAGCGGTCTGGCGAGGGCTGGTCAGGTCGTGGGTGGCTATGAGTTGCTCGAGGAGCTCGGGCGCGGCGGCATGGGGGTCGTCTTCAAGGCGCGGCAGATCGGCTTGAACCGACTCGTCGCCCTCAAAATGGTCCTGGCCGGTCCGCACGCCGCGGCCGAACAGGTGGCACGCTTCCGCCGGGAGGCCGCCACGGCCGCCAGCCTCCAGCACGCGGGGATCGTGGCCATTCACGAGATCGGTGAACACGAGGGCTTGCCGTTCTTCTGCATGGACTATGTGGAAGGCAAGAGCCTGCGCGATCTCATCCGGGACAAGTCACTGCCAGCCCGCCGCGCGGCCGAGTATGTGTTGGCGGCCGCCGAGGCCATTCACTACGCGCATCAGGAAGGCACACTGCACCGCGATCTGAAACCGGCCAATGTGCTGATCGACCGAAACGGTCAGGTGCGCGTCACGGACTTCGGCCTGGCCAAGTGTGTCCGGAGCGGCGAGGAGCTGACCGGGTCGGGACAGGTGCTGGGAACGCCCGGCTACATGGCACCGGAACAAGCAGCTGGCAAGTTGGCCGAGGTGGGACCGTTGAGCGATGTCTATTCTCTGGGAGCTATCCTGTACGAGCTGACCACGGGGCGACCGCCATTTCACGGCGAGTCGCCGACCGACACCATCCTGCAGGTTCTGCGGCTCGAGCCCGTCTCGCCACGTCTTTTGAATCCCAAAGTCCCACGCGACCTGGAGACGATCTGCCTGAAGTGCCTGCAGAAGGAACCCGCCCGGCGGTATGCCAGTGCCGCCCTGCTGTCTCACGATCTTGCGCGATTCCTGCGTGGCGAACCCATCCGAGCGAGGCCGGTCGGTCGCGTGGAGCGCCTGTGGCGGGCATGCCGTCGACAACCGCTGGCGGCGAGCCTGGCGGCGGCGCTGGCCGTGGCATTGCTGGCCGGAATCGCCGTCTCGTCCTGTCTGGCACTGCTGGCCGATGCACGAGCTCGGCAAGCCACCGATCAGTTGTGGCACGCCTACCTGGCCCAGGCCCAGGCAGGACGGCGCAGCGGGATCCCGGGCCAGCGATTCGAGAGCCTCCACGCGCTCGCGGCGGCCGCCGCCATCCGGCCCTCCGCCGAGCTGCGCGACGAGGCCATCACCTGTTTGGGACTGGCCGATCTGACCGTCCAGCAGCAGTGGCCCTGCGCCTGCGTAGGCGATCCGGCGGTGCACTTCTCCGCCCAGCTGGACTGCTATGCAGCCCATGACTCGGAACACAAGTTCTGGATCTGGTGGCGGGACGGGCGACACCCCCCGCTGCTCTTGCCGGGTCCGTATCGGCGACACGAGGACTTTCTCTTCAGCCCCCGCGGATGCTGGCTGGCCGAGAAGTCCGTCCAAGACGCAACGGCGACCTGCCGCGTGTGGAACGTGGCTCGACGCGCGGCCACGCTCAGTGTGCCGGCAGACGTTGAGATCGGTGGCCTCGCGTTCACTCCCGACGGACGTACCGTCATAGTGGCGGGACCGGACCGCGCGCTGCATTTCTTCCGCGTCGAGGGTGGAGACGCGATTCGATCCTGGGCCTGCCATCCGCTCCCGACCAATCTGGTCTGTCATCCCGCGGGGCGGCGGTTGGCTGCGTTTCGCGTGCTGGATTCCACGCTGCGGATTCTGGACGTGGAAACCGGACTCCTTGTGCGGGTACTGCGTCATCCAGCGGGCCTCTGGTCGGTCGCCTGGCACCCCCACGGGGCTCAACTGGCTGCGGCATGTGGCGACTCGTACGTCTATATCTGGAACGTCCAGAATGGACGATTGGAGAACACGCTGCGCGGCCACCAGGCAGATGTAGTGAACGTCCTGTATCACCCCGCCGGAGATGTGTTGGCCACCAGTTCCTGGGACGGTACGACTCGGTTGTGGGATGCCACCACGGGTCGACCACTGCTGGCGACTCACGGCGAACTGCGACGTATCAGTGAGGACGGCCAGTGCGTGGCGTTTTGGCGGTACGACGTCATGGGTGTGTGGCAGCTGGCTCGGCCCGACTACCGGACGTATCGCGAGATTACCGGGAGCTACAAAGGACCGTGGGGTGCCAGCTTCGGCTGCGACGGGCGATTTCTGGCATCCGCCTCCGACGACGGCGTGCGCCTCTGGGACCTTGACGCCGACGACGAGCGGGAGATCGCGTTCCTGCCGCTCGGTCACACGATGTCGGTCCAGTGCACGCCCGATGGCCAACAGTTGTTGACCGCGGGTGTGTCGGGTGTTCAGCAATGGCCGCTCCAGATGCAACCGCAGACCGACACGCTGATCGTGGGCCCGCCCACCACGCTGATTCCCCCGCAGCCGCTGCCCTGCGCGCGACTGACGCTGGACCGCGCAGGTCGCCAGGCAGCCGTCGCCATCCGGCCCGACCAGGTTGCACTGTTGGACCTGACGCGACCCAGCACACCAACCATGCTGTCCGATCAGCGGGGTGTCGAGTATTTGTCGCTCAGCCCGGACGGCGCCTGGTTGGCGTCCGGTGGTTTCCACGGTATGCGCGGCGTGAGTATCTGGAACCTGCAGACCATGGAGGTCGTACAGACCCTGGTCCCCAAGAGCCGCATGGCCCGGGTGCTCTTCAGTCCGGATGGCAAGTGGCTGCTGACGAGTACGGAGCGGGAGTATCAACTCTGGGATACGGTCACCTGGAGCCCCCAGTGGCAATTGGCACGGGATGACCAGGGATTGTTCGGGCCGATGGCGTTCTCGCCGGATGCACGCCTCCTGGCATACGCGTGTTCGCGCTATGCAATCCAGCTGGTGGATGTGGCCACACGCACCAAGGTGGCCCGGCTCGAGCCGCCGACACCTCAGCACCTGTCGTGGCTCTGCTTCAGTCCCGATGGAACGCGGCTGGCCGCCACCAGTGAGAGTCACACCATGCAGCTGTGGGACCTGAGGATCATCCGCGAGTCGCTCGCGAGAATGCGCCTGGACTGGGACCGGCCGCCGTTTGCGCCGCGGACGCCGCGAAGCTCCGTGCCGATCGAATCGGTCAAGCTCGTGGCGACGGTGCAGGATCGGCAAGACGGAGACCGGTAGGGAATTCACCGATCTGTTTGCCTGCGGTAACCGTTTATAGGGCGGCGCCATGTTAGCCGCGATGTGGCGCAGAGAGTCGCCTTTCGCTCCGCGACAGTGGCGCTACTTTCGCGGAGAAACTATGTAGGGCTTGAGTCAAGGAAAAAGTTCGGCACACTCGTTGGGAATAGGTTCACGATTCTTTCATTCACCAACGAGGGCCGAACAATGTCCCAGGTTACCATG
>JALOQX010000071.1 GCA_025459265.1 Pirellulaceae bacterium | reverse complement strand
ATGAAGCGCCACAGCCGCTCCATCGTGTCGACATACCCTTGGTCCCACTCGATACCGGCCAGGTCCGCCACGCCGCTGTAGAAATACAGGAACCGCACCGCGTGGCCCACGGGCTCCGTCTGCTCGCGCACCGGCGCGTGATCCTGGCAGTACGTGCCGAACAGCTCGCGGTGCTCCTTGTTGCCGTGTTCCTCGACGAAAAACCGCGCCAGGTCCAGGTACCGGCGCTCGCCCGTCGCCCGCCACAGACGGACCAGCGCCAGCTCGATCTCGGGGTGCCCCTCGATGCCGTAGCGTTTGCCGGGTCCGAAGACGGAGTCGAGGTAGTCGGCCAACCGGCAGGCCACATCCAGGAAGGTGCGGCTGCCGGTCGCATGGTAATGCGCGACGGCGGCTTCGATCAGGTGCCCCGCACAGTACATCTCGTGCGCGCCGCCCAGGTCCTGCAGCCGCTTCTGCGGCTCGGCCACGGTAAACCACGTGTTGAGGTAGCCGTCCGGCTGCTGCGACGCCACGATCAGGTTGATGATGTCGTCCAGGCGGGCCTGCAACGCGGGGTCGGGATGCGTATGCAGCGAGTACGCGACGCCTTCGAGCACTTTGTACACGTCCGAGTCATGGAAGATGTGTCCTTGAAACGGCGCGCGGGCCGGGACTCCGGCAGCGTGGCGGAAATTGTCGATCCGGCCCGTTGCCTCGCACGTGTCGAGGTTGTGCGGGATCGAGACCGTGCGGTTGACCTCCAGACGCGGCGACCAGAACGGACTGTCGATCGTCACGTCACTGAATTTAACCGGCTCCAGGCTCCGCAGAGCCGGTGGCTGGCCGGTGGCAGCCGTCGACCACCAGCACACCATCAGGACAGACCAATGCCAACGCGTCATCGCTGCACCTCCACTTGGCTCTTGTCACGAAGACCGCAGAATCCGCAGGGACCGCGGGGGAAGCGGCCACTGCCGGGCCGGCGCAGCCGCCCGTTCGTCGGCCGACACGTACGCGTCCGTCGTCTCGATCAGCTGCGCCGTGGTCCCATAGTTGGCCAGCACCAGATACAACTCGCGATTGGCGAACATCGAAGCCACGCAGCCGGCAGGCCAAGGCGACGCAAACAGATCCGAGTCGGTAATCTCCAGGTAGGCCCACGTGCCGTCTTCCACCATCGGCAGGTACTGCTTGAGCCAGCGGGCGTGCTGCGGCCGCGTCTCGATGTTGGGCGGAATCGGATCCCAGCCGCCGTAGATATAGGGCCCGTCCGGATGCTGCTGGTAGTATTCCCAGGCCGCCGTGTAGAACCCGTTCTCCTGAACGCCCGGCAGGCGCGGGATCGGAACCACGGCGCGCTCGCCGGTCAGCGGCCGGCCGCCCTGCAGCAGCGGGAACTGCAGATAGGGGATCGCGTGCAGGAAATGGTCGCCGGCGCCCGACACCTGAGCGATCGACCCGTGGATACAGGGAACCACGTAGGGGACGTGATTCTTGACGGCTTCGCGCAGACGGTCCGCATTGTCGACCCCCTCACCCACCCACAGGTAGTCGTACACGCGGAGGCCACCGGTGAGCGGCTGATTGGAGAAATCCGCGTGCAGCTTGTAGATCCCGCCACGCCGTTTGATCTCGCAGTAGATCAAGTACAGCAGATCCGTCATGGCCCCGTCGTACTGCGGCGTTTCTTCAAACGCGACCACTTCGTCCGGAGCGGGCTGCAGGATCTTCCGGTCAGCGTTGGGGACATAGCCCCAGTCGTTGTAGAGTCCGTCGAGTTCATAGTCTTCCAGGATCTGCAGCATGCGGGGCAGGAAGTAAGCCCGCCACCCGGGACTGGCTGGCGCGCAGCGCGTCAAGTCCCACCAGCCGCCAAATGCGTCACCCGGCCGGGACCACTCCACGCGATAATCCGGATCGCTCCCGACAAAGTAGCCGCTCGACGCGTAGGCCAGGATCTTGATGCCGCGCTGGTGGACCATCGAGATGAACCGGCGGAACCCTTCGGGATTGACCGCCGTGAGCTTATTGCCGCCGAAGAGCCCGTACCGATCATTCCATTCGTCCATCACATGAATCAGCTGGATGCCGTGCTCCTTGAGCCGATCCAGCTCCTGTTCATCGTATTCGTCCGGCTCCCACGGCACGCGGCTGGGGTATTCTCCCAGGTTGTAGACACACTGCGCCGGCAGATAGTCGGTGACCAGATGCTGACGCAGACACTGCCGGATCTTCTGCGTGCAGAAACGGATGTTGGTCAACCGCCGCCGATGATCGTCGGCCGTGAAGTCGGCCAGAATCGCGGGGGCGCCCGCGACGCCTGCCGTGCCCGCGACGGCAGGAGCGTCGTGGGCGCACAGCGGCTGGTGCGGCGCGGTCGTGAGTGTGCTGGCGGCCGCAGCCGTGGCGCCCAGTTGCATGAACTGTCGGCGGTCCATGGTAGACTCCTGCTGGAACGATATCCGCGGGTGGTCGCAGCCGGCGGCACGCCATGCTCACCGTCGGCGCTGCAGGGGCGGGCAACGCCGAAGCAACTTCCGCAGGGCCGGCGTCCCGACGCGCCGGATGCGCTGTGGCTGCGCGCCCGGCGCGTGCCTGCCAATATACTCGAGTTCCCTCGTCGTTGCTAACATGGGTCGGCGGGACCTGGACACACGGGTGCGGCAGGGAGACGAAGCGTGGATGCGCAGGCAGGGTCGGATGATGCCCCGACGCGGCGCGGGTCGGGACGCGGCGGCGACGTCTGGAAACTGGGGCTGCTCTTCGGGGCCATCTACTTCATCCAGGGCATTGGCGAGCCGACAGAAGGGCTGATTGCCCAGCCCGTCCGGTCGTTGTTGAAGAACTGGGGTTATACAGCGGCGCAAGCGTCGTTGTATGCCACGCTGCTGGCCATTCCCTGGTGGTTCAAGCCCTGTTACGGACTGCTGTCCGATTTTGTGCCGCTGGCCGGCTCGCGTCGCCGCAGTTACTTGCTTCTGTCCACGTCGGCCACCGTGGCCGGACTGCTCTACGTCTACTTCGCGCCGATGTCGCGCCCGGCACTCGGCTGGCTGCTGGCCGTCCTGCTGATCCCCACCGTGGGCGTCGCGTTCTCGGACGTCGTCGCCGATGCGCTGATGGTCGAGCACGGGCAGCCGCGCGGGCTGACCGGGTTGCTGCAGTCGGTGCAGTGGACGTGCATGTACGCGGCGACGATGATTGTCGGCAGCCTGGGGGGCTATCTGAGCGCCCACGGGCTGCAGCGACTCGGCTTCCTGATCTGCGCTCTGGCCACGCTCGTGACGCTGATCCTCGCGCTGTTCATGGTGCGGGAAGAACCGGTCCGCGCGCACCGCGCGGGGCTCCAAGAGACGCTGGGCGAACTTCGGTCGGCGCTGACTCAGCCGGGCGTCCTGGGCGTGGGTGCCTTCCTGTTTCTCTGGAGCTTCAATCCGTTTTCGACGTCGGTGCTCTACCTCTACATGACGGACGAACTGGGCCTGGGCGAACAGTTCTATGGTCACACCGTGTCGCTGATGTCCGCGGCCATGATGGCGGCCAGTCTCAGCTATGGCTTCTATTGCCGACGCGTGCGGTTCCACTTGCTCGTCCATGCCTCGATCGTGCTGGGCGTCATCAGCACGATCGCTTACTGGGCGATGGTGGATCGCTGGTCGGCCGCGTGGATCTCGGTGCTGATCGGGTTCACCTATATGAGTGCCAATCTGATTCAATTTGATTTCGCGGCGCGCGTGTGTCCACCGCGTGCGGCGGCCACAGTCTTCGCGCTCCTGATGGCGCTGACCAACATCGCGATGTCGCTGTCAACGCTGGCGGGCGGCTATCTGTATGACTACGCAAGCCACTGGTGGGGCGCGACCGTGTCCTTCCGGGTGCTGGTCCTCGTCGGGGCGCTCACCACCGCCGCCTGCTGGCTGCTGATGCCGCTGCTGGCCGGCCCGGCACGCCAGTCGCCGGGAACCTAAAGGGAATCACGCAATTCCATGCAGGGGGCTCACGTCGCGCCCCTTCCCGAACCGCGCGACGGGCGGGCACGCCGGTCCCACGGCGTTGTTCTCGGAGACGCTCTCAGAACGGCAGCGTCAGCGCCTGGCACAGAAACCGCATGAACGGGCGACTCGCGGCAAAGGTGACCGCCACGCGGTCGAGCAGTTGTTTGGAGAGGACCGCCTTCCGGCTCAAGGCACTGACACCAACAAAGTCGGTGCGTTTGAGGTCTTCGATCAGCGGATGATCAGCTGGAAATCCGCGGGGAGCTCGGCGCAGCACATCGCCCTCGAGCGTATACGCGGCGCGGAACTTCGCGTGGTCGCGCGCCCGCCGCCAGCTGCCCGGACGGTCGACGATAGCCTGGCGAATCGCGGCCAGCGTCGGGGAGTCGGGACGCCAGACGCCGACGGCCAGGAAACACTCGTCCGGCGCGATGTGCAGATAGAACCCCGGCGCGTGCACGTCGCGGCCGAATCGATGGCGAAACTGGATGCCGATATTCGTCTTGTAGGGCGTCTTGTCCGGCGAGAATCGCGTGTCCCGGTAGATACGCATCAAGGACCCGCCCAGACGCCGGTCGCTGGCCACAAAACAGGGCGAAATCCGCTCCAGATGGGGCTGAAACGCGCGAATCAACGCGAGGCTCGGTGCGAGTACCACCTGCTCATAACGCTGCTTGTTGTCCTGGAACCAGGATCGCTCGTTGTGCGCGGCCAGCTCTTCGAGAAACCTGAAGACGTCCGGTCCAAATCCTTGAAACTCCATGGCGGCGGTCCCTTCGATTCATGGCGCGATGCGCTCCAGGATCAGGATCCAGTCCTGCGGCGAGGGGAGCGTCGGCCCGCGGAACTCGTCGCACCAGAGGAGCGGGTGTTGCGTCGCATCGTCCGAGGCCGGTCGGGGCGGTGCGAACGGCGTGCGCGACAGCTGGAAATTGTCGAACGCCTGCCGATCACCAATCTGGTACAGCCATAGCCCAGCCTGACCACGCGCGGTGTTGCGCAGCGTGACGGGCGGTGTCGCATAGGTTCGCGTGCCATCGGTCAGCACGAGCGCCGCGTACGAGCCGCAGGTCGCCGCGGTGAGATGGATCTGGGGGCCAATCTCCGGCACATCGACATGCCCAAGCTGCTCGCCCCACGTGCCATCCTGCCGATCGTGTAGAAAGATCGCCTTGAGCAGCGGACTGTACAGAGCAACGACGTACTGATCGGCATCCTGGAATCGCAGCACGATGCCCGCTTCCGCGTCGCTGCGGGCATCGACGCTGACCATCAGGTCCGCTTCCCGGATGTCGGCCAGCACCGTGACCAGTCCCTTTCCGCCGACGAGACATCCAGCCTCGACCTGACTCGGCGTGCCATGATCTTCCCACGCCTGACCCGCGGGCTGGTCGAACGAGTCGCTCGCCAGCAGCGGCGCTGCGTGGCCGGCGAAGAGCGGTCGGGGTGGTCCCGTGCTGACGAACGTGCCCGCCTCGTACCGCTTCCCGTTGACCGGATCGACGTAGCAGGCGCGATAGGGCACACCGGGTTCGAGTCCCTTGACCACGGTGCCCTGCCAGTTGTAGACGCCGCGGCGAGGTTGATAGATGAACCGTACTTCGCCCGGCACGCCGGCCGCAAAGCAATCCGGCTCGGCCCACTCCGGGTGCGGCGCGAATCGCCACCAGGGATACTGCTCAAGCAGTCGTTTGCCCAGCCCCAGCTGAGTCGAGCCCGGGTACTGCATGCCTTCCCGCCACGTGGTTCGGTCGTATACATTCGCCAGCCCCGGGTCCCCTTCGACGCTTGCGTGCCACACTCCCGCGGCCCCGTACGTGAGACCGGCGGATCCGCTGAGCATGCTCGACCAGAACACATAGCGCTGCACATCCTGAAAGGCCGTCTGCATGTGACCTTCATAGCAGTACTCCCCGATCATCACGGGCATGACGGGAGTACGAGCGTAGGCTGTCCTGAACTTCGGGATCGCTCCCTGCGCCGCGTTCCAGTCGCCGTGCCCTGTCTGCAGCATGTCGAAATCGACCACCGTCTCATCGGTGACCGACGTGCGTCCCGAGTCGAAGGGGTGCACCGTCACCAGCCGCTGGTACGGGTCGATCTCTTGCACATACCGGGCCACTTCCGTCCATTGGGGTCCACCCGATTCGCCGCCGATGATCCAGACGGTCGGCAATGCACCGTAGCGAGCCACCAGGTGGCGCCAGTGTCGTTTCATGCCGTCGACGCCTGCCAGTTGCATCGCGTCGCAGTCGGCGCGTCCCCATCCGCCCACAATGGCCGGCACAATGCCGGCGTCCACCAGGTGCCGAATCCGCCGATCCGCGTAGTCAAAGTACGTCGGGTTGACCACCGTGAAGTCCCGCGTCTCGTACGGCTTTCCGCCTTCGTTCTCCCATCGCGCCTCGAAGACCCCTTCGTCCGGGTACGGGCCGCACACGATCTGGACAACGGAAAACCCCTTGGCCTGGCGGTCCGCGGTGAGTTCCTGGAATCCTTCCCACGTCAGTCGTCGGCACAGACCTTTCCACCAGGTATCACCCAGCCACAAAAACGGCGTGCCATCGGCATGGGCGAAGTGCCGCCGGTCCGCCGCCACCTGCACTGGACCGTGCAATAGGAGCGGATTGTCGCCGCGGTATGGCACGACGTCAATCATGCCTTCCACCGCGTGCAGCCCAGTATTCGCGGTGTCCGAGCAGACGGTGCGATAGGTATGTGAGCCGATGATGCCCGACGCGTACCGGACTCGCCATTGGCCGGCACCAGCCCAGAACGCCGGCACGCGCAGCTGGCGTCCGTCAGGCTGAGTGACGAGCGCTGCGACTTCGACGTCCAGAAACGGGTTGGAGTACTCGACAGCAGACGAGAAACACAGTTCGACCACGCAGTGCGCTTCGGCGCGATCCGGCACCGCCGCCGGTTCGTCCGCACGACCAGGTATCGGCGCGACGAGGTGACACGAGCCGCCCATCGCAAGTGCGATCCACAGCGCAAACCACTTGTTGCTCATGCTGAGATTCTAGCTCAATCGATTCTGCTCGGCATCCACTGGAGCTTGCGTCAGAGTCCCTCCCCGCCGACGTGCGTGTCGGCGGCTCGTTGGACTGGCCAGCTACAGGTTAGGGCGGGAAGGAGAGAGGAAAGAACAGAGAGCAGAAGGGAGATAAAGCGTTGCCGCCGCTGGCAGCTACCGCTGGCGGTCTTGCCGCGTGTCCTGTCGCTCGCTGGCGATCGGGCGCGGCACGCGATAGACTCCAGGCGTCCATGCCGCATCCGACTCTCACGCCATGGAGATGCCAACCATGCCGCCGCGACCACAGACTCTGTTTGCGATGTTGTCTGGCATCTCTCTGCTGCCGGCCGTCATAATGGCAGCCACGCTGGATTTGGGCACGGCCCGACTCACCGTGGATGAGCACGGCCTGATCCAGGGGCTGGAATTCGCTGACGGCACCCGCTGGCCGGCGACCGGCGAGCCTGCCTTCGCCTGGGAGGTGGGGGGACGTACTCTCGTGCCAGCGTCGATCGAGCAGCGCGACGACCTGTGGCGTCTGCGTTTCGCGGACGGTTCGGTCGCAGCATTTCGCGTCACGACGGCACCCGGCGTGGCCGTGTTCCGACTCCAGTCGCTGGAGCGGGCATTGACCGATGGACAGGCGCCATCCTATGCGGCCCCGCCGGGAGCGACACGCTGGCGTTTGTTCGGGCTCGCCGCACCCCCCAGCGCGCGTGCCGCGTCCACGATCAATGGGGCGTTCGACAACGGCTGGTTCGCTGCGGTCATGCCGGGCGAGCCGAATGTGCACGTGTGGTCGGATTCAGCCGCAGGCTCGCACGCAGATCGCACGGGTTGCCGCCACACCTTTGAACCGTGCGCGGAAGCTCAGGTCGGCAAGTATGCCGCGCGGTTCACGGCCACCAGCAACGACGAGCCGGGCGGCTGGAGCATGCGCGGCAAGCCGTTCCCCGTACCGCTGGATCTGACCGGCTGCCGCGCGGTGCGGGCCTGGGTCCATGGTGACGGTCAAGGCCAGGCGCTGAAGATCCAGCTCTTTGACGGTCGGGGGGGTTACCGCGACGACTATCTCACCGTCGACTTCCACGGCTGGCGGCACGTGACGCTGGACGCTCCCTCGCTCAACACGCTCAACTCTGCGCACGTCAGCGCACTCCACTTCTACTACAACAGTCTTCCGGCCGGCGCGACCGTGACCTGCCTGGTCGATCACGTGGAAGCGGTGATCACCCGAGACGGCACCGAGCAGGTCGTGTTGCTGGAGGACTTCGAATCCCACACCTCGCCCCTCTGGTCGCCGCCGCGCATCGTGCTGCGGGCCGAGACGGCCGACGACCACGGTCTCGAACCGGTCACGTTCGGCGTGATTGCCTGCCCGGCAACGGAGTACCTCGAGGCGATCGAGCGGTTTCAGGTTGCCGCGGACATGCCTCATCCGCGTCCCGGCGGCGTGTGGAACAAGAAGTCCCCCTGGGTCAAGCGGTCGTATTTCTTTCTCACGGACTTTCGCGCATCGCAGTTTGACGAAGCGCTGGCGCTGGCGCGGCGCGGCGGCTTCGACATGATTCTGCTGGGCCAGGAGTCGTGGGCGGACGGCACGGGACACTACGCGATCAACCGCGAGCGATTCCCGGACGGGTTGCCGGGCCTGCAACGCACGCTGGAGCGATTTCGCGACGCGGGTTTCCGCGTCGGCCTGCATTTCCTCGGTCCGTCGATCTATCCTCCGGACCCGTATCTGGTCCCGGTCCCTGACGCGCGGCTGGTCCGCGGCGCCGCAACGACGCTGGCAGCCGACGTCGACGCGGCGGCGACGTTCCTGCCCACGGACACCGCGCCGGACGGATTTCCCGCCGAGGACGGCGGCTACGAGGGGGACGGGACGGTGCTGCAGGTCGGGGACGAGTTGATCGCGTACGGGCGCCGCAGTCTGGACGGCCCCCGCGGTTTCGACGACTGCCGCCGCGGGCACCTCGGCACGCAACCGGCCGCGCACCGCCAGGGCGACCGGATCGTCCACCTGCGCCGCTCGTATGGCTATCACATGTACGACATGGATACGTCACTGCTGGACGAAGTGGCAAGCCATTTCGCCGAGGTCGCGAACGCCTGCCGGATCGACATGATCTATTTCGACGGCTCCGAGCGGCTGCAGGGTGACCACTGGTACTACAACGCCCGCATGCACCAGGCGTTCTACGACCGACTGCAGCGGAAGGACGTCCTCCTGCAGGCCAGCAGTTACAGTCCGTACTCGTGGCACCTGATGGCCCGCAGCGCATCGGCGGACGGCCATGGCGATCTGAAAGGGTACCTCGACGAGCGGTCGGGATGGTTCGACGTGCTGCAGCGCGACGGCATGCCGTTGGACATTGGGTGGTACTACGGTTACGATCCGGCCAGCACGCCCGACCAGTACGAGTACATCCTGGGCGCCACGATCGGCTATGACTCGTCGATGTCGTTTCAGGTGTCGTGTCAGGCCGCCGCGCAACACCCCTTCACGAACGAGATTCTCGATTTGATTGCGCGGTACGAGCAACTGCGACTCTCGGGCCGCGTGCCCGAACCGCTGCGGCAGCTGCTCCGCATCGACCCGGCCCTGGCCGGCCAGAAGACGCCGGCCGAACGTGCCGCATTGCTCGACAAACGCCGGGACTACCGACTCCTTGGGCCGGCGGGGAGCGAGTATTTTCAGCGAGTCGTCTACGGACCCTGGCAGGAACTCGACCGCAGCGCGGACATGGACCAGGGCTGGCAGGTGCCGATCACCGAGCCCGACGCGCGCCTGGGGGTGCAGATCCACGCGCGGCCGGGCCCGTGGCTCGCCGCCGGTGCCGCCTACCAGGCGTCCGATGCGGTGGTACTGGAATCGTTTGCGGACCTCGCCCCGTACGCCACAAGGCCCTCGGCAGGCCGCACCGTGCGGCGGATCGAAACAGGCGAGGGCGGTGCGGTGTCGCCCCAGGTCAGCCAGCGGCTGGAGCTGAGTTCCGACGCGTCCCCGGCCAGTCCGACCTGCGCCGTCTACACCGCCCAGAGCGACAACACACACAACGAAGGTTGGTCGGCCATCGGCAAGTCATTCGACCCGCCGCTCGATCTCTCCTGGCATCAGGGGATCGGTTTCTGGCTCCAGGGTGACGGCCAGGGGGGATGGTTCAAGCTGCAACTGACAGACGGTCGCGGAGCAACGGACTACTACGTCGCCAACGACTACAGCGGCTGGCGATACCAGCAATTGGCGCGGCCGCAGCCCGACCCGATCAACTATGCGGCCGTCCGCACGCTGATGTTCTACTACAACGGGCTGCCGGGCGGCCGGCGGGTCAGCTGTGCCGTCGACGACGTCAAGGCGCTGCGCCGGCTCGACCAGCAGATCCTCCAGGATCCGGCGGTGGAAATCGGGGGCCGGACGTGGCAGTGGCACGGTGCGCTGCGCAGCGGCCAGTATGTGTTCTTCTGGCCTGACGAGCCGATTCGGCGTTACGGGCTGCCGCGGGCGAGCGACGACCAGGCACCCGCGTCGGCCGAGTCGGTCGTGCTGGAGCCGGGCGACTACACGGCACGATTCAGCTGCCGGGGCACGCCGGCACTGCCCGTGCGCGTGCGTGTGACGCTGCAGACGGCGGAGCGCCACGCGATTCCACGCTGAGATGTAGGTCACTGCAGTCCGGCGATACTCTCGGGTCGGGCGCAGGCGGGGCCCTGATCGAGCCACTGCCGCCCGATTCGCCGGATGTCGTCCCAGTCGCGAGCCGTGCCCAAGAGCACGTGGAACACGCGACTGGCGGTCCAGCGGTTGAGTTCCATATCCTTGGCGTTGCCGAAATAGTCGGCGACGAACGACGTGTAGCGTTTGCCGGGCGGAATGAAGAACTGGCCGATCGAGCCGAAGCTGTAGGCGTAGGGTGAACCGGGTTTCCAATCCGAAGCCTGCGAATTGAGCCAGCCAATGGGCCAATGATCCCACAATCCCTGGCCCCACTCGCAGCCGCTCTTGACGCCGGGCGTGCAGTGGTCAACCAGATCGCTGCGTGTGGCGAGGAATCCGCTGGCGTCCCCCAGGACGGCAAACAGTTTCCGCTGGGCAAACGGCATGACCAGCGCCCGACCGGGTGAGGCGGCGATGGCCTGCAGCAGGGCGTCGTCTCCGCGGCGTCGCACGCGTCCTTCCGCACCCCAGTAGATTTCATACTGCCGATCGCTGTAGAGATCGATGGCCGCCAGGGTCAAGTAATCCCCATGTTCCTGGTCCGGGGAGAACAGGTCGCGGATCTGGCACCCCACGGGCGCCACGCCAAACAATTCGACCGGCTGCTGGCTGTACGCATAGTAGCAGTCGGGCATCAGGCTCTGGTAAGACATGCTCCGCAGCACGAGGCCGTTGGGGTAGGCGAAGTAGTCTTCCGCGCCGCGCAGGCGCGGTTGGGAGTCGTCCTCTTGACGCACGGCGAAGTAATTCCAGCGGATCCACACGCGGCCCGGGCCGGACTCCAGCACGTCCACAAAGCTGTTGCGTTCCTTGCGCCCGTGGATGTTGAACAGTTCCGCGCTCCCGCGATGATTAGTCGGCTCTCCTTCGATATTGCCTTCAAAGAACTGGTTGCACATCGCGGCGCCGCTGGGCAGCTCGAGCAGCGGGCAGTAGCTCGCCTCGTGGCTGAACACGAAGCGATGGGGATGGTGTTCCCAACGCAGCAGGATCGCCCGCCGCGGATTCAGGTCCGCGTGCGGCGGGCTGGGACTCAGCGCGCCCGCGTACCGGCCTGGGGCGTAGTCGTGGACCTCCACGGCACAGACACCCTGGACCGGCTGGCGTTCGAGTTCCGCCAGGCTCACGGGGCCCGCGTCCCGCACGACTTGCGGGGACTCGTCACTCGCGGTCGCCACACCGCAAAGCCACCAGCCGCCCAGCGCAACGGCACACAACATGACCCTGCGTGTGTCTCGAGGCGCATTGCGGCGGTCACGTTGCGATGGATGCATGATCGCTCTCACTCTGGGGCAGAAGACATCGACTGTGCGACGTGCAGATAGTCCAGCACGTCTCGGGCAATATCCCGTTGGTGCGTGCGTGCCAGGGCCTTCCAGCCAGGGACCGCGTTCACTTCCAGGACGTAGACCGTGCCGTCACGCGCCGGCAACAGATCCACGCCGGCCAGCGGCGCTCCCACGGCACGGGCCGCCGTGAGCGCCGTGCGCCGCAGCGACTCGTCCAGTTCCACGCGCTCCGCGACCGCGCCGCGACTGACGTTCGTCCGCCAGTCGTCGGGATTGCGGCGGCGCATGGCCACCACCTGGTCGCCCAGCACCAGGGCCCGCAGGTCCAAGCCATCGTGCGGCACAAACTGCTGCAGGTAGAGGACCGTGCCCAGCTGCTCAAGCAGCCGGAACGCGCGGTCTGCCAGCACCGGATCGGACACGCGGGTGATGCCGCGCCCCTCGCTGCCGAAGAGGGGCTTGATCACGACGTCGCCGCCCAGTTGTTCATAGGCCACGCGGGCCTCGGCCGCGGTCTGGCACGTCACGGTCGCCGGCACGCGCAGTCCCGCGTCGGCCAGTTGCGCCAGCGCCAGGTACTTGTCGATGGCGATCTCCAACGCGCGCGGCGGGTTGAGGACCAGGGTGCCTTGTTGCCGCACGCGTGCCAGGGCGTCCATGCGAAACACGACCTGCTCAAGCGTGCCGGCCGGCATGCTGCGGACAATCACCGCGTCACAGCCCGACAACGGCGTGTCGCCGGCCGCGACCCGCGCGCCAGGGACCGCGCCCAGACGCGCGGAGAGATCCGAGAAGGTGCAGGCCACGATCTCGGCAACGCCCACTGCCGCGCGGCGCAGATCGCGAAGATACCAGCTGTCGGGTGAGGCAAGTACAGCGATCCGCATCTCAGCTACTGACCCAGGAATGATGTCGCGAGGATGGCCGCTTCCGGCTGGCCGTGCCGATGTGTCCGTCCCGTGTCGAGATTGACCAGGTGTACCTCGGCCGGGCTGAACAGGAGCGGGTCGATGCGGTAGAAATCCCGTTCGTAGTGGTCGAAGATCTCGGCGAACGGCCGACCGAAGTCGGACGAAGCGCGGCTCGGCACGCGCGGCCCCAGCTCGCACAGGCTCGCATCGTCACCCCGCACCCACAACGTCACGCGGGCACCGTAGAGAATCGCATCGTTGGTCCGGCCGATCCCGGTCAAGAAGTCCGCCGCCACCGGGGGCAGCGGCGCGCGTCCCCACCCGGCGACGACGCGCGTCAAGTCAAACCCCAGTTCGTACAGCTTGTGCAACGCCGTCTCGATCGACCGCGCCACAATCTGCACCGTGCCGGCCAGACTTGCCGTAGGCGCGACCAGCAATGTCACGTTCTCCGGTTCGACACCGCACTGCCGCGCGATGTCGCGCTGGACCTCGTCGGGCGGCAGCCCGCTGCTCTCCAGGATCCCCACTGCGCGCGTCGCCTGCTCCAGACAGCCGATGCGTTCGAACAGCGGCTCTTTGCCCCGTGCCGCCCGCATCGGCCCCGAACCCATGGCAAAATACTTGCCGTAACTCAACGGCCAGCCGGCGTACTGCGCGGCCATGCACGCGGCCAGCGGGTGATCGGTCTGGACCGTAACCCACGGCCCGGACCAGATGCCGTCCGGGCCGGGCCCGACCTGCACGTGCCCCAAGCCGGCCAGACAGGCCTCCGCCAGATAGCACCCGGCGGCCAGGCCCCCGGGCACCGCCACCCCACAATCGATCACGCAGCAAGCCTGCGGCGGTGCGGACACGGCAACGCGGAGCCGATCCGCACGGGCTATCACCTCCTGCACCACTCGCGTCGCCTGCTCGTTCAATCGCACGCGGTACTCCCCCGCAAGTTGTCTGATCGGCACCTTCGTACGATCATGTTACCAGACGGCCCCTGGGCGTGGCGAGCCAGTCCTCCCGGCTCGGCAGGAGCCTCGCCCTCCCACGCGCGCCTCGCCCTCCCATTACCGCCTCGCCCTCCCGGCTCGGCAGGAGCCTCGCCCTCCCACGCGCGCCTCGCCCTCCCATTACCGCCTCGCCCTCCCCTCCCTCCAATGTTCAATGTTCGATGTTCAATGTTCAATGTTCAATGTTCGAGATTCGATGTTCGCCGTTCCAAGTTCCGCCGTTCGCCATTGCGCGTTCCCCTTTGACGCCCAGGTGCCGGGAGCGTACAACTGAAGGCCGTGCAGCGGCCAGGTACTGCCGTCCAGTGGCCCCCGCAAGGGGGAGCCGCGAACCGGGTCAGGCCGTAACAGGAGCAGCCCTAAGCGGGGTACTCTTGTGCGGGGGCCACTGGTTGGCAGTCGTCCTGGCCGCTTGTTTCCTGCTCGCAATCGGCCGCAGGGTCACGCGACATGCCACACGATGCGGATCGCCGGGACCTGTCCGAATCGGCCGAGCCGGCCGCGGCGCGGTCCGGTACCTACGTGGTGGTAGCGCGCCGCTATCGCCCCAAGACGTTTGAAGATCTGGTCGGCCAGCAGCAGATGACCACCGCGTTGATCAACGCGATCCAGACCGATCGCGTGGGGCACGCGTATCTCTTCACCGGCGCGCGAGGTGTCGGCAAGACGTCAACTGCCCGCATCTTCGCCAAAGCGCTCAACGCGCCCGGCGGCCCGACGCCCCATCCCGACAACGACAGCGATATCTGCCAGGCGATCGATGCGGGCGAGGACGTGGACGTCATCGAGATCGACGGGGCCAGTAACCGCGGGATCGACGAGATTCGGCAGTTACGTGCCAACGCGAACGTGCGTCCCAGCCGGGCGCGGTACAAGATTTACATCATCGACGAAGTGCACATGCTTACAGCGCCGGCATTCAACGCGCTGCTCAAGACGCTGGAGGAACCGCCACCGCACGTCAAGTTCATCTTGTGCACGACCGATCCGCAGAAGATCCCGGTCACGGTCCTGTCGCGGTGCCAGCGGTACGACTTCGCCCCGGTGTCGGTGCCGGCCATCGTGGACCGGCTGCAGCACATTGTGACCAGTGAGGGGCGTGCGGCGGAGCCGGACGCGCTGCGGATCCTGGCGCGCCGCGCTGAGGGTTCGATGCGCGACAGCCAGTCGCTGCTCGAACAGCTGTTGGCCTACTGCAGCGGCACGATTGGTGTGGCCGATGTCCACCGCATGTTGGGGACTGCCCCTTCGAGCCGGCTGGCCACGCTGACGGACCATCTGCTGCAGCGCGACGCGCCGGGGACGTTGGCCGCAGTGGACGCCGCGGTGACGGAAGGCGTCGATTGCGGGCAACTGGCCGAGCAGCTGCTGGGTTACATGCGCGACTTGATGGCGGTGGCGGTGGGCGGATCGGCCGAGCTGCTGCGGCACGTGGAGGAAGCGGACTTCGAGGCGCTGCGGGAAGCGGCCGCGCGGTTCGGGGTGCAATCGATCCTGGCGGCGTTTGAGATCCTGGATCAGGCGGTGGTCCGCATGCGGCAGAGCACGCAGCCGCGTACGCTGCTGGAAATCGCCGTGATCCGCATCTGTCACCTGGACGATCTGGACGACCTGGCACGGCTCATCGAGCAGCTGCGCCACCCTCCCGGGCTGGTGGCAACCGGTCCCACGTCCGGCGGAGCACCGCGGACCGGGGAGCCCGTGTCGCGGGCGTCGTCCTCGTCCGGCTCTGGGCCGGAAAAAAAAACGACCGGCGGCGGTAATTCCGGCCTGTCGCGGGCCGCGGGCCCCGGCGAGCCCGTGGCACTGTGCCCCGCAACGGCCGATCAGATCTGGAAGCAAGCCATTGCTGAGCTTAATGATATGACGGCCGACTTCGCATCCTATTTTGACCACATAGCAACTTCCGCGCCAGAGTCGCTGGTCGTGCACTTCCGCGCAGCGTATACTCTGCAGAAAGAGTCGTGCCAGCGACCGGATCGCAAAGCCCAACTGGAACAGGCGGTGGCGCGGATCGTGGGGCACCCGGTATGCGTGGAGTTCGCATTGATCCCGGAAGCGGCGCCGGCGGTCGTGGCGCCGCCGCCGTCGATGTTTCAGCTGATGCGGGAGAAGGCCCAGCACCCGCTGGTGCGGCAGGCCGTGGAATTATTCGATGCGGAAGTGACGCGTGTGGATATGCCGCGGACTCCCACGGCGGCCGGTGGCCCACACTTGGCGCGACGGTCGGTCACCGACAGCACGGAAAGTGATCAGTAGCCATGTTCAAAGGGATCGGGAACCTGGGCAGCCTGTGGAAGTCCGCCCAGGAGATGACCGGCAAGATGCAGGAGCTCCAGGATCAGCTCCGCGCGGCACGGATCACCGGCAGCGCGGGGGGCGGCATGGTGGAAATCGAAGCCAACGGGCTGGGCGAGGTCCTCCGCGTCCGGCTCGATCCGGCGCTCGTGGCGGCCGGCGACCGGGACATGCTCGAAGACCTGCTCCCCGCAGCCTGCAACCAGGTGCAGGCGAAGGCGCGCGACCTGTATCGGACGTCGATGCAGTCACTGACCGAAGGGCTGAATCTGCCCGGGCTCAGCGAAGCCCTCGCCCAGCTCACCGGCCGGCAGGGTTAGCACGAGACCTCGGAGGAGCGTTCGCTCTGCCGCACAGGACACGGTCCGCCATGACGCAGCTTACCGAATCGGTCGCCAACCTGATCGACCAGTTGTCGCAGTTGCCGGGCATCGGGCGCAAGTCGGCGGAGCGGTTGACGTACCATCTGCTGCGCGTCCCCGCCCCGGAGGCACTGGCGTTGGCGGAGGCGATCCGGCGCGTCCGCGAAAACGTCCGGTACTGTCGGGTGTGCTTCAACTTGGCGGAGCAGGAGCTCTGCACGATCTGCAGCGATCCGAAACGGGACACGTCGCTGCTGTGCATCGTCGAGCAGCCGCGCGATCTGATGTCGCTCGAGTCGGCCGGCGCCTACCGCGGGCTGTACCACGTCCTGTTGGGCCGCATCGCGCCGCTTGATGGGATCGGCCCTGATCAGCTGACGCTCGAACCGCTGGTCGAACGGGTGCGGCAGGGCCAGTTCCGCGAGGTGATCATGGCCACGAATCCGACCGTTGAGGGGGATGGGACGGCGCTGCATATCTCGAATCTGTTGGCCGATTACGGGGTGGAGATCACGCGGTTGGCGCGCGGGATCACCACCGGGAGTATCCTCGAGTTCACGAACAAGGAGATCCTGGCGGATGCCTTGACTGGCCGCCAACGATTCTGATGGTACGTTTATGGTAGTGGTGGGGCAGCGCGGAAGGCGCGGAGCGGGGTGGCCCGCGCCTGCGGCCGGAACGGACACGGCCGCCAGGTGACGGAAAGTGAATGGCGCGATGAGACTCTCGCTAGGCCTTGAGGCACGACAGGTCCAAATCCAGAAGCTGGCTCCGCGGATGATCCAGTCGATGGAGATTCTGCAGCTGCCGCTGCTGGCGCTGCAGGAACGCATCGAGCAGGAGATGAATGAGAACCCGCTGCTCGAGCTGCAGGAGGAAGATCCCTCCTTGCCCGACGAGCCGGTCGAACGAGTTGATCCGGACGCGCCCGCGGATACCGAACGCGAGATGGTGGTGGACGCTTCGAAGGACAACGTGGATGACTTCGAGCGGCTGATCACCATGGACAATGAACTGCCCGGCGCGTTCGACGACGGACCGCGCCGGTCGCAGACGCGGATGGAAGAGGAGGCGGAGCGGAAGCACGACGCGATGGCCAACGTCGTGGCCCGCCCGGAATCGCTCAACGATTACCTCCGCCACCAACTGGGCGAACTGGAGCTGGAGGCGGCCGTGGTCGCCATGGCCGAACGAATCATCTCCGCGCTGGACGCGCGCGACGGCGGCTACCTGAAGTCGCGGTTGGAGGACCTGCTTCCCCCCGACGCGACGCCCGACGACCTGGCCCTGGCCCGCCAGGCACTGGATATCGTCCAGCGTCTCGACCCGCCCGGGATCGCCGCGCGCGACCTGCGCGAATGCCTCCTCGCCCAGCTCACCCCCGACATCCCCTACTACGAGGAATTGCGCACGCTCATCAGCGGTCACCTCGAGGACCTGCGCGACAACCGGCTCCCGCAGATTCAGCGGAAGACGGGCTACACGATCGAGCGGATCCAGAAAGCCTGGGAGCAGCTCCGCAAACTCAATCCGAAGCCCGGAGCACAGTTTGCGGAGACGTTCATTCCCACCGTCGTCCCGGACGTCACCGTCGAACAGGCCGAAGACGGCTCGTATCGCGTGGTGCTCGACGAAGCCCGCACACCACGCCTGTACATCAGTGAGTACTACCGGCAGCGGCTCCTGAGCGGCCAGGCCACACCCGAGGAGCGGGAGTTCATCAAACGCAAGATCAACGCCGCGCAGTGGCTGATCGACTCCATCGAACAGCGCCGCGGCACACTCACCCGGGTCGCCCAGGCGATCGTGGACCACCAGCACCGGTTCCTGGACGACGGGCCCGAGTTCATCATCCCTCTCAAGATGCAGCAGATTGCCGACACGGTCGGCGTGCACGTCACGACCGTCAGCCGGGCCGTGGACGACAAGTGGATTCAGACGCCGCGCGGCATGTTCCCCCTCAAACGGTTCTTCGTCGGCGGCACGCGCAGCGACGAAGGGGATGACGTGGCGTGGGATATCATCCGTATCAAGCTGCAGGAACTGATCGACAACGAGGACAAATCGGACCCCTTGAGCGATGACGTGCTGGTCAAAGAGCTGGAGAAACAGGGAATGAAGGTGGCCCGGCGGACCGTCACGAAGTACCGCCAGAAGATGGGCATCGCCAGCTCCCGCCAGCGCAAGGACTGGTCGAAGCAGAAACCGGAACCGCCCGCCGCGATGACTTGACCGGCCGATCAGACCGACTCAATGAACAACCCGCGCCGCTGCCGCTCCGCACGCCGCGCATTGTCGATCAGCGTCGCCACGTGCCGGACCCGATCCACCCCTTCCAGAAACAGTTCCGGATGCGACCGGTCGCTGGAGATGATCTTGATCGTGCCGACTCCCATGACCCGCTCGAAAAGCCCTTGAGCACACGCGACATCGTCCACGTCGATCATCTCGATGCGATCCGTGATGCGGCGCAGCAAGCCCTCTTCGTGGACAAACCGCTGAGCGGTCAACTGGTAGCGGACGCTCAGCTTGCGGTACATCGCGTACAGTCCCAGGCTGCCGAGGCACACGGCGGCCACCAGCAGGCTGACCAGCAGACCGCGATACCATGGCATCGTCGCCAGCGCAAGCGTGGCGACGAGCCCGATCACGGCCGCCGCCAACAGCCAGCCCGCCAGCAGCGTCTTGGCGCTGTAGGTTCCCTCCCACAGAATCTCCTCGGCCACAGAAGATTCAACCAGGCGTTGCGCGCACTGCGGGCAATAGGCTACCGCATCCGGCACGCTGGCCCCACACGCTGGACAGTTTGCCGCCACGACCGGGACACCTTTCTGCACGAGCGACTGGCAGTCGACCGCACACCATTATAACTCGACGCAGGCAGCACTGCAGTCCGTCGCCCGGCGCTCCGAATCGCGATGCCACGGCGCGGAGACCGGTGCGACGCCACGCGATGGGACGACTTGTTCTGGGACACCCCCTCGCACCCTATCCGTCCGGCGGGGGTTTCGGGTATAGTAGGGGAGAGCTGTATCGTCCCAGGGACAACCTGTCGTATGCGCTGCCCCTTCTGTCGCGAAGATCACGATCGGGTGATTGATTCCCGGACGGTGGATGACGGCTTCTCGATCCGCCGTCGCCGCCAGTGTCTGCGTTGTGGGCGGCGCTTCCGGACCTACGAGCGTCCGGATGAGATCGCGATCAAGGTGGTGAAAAAGAACGGCACGCGCGAACCGTTCCAGCGGTCGAAGATCCGCACCGGCCTGGCCAAGGCCTGCTGGAAGCGGCCGGTGAGTGACGATCAGATCGACTCGCTGGTCGCGGACATTGAGAGCGACATATACGCCGAGTACGAGGGGGAGATCGAGTCGCGCACGTTGGGCGAACTGGTCATGCAGTACTTGAAGGACTTCGACCAGGTGGCTTACGTGCGGTTCGCCAGCGTGTACCGTGAATTCACGGACGTCAGCGACTTCGTGCACGAACTCCAGCCGATGCTGCAGAACCGCGACACCCGCCCGCGTTCCCCGGACCGGTGAGGCAGGCTCAGAAGGCGCGGCGGGCGACGAACTGTGCCATATTCCGCAGTGCCGTCGTAGCGGGGCTGTCCGGCAGCGAGGCCAGTTCGTCGACGGCGCGGGCGGCGTAGCGGGCCGCCAGCTCACGGGTGTAACCAATCGCGTCGGTTTCGTCGAACAGGTGCCGCAGCCGCTGGGCGGCGTGATCCGCGTCCCCCTGCAGGGCCTTCAGGACCTGCGCGCGGCGGGCCGGATCGGCTGTCTGCAGGCAGCGTATCAGCGGCAGCGTCGGCTTGAGCTGCTGCAGGTCGGTGCCGAGTGACTTGCCGGCGGCGGCCTCACTGCCCACCACATCCAGCAGATCGTCGGTGATCTGGAAGGCGATGCCCAGCTGTCGGCCGTACTGGGCCAGCTGCTG
This sequence comes from Pirellulaceae bacterium, assembly GCA_025459265.1. Lineage (GTDB taxonomy): Bacteria > Planctomycetota > Planctomycetia > Pirellulales > Pirellulaceae > JAAYDI01. The sequence continues at coordinate 2,269 of JALOQX010000071.1, read as the reverse complement.
TGTCAGCACTGGGGTGGCACCGGCGAAGTGCGCCCCCAGCTGGCAACAACAGGCACACAGTTCGGCCGTCTTCGCGTCCAAAATCTCCAGATACGTGGCCTCGTCCATGGCGAAATCGGCACAGCTCCCTTTCTGCCGGATCTCCCCTTCGCAGACGATGTTCGTCGCGCGACCGATCAGCTGGCAGGCCCGCGTCGACTCCAGCGTGCTCGCCAGGTAGAACGCGTGGCTGAAGAGGAAATCGCCCAGCAGGACACTGGCCGCGTTGTCCCAGCGGACGTTGACCGTGGCGCGATGGCGTCGGACGCTGGCGCCGTCGAGCACATCGTCGTGGACCAGGGTGGCCGTGTGGACCATCTCGACGACGGCGGCCAACAGGATGTGGTCGGGCCGAACACCCCCACACGCTTTGGCCGCCAGGAGCAGTAGGGCGGGTCGCAGACGTTTGCCTGCCAGCAGGCAGCCGTAGCGGACCAGTTCGTCCACGTAGGGGTGCTTGCTGCGCATTTCGCGGCAGAGCACCGCTTCGACGTCCTCCAATTCGGCCGAGACGGGTTCGTAGAGCACCACCAGCGGAGGTGCCACCGTCGTTCGTTGCTGCTCGGCGATCCCGCTCACCACAGAGTCCTCGTGTCCTGTTGCTCGTGCGTGCCCGCCACGTGGGCGGGAGGGTACCTCGCAAGAGGCCCCAGGCGGACAGCTCCAGCCCCACCCGGCGCGGCAATTCACCGCTGGAAATGACCGCTGCTGCCCCCCATCTTCTCAACCAACCGGATGCCCGAAACAACCATCGCGCGGTCTACGCTCTTGCACATGTCGTACACAGCCAGCAGCGCGATGCTGACCGCCGTCATCGCTTCCATTTCCACTCCGGTCCGACCGGTCACCTGCACCTGCGCTTCCGCGCGCAGCGTCTGGTCGTCGACGAACGAAAAGTCCACGCGGACCGCCTCCAGGGCCAGGGGGTGGCACAGGGGGATCAGTTCCGCCGTCCGTTTGGCCCCCATGATACCTGCCAGCCGCGCGACCGCCAGGACATCCCCTTTGGCCACGCCGCCACACCGAATCCGCTCGAGTGTCGCCGCCGCCATCCGCATCTCGCCCGTCGCCCGCGCCACGCGGAGCGTGATCGGCTTGGCACTCACATCGACCATCCGGCTGGCTCCCTGCTCGTCAACATGCGTCAGGTCGGCCACAGACATCGCGCTCCCGGGTGCAAAGTGTCGAACGCTCGGAACCTCCCTCTTTCGGCGGCCGGCAAGTGCCACCTGCCAACCGATCTTTGACCATAGTCTAACCGTGTTCGCCGTGACCTGCGAGGAGGGCAGCCGGTGGCCGATACGTGACTGTTGCCGGCTCCCAGATCCCCTGCCCGTCATGCCCAGTGCCATGTTCTCAACCGTCAACGGCCCGGCGAATTAACCTCCGACTCGGCAACAGGATCGCCGACACCGTGAGTCTCCGATTGGGCGGTGGGCCTGTCGGCGGCATCTCGCAGAGAGTTGCGGGAACGCGCGTGCGCCGGTCGCGGGGGGGCGGCAGAAGCTGCGGGGCGGGGGGGACGCCCGCAAGGGAGCGCTGCGCGTCACTGCCGCGGCAAGCCGCGGCGCGCCACAGGCACGCATACTTCGAGGGCAGGACGCCAGGGCCGGGAACCCTGGTGTCCTGGTAGTCGATTCGTTCGACTGTCCCGTCGAAGGTATGCAAACCGTCGCAGCGGTCTGACTGCGACGGGATGAGCACAGGCGGCGAGAGGTCGAGCCTTCGCGGTCGTCAGACCAGTTCCTTCTTGGCGCCGATGAGCGTCCGGAGACGTTCGGCCAACAGGCTGGCATCAAACGGCTTTTTGAAGGTCTCGTTGATACTTGACCGGTCAAAGCTCATGGGACTGCCATCATCCGGCAGCAGGGCGATCAGAATGGTCTCGGAGAAATCGGCATTTTTCCGCAGGTTCTGACAGATCTGCAGCGCTTCGACTCGCCCGATCGAGAAGTCGACGATGATGCAATCCGGATGGAAACTCTCGGCGTGAATCCCGGCCTCGAAGCCGCTGGCCGCCACGGCGACCTTGAACGACCGCTCGGGGGGCAATTCACGCTTCATATTCTCAATTAGTACTTGATCCTGCGCCACGATCAGCACCTTGGCCATGGCCTCGTCTTCGAGGTCACCCAGGGGCATGCCGTGTTCTTTCAGGAATCGGATCAGGTATTCGCGCGGGATCCGTCGATCCTGGGACCCCGGAATGCGGTATCCCTTGAGGCGGCCC
>JALOQX010000297.1 GCA_025459265.1 Pirellulaceae bacterium | reverse complement strand
CACGCGGGGGAGCCTCACGTTCACCCTACGTGACCCGGCGCCGCGCGCGGCCCGGAAGCCCCCGCGTTCACGCGGGGGAGCCTCACGTTCACCCTACGTATCTCGGCGTAGCGACCCTGATCGTCGAAATAGCACAGGAACGACGATTCTTTGTGTTCTTTGCGTGTCCGCTCGTCCTTCACCTCCTTTAGCACATGGTCCGGGCCGCTTCCAAGTCCTTGCACATCATCCCGGCAAAACGTTTGCCGGTGACACTCAACAGCGGCTCGCTGGCAGTCTTGAATTGCTTGTCGTCAATCCACTGCCGGCTCCGTTCCGCGCAACCCTGACGCAGCGGAATCACATCGGTCGGGCGGTGCTTGCTGTAGCCAGCCTGCCGAGTGATCGTCGGTGGGTTGGAATCGAAGTCATTGATTACGGGCGCGGTGCAACCATGGCCGACTGGCTCAGGGACTACTGCTGAACTGAAGAAATGAGGCTCGTTCAGCATCCGGTGGCACGAAAAGTGAATTGACTCAGACTTCCCTTTTCGTCTTTCGTACCTTGGGTACCTTTCGGGGTTCCACTTCTGTCATCGATTCATCTTCCCACACGATCACAGGCGTGCCAGACTCGTCCGCGCGCTCAACGACCTGTTGAGTAGTGCCACCAGCCATTGAGTATCGGACGGTACAATCGCAACAGGTTTCGTACCCCCGCCCCATGACGCCGTCGAATGTCGTCCGGCGGAACGCTATGCCCACCCTGTTTGACTCGATTCTCGACACGAGCCACCGCCATGTCCGCACTCGGCAACCACAGAGTGTACTTAGCGGTTACCGAGGGGGGCGGGATATGACTCGCCTGCGTATTGAATTACGCCGTACCAACCGATCCCGGCGTTTTGCCAGTCCGAGTTTGGCGCAAGCACGTGCTCAATGCGGTCCCCTCGACTGACGACCGCGGGACAGTCGTAATGCAGGCCGACACGGTCCGTGGGCACCTGCTGCCAGTCGGTTGTGGGCCAGATCGGGTGCCCGTTGAGCAGAATGCGCACTCGGCATTCCGCCGCGCACGCCTTGCCTGGCGTCAGGTCGCGTCGCACGACACCCCGCAGCACGACATCCCCCCCTCGCGCAACCGTGTAGACCCGCGCGATACTTGCCGCGGGATGAGGCAACATGAAGGTGCGGGCGATCACGCCGGGTGTCACCGGCTCCTCCACCTGGGACTCCGGCAACCATTGGCCTTCATAACCGGCGTTGGGGTGCCACGCCAAAGGGCGGCGCGCCTGGCCGTCCAGCCACGCCTCGTAGGTCCACCCCTGAAAGCCCTGCACGTCACCGAATCCCTCGAAGAGATGACGCCGTTCCGGTTCGCCCGGCGCGAGTCCTGCTTCCACGAACGGCGAGGCGTTGCCGTCCCCATCGAACGCCCGCACCTCGTAGCGGCAGGAAATCAACTCCGTTCCGGGCCGCGAATGATCGAAGACGTACTCCCCCCGGGACACTCTGCCGAGGCCGACCCGGACTCCGTCGCCTTCCACTCGGTGCACCTCGTATCCGGAAAGCCAGTGATCGTCCGCGGCGGGTTCCCAGCGGACTTCCACGCCCTGCGTATGAATGTTCGTGGCGATCCGTTTGGTGACACGACACGGTGCCCCGGGCGGTGTGGTGTCGCTTCCGCTTCCTGGATGGCCAGCCAAGTTCAGGTAGACGATCTCACCCGGGTTCAGATCCTCCAACGTGATGCCGCACTCCAGGAGCTCCGCGCCCCTGCGCCGCTCAACGTGCCGGTGGATGTCACAGCGCACGTCGTAGTCGAGGTCAGGGACAAGCCCCTTAGGGAATATCGTCACGGCGCCCGTCGGCATCTGCTGTGGCTGAGCAAAGGACCGCGTCGTCAGGATGACGCCTTTCGTTCCATCGCGGTTCATACGCTGGAAGTACAGGACGGGGTCGTCGCCCTGAACCTTCGGACGAAAGACGTGTCCCCACCGTCCCGCCACCTGTTCGTGAACCAGGTACCGATACAGATCCCAGTCCTTACGCAACGCGTCCAGATGCGGGACGGCTGCGGGTGGGATGGCCAGCGTGCTGCCTGCGGGGTGTGTCGCCTTGAGCGAGTAGCCTTTCGTGCTGGCGGGGTCGCCGTACCAGTCCGGGTCCATGCGCAGATGAATGCGGTCGTTGTGGATGCTGTACGCCTTGCGACCCTGCTCATACGAGAAGTACACGACGTTGTGAAGCAGGTCCGGCGGGATGAACAGCGAACTGTGATAACCCGAGTAGTCGCGCGTTCCGCCGTCCGTCATCTCACCCGAGTCAGCATAACTGGCCAGTTCCACGCCGATCCAATTGCCGCCGCCAAAACAGGCGTCGATCCCCTGTTCGGGATGCGCAGCCAGGAACTCCCGGTTCAGACGGCGGAACTCCTGATCCGCGGCCAGGGGATCGCGTCCCGCGCCCGGCGCGATGTCATACCGCCATTGGAAACCGCCCCACTCGCGGGACTTCCGGCCGAGCAAATCCAATTGCCACTGCGTGGCCGCGGGGTGGGACTGGTCGATCGACGAATCAACCATCTGCATTGCGTGGGCGAGATCATGGTCCACCTGCGATCCGGGCGTCCGCAGAAACGTCGGCAACCAGACCTTCAGTTTCATGCCGTACTTGTCGAGGTACCGCACGGTTTCTCCAAAATCCGGTCCGTTCCAGTCTCCCCAGGCGTCGTACCAGCCCGCGTCATCCCACAACACGCCCGCCCCCGCATACCGAGCCAAGTCGATGTAGTAAAGATCCAGCATCAGCCGGCAGCCCCAGTTCTCTTCACCGCCGCCCATGTTCACCCAAGGAGCCGGCCAGTCCACTGCATACCGTGGCTGCGCGAAGTAGGCCGGGTGCTTGTGCTCCCAGAGGTACTGATACTGCCAATCCAGGACCTGATTGCCCATGTCGTCCAGGTCGCCGGCAAAACACCCGGTGAATACGCGCGGCGTGTCAAACGACTCACCTGGTCGGAGTGTCCGCGTGTATCCGGCGAGCACTAAGCGGCAGTGAAAGGTACTGCCTCCCAAGGCACCCACCGGTGCCGCCCAGGGACCCAGGTAGTCCCACCCGAAGAAGTAACCATGTCGAGCCGCCGCGTCGTACAGCATCATGAACGGCAGATGGTCGCTCGACGCGGTACAGGCGAAGGTGTTGGCGTAGTTGCTGTCCACTCTCTCGATGACCAGTCGCTGAGCCCCGTCGTATGCTTTGCCACCGGTAATGTGGCCCAACGTCAGGCCTGTCTTGCAGGTTTCGCCCAACAGCACCGAATCCAGGAACGATGCTTCGGATACGGTCACATCCTCAGGGCCCGCGTTCTCGTAGGTGGTCCATTCGCGCACCACGGCTGTGCCGGGGTACACGATGAAATGGCGAGTGACCGCGAGCACTCCGCTGGTCAGCCTAATATGGAGGTCAGACTCGCCTTGCGGCAGCTGGTTGGTGGACCAGGTGTCCAGCCTCCAGCCGCCGGTCGCGCCCCCAGAAGACGTCCCGTTGACCGTGACGCTGAATTCCGGTGACGCGAGACCCTGCACATACTCGGTCGGTGAGTCCAAGGCCTTGTTGAGGAATGACGTGAGCAGGAACCGACCGCCGGACAGCGTCAGCCTGCGTTCCATGCGCGACGTGCCCAACACCCACTCCGCGTCCGGCGACGCGACCTTCTCAGCGCGAACGAACGCGTCTCCGCCGCCGACTTCCGCTTCTGCCACGACAGCAGCTGTCAGTGTCGCTGCCACAACTATCGAGCTGTATAGCACAACACAATCCACACGACACAAATCGCAAGACCTACGACCAGAAACGTCAACATCCGCCGCCGCCGCAATTCCACGAACCTACGTGCCGCATCTTCGTCCATGTAGAACCGACCCTCACCGGTCTCTGCGAAGACGCCCCTCGCGGCCATGCGGCGGAAAACCCACGAGTTTCGGCAGCCGATGTGTGGGAGAGCAACGGCAGCCTTTGGATCCGTCGCCCCAGCGTCTCGAAATCGTCGCATCAGCCGGTTCTGGTGCATGACGACAGCAGCGCCGCTCATGGTTGTTTCCTCGGGTTGTTCGCAACGACGCGGTCGACTCCACGCCCTGGACCGCAACGCACTCCCAGTGTACCGCATCCACCGGTTGCGTACCACAATGTACACGAGATAGTCTCAACGGTCTGATGGGGACAGGGACATTTGCCGAGGAGGACGAGATAATATAGCGAACAGGGTCGCTGGACCTGCATGCGACCAAGTGATGACAGACAAGCGTCATGGCCAAGTGTGACTTCACAACACGCACGCGGATCACCTTGCCCGAGTTTCCCCGCCTGCCGCGTCAAATGTCCCTGTCCCCTTTCAGTCTGCCGGCAGGCGTGCTTCCAGTTGATTGGTCATGTCACGAAACACGTTCGCGTACGAATTGTAGTAGCTCTGCCAGCCGGCCACGTATCCTTGCTGCTCGTCCGGTGCGCGGGACACCCAGGTGGTGATCTTGTCGATCACCAGCAGCCCCTCGGTCAGCAGACTCAACGCGCGTCGCCCTTCGTCATCGCCCACGCCGCCGGCCAGGTACTGGAAGCCGAGAAACCGCCCTTCCAACTGACAGTGTGCCAGCTGCAGGAGCCAGTCATGCAGCTGGCACACATCGCGTTCGCGCCGCAGCCGATCAGTGGCGATACCCTCCGGGGACCTCTCCAGCGCCGTTGTCAGTTGGTCGAGAAGCCTGCTGTGAATGTCGCGAGCCTGCTGGACGTCCGCGATTTTGCGGCGTCGCATTTCCGGGTCCAAGGGCGGCCAGGACATGTCGAGGTATGGTCCGACAATGTGGTCACCCTCGAAGAGCCGATTGCAGGCGGCATCCACGTGCTGGTAGTAATCCGTCATCAGCTCCTTGAGTTGCTCACCATAGTAGTGCCGGCAGAAATCGGCCAATACCTGTTGGCCGTCTACGTCGGCATTCCAAGCCGCGCGAGCGAACAGGATCAGAGAAAACGGCGGGCTGTGCCAGTTGCGAAAGCTGACCATCAGATTCTGGTGGATGGGCAAGTTCAGACTGCGGAAATAGCGCGCGTCTGCCGGAATCACCTGGATCTGGGGGGGCTGCATTTCCCGACATAAGAGCGCATCCGTGTAGTAGGAAAACTCATGGATCGTGCGCGGCGCAGTCTGCAGAAACACATCTCTCAATGACAGCCAGTCCGGCACGTACTCCTCGCGGTTGCGGCGGCAGCCGGGATCATTCAGCGCATGGCAATAGCAGCGCTCGCGCGGCGCATGAAACAGGAATAGATTCGGGGCGGGAAGAACATTGGCGGGCCGCGCCGTGTCGTGGTAAGCCAACAGCGCCAATGAGGCCTGGGCATTCACGCCAGCGAGTACTTCCGCCATGGCGTTCATCGCCAGCATGTTCTGATCCTGCGACTTCAGGTCCTGGCATTGCGGACAGTGACACCAACCTCCTTCCATCAGATCATCGGCCCATACGTGGAAATAGGTAATCTCCGGCAGCTCCTCAAAGAAACGCGCGGCATTCTCTTTCAAGACGGTCATTGCGCCGGAACTGGGACAGAAATTGTAGTCCGCTGTACGCACACCATCCTGGTTCATTCGGAAGTACTCAGGGTGTTCGTCGAAGAGTGTGCGAGGCACCAAAGTTGGCAGAATGTGGCCCCCGAATTCCAGAATCATCCGCCGCTCTTCCAGCAGCGGCAGATACTGGCTGCGGTGGCTGCGCCACCAATCCAGAGACTGGCCGTAAATGACAACGTTGTTGATGCGTGATCTGGCGAGGAAATCGAGCCATTCTGGAAACTGGTCAAAGAATGCCGAGTGGCCAAGCATCACGGATCGCTCGCGAAAGGAGGCTGACTGGCTGGACGAGCCAACCGGCAGCACCAGGTCCTGTTTCGCCGGAATCACTTCGCCCAACTTGCCAGGATAGAACCAGCGGCAGCCCCAGCCTTCCAGCAGGTGGTAGACACCATAGAGCGCGCCGCGCGGCGTGTGACCGTGAACGCCAACGAGGTGTTCCTCCACGGTGATGTCGAATCCGTCCACGTCCGCGTCGTCGCAGTCGATCCGAATGGTCCCGTCTGTCGCCGTCGTCTCAGGAACGATCTGAAGGTTGGCTTCGGACATTGTGTGGATGTAGCGCGTCAATTCGCGAGCCGCTAGATTCTCTGTCGCAGAGGCAGTCGGGCGCAGGCTGACGCGCCATTGTGACCTGCCATCTCGGACCAAGGGCACTTCCGCACCGGTGACAACGGTCAAGAGGCAGCAGGAACCGATGACGATGCTCGCGAACCACCCGACAACCGAGTTGGCCGCTTGCCCCAGCGTGCCACACATGACACATCTCCTTTCTCGTCTCCCCGTCCTTCGTCGCGCGGCTCGGCGGGAGCCTCGCCCTCCCATGCGCGCCTCGCCCTCCCATGCGCGCCTCGCCCTCCCATGCGCGCCTCGCCCTCCCATGCGCGCCTCGCCCTCCCGTATGGTGATCCGGCCATTCGCACAGCAGGGCACGCCGCCCAGAAGCAGCTTACCGTGGGGTTTATAAGCTTCTCAAGAGCGCGAAGCCTGCCCGAACGCGAGATTCGGGCGGCGACACCTCCTGTCGGGAAATAGCTCCGCTCCTGCAAGTGAGTGACGCGGTACCCGCGGACTGATATCATGAGGCGGATCAACGGAACTTCGAGGAGTGTGACGAGGCGTGAAACGTACATGAGAATCCTTTCGGCGATTGCGTTGTCCTTCCTGCTGTCCACGACAACGTTGCTCGGAGTGGAAATCGACCAGCTCAGCGGCAAGGCATCGGTGGCGTGCTGTGGATGGAGGTCAGCGGTCCGTGGTGGGCTCCCGACGGGAAGGTCGTGGCGCTGAGCCGCGAATGGCACGACGCGATCCAATGGGCGATCCAGGAATGCCAACGCCTGGGACTCGCCTTCGATATGGCCCTCGATTTCGGCTATGGCAGCGGTGGCCCGCACATCGCGCCCGACCGCTCCATGCAGAAACTCGTCTGGAGTGAAACCATCGTCCAGGGCGGACAGGCCATCGATCAGGTACTGGACAAAGCCCAGTTCGAAGCGGTCAGCCGCCCCCTTTTTCCGCCCAACCCGAACGTCGAAGTCACCCTGCAGGCCGGCGATCGCCAGCAGACCACGACCGCCTGGTTACGACCGGGTGCCCAGCTCAGTGACACCATGCTGCAGGCGATCGCCCGAGGAGACGCCTACCGCGATGTCGCCGTGGTGGCGGTGCCGCAGCCCGCCTCTGCCGCCGCGCGCGATTTCCGCATTGCCGATCTGGACGCCAAAGCCGGCTTGCACGCGACCCTGATACCCGGTCCTGGCGTGGAGCCGCCGCCGACGGCGATCACGGCCCCGGGTCAGGTGATTGATCTCACTGCTCATATGGACCCTGCGGGCCGCCTGCAGTGGGACGCGCCGCCAGGGGAGTGGCTGATCCTGCGCTACGGTCATGACACGAATCTGAAGCTGACGCGTCCCTGTCCGGCTGCGGCTGTGGGCCTGGAATGTGATCGGCTCAGTCCCCTCGGCATCGAGTCCCACTTTGCAGGCTTTCTCAAGCCGATCCTGGAGGGCGCCGGATCGCTGGCGGGCCGGTCCTGGAGCTATGCCCACATCGACAGCTGGGAAGCCGGCTGCCAGAACTGGACGGCTGCGTTCCCGGCCGAGTTTCGCGCGCGACGCGGCTATGACCTGACCCGCTGGCTGCCGGTGTTGAGTGGCCGGGTCGTGGGCAGCGCGGAAATGTCGGAGCGGTTTCTGTGGGATGTCCGCAGCACGGTCAGTGAACTGATTCAGGAGCATTATGCAGCTCGGTTTCGCGAACTGCTCGAGCCGTACGGTCTCCAACTGTCAATCGAAGCGTACGGTCATTTGTGCATCGACAGCCTGGCCTATGCCGGTGTCAGTCATATGCCGGTCAGTGAGTTCTGGGCCCAAGGAACGGAGAAGTTTCCTCAGCCTCAGGCGGGTGGTTACCAACCATCGAGCAAGGCGATGGCCTCGGCTGCACACACGTATGGCCGGCAGGTGATCGGTGCCGAGGCGTTCACCTCCGGGCGTGGCTGGCGCGATCATCCTTACTTGCTCAAGGGCATGGGCGACCAGATGTTCTGCGCAGGCGTCAACCGGATGATCCTGTGTTTGGCCGTGCATCAACCCTATGCCGACATGATGCCGGGACTGACGCACCGGCGGTGGGGCGAGCACTTTCATCGCTACAACACCTGGTGGGCGTACAGCCGGCCCTGGATGGATTAC
>JALOQX010000296.1 GCA_025459265.1 Pirellulaceae bacterium | reverse complement strand
GTGTTCAATCGCTGCGACCATACCGCCGCGCGCGCCAGCCAACTGGCCGTGCTGCTGTCGGCGGACGGTCAGACCTTCGCGCAGATCTATCGACACGATGGCAGCGTGTTCCTGGGCCAGCCGGACGGCAAACCACTGGTCATCCCTCTGCACGGGCAGCGCGCGCGGTTTGTCCGGCTGCAGGTCCCCGGCCAGAACTGCCTGCACCTGGACGAAGTCGAGATCTATCGATCGGCAGCGGGCACCGATCCGGCGCTGGCCGCAGACGGAACGCAGAACATCGCGTTGCGGCGGCCGGCCACGCAAAGCAGCGTCTGCGAATGGTCGACACGCAAAGGAGACGCGCTGGCCCGCCGGTATCCGACCGATTTGGTCGTACAGCGCGGGCTGCAGTTGGCCGCTGACCTGGCGCGGCGGTTGCCGTGTGAGCCCGTCCGATCCGCTTGCCCCCTCTCCCCTTTCCAAGGGGAGAGGGGCAGGGGTGAGGGGTTCTCGGATAAGCCCTTAAACGATGTTGTATCGCCCAACAACTGCGCAGCCGTCACGCTTCGCGAGGCGATCAGCCAATTGCAGCAAGTCCAGGCTGCGGTCGAACAGCTCCCGTCCGATGCGTCGGAAGCAGCGCGTCGCGAGCTCCACCTGCGCGCCCATGGGGCCGTGCGGCGGTTGGCGCTGGCCAATCCGCTGTTGGATTTCGACGACCTCGTGCTGGTGCGCGGAGCGCCGGGCAAGTGGTCCCACATGTCGGACCAGTATCTTGGCTGGTGGTCCCAGCCGGGTGGCGGACTGTACGTGCTGCGTGATTTCAAGTCGGATCACGCTCGCCTGCAATGTCTGACTGAGCACTTTCCGCCGGGAAACATCCTGCGTCCCGATATTTCGTACGACGGGCGCAAGATCCTGTTCGCCTGGTGCCGGTCCTATGAAGGGCTCAGCGACTGGCCCGATAAGCTGGACAAATCCCGGCTCCCCGAGGATTCCTTCTATCATCTGTTTGAGGTGCATGTCGACGGCACGGGCCTGCGGCAGTTGACGTTCGGCAAATACAACGATTTTGACGCGCGTTACCTGCCGTCCGGCGAGATCGTGTTCTGCTCGACGCGTCGCGGTCAGGCGATTCAGTGCACACCCGATTCAGCCGCGGCGTCGCTGACCGATCCCGCCCGACCGGAATGCTACGTCCGCTGCGGCGGCGGACCGGAACGGCCCTGTGCCGTGTATACGCTGCATGTCATGGACGGCGACGGGAGGTGCCTGCGCCCACTCTCGGCGTTCGAGATGTTCGAATGGACGCCGAGCATCGACCAGCAGGGGCGCATCATCTACTCACGATGGGATTACGTCGATCGCTACGGCCAGAACAACATGGGGCTGTGGTCGACATTGCCCGATGGATCGGGGACGCAGGCGATCTATGGCAATTTCACGCGCAATCCTGAGTGCTTTTTCGAAGCGCGTTCGATTCCGGGGTCGCGACGACTCGTATTCACCGCGTCGGGACACCATTCGATCACGGCCGGCAGCCTGGTGCTGCTGGATCCGCGCTACGGGCCGGACGATCCTGCCGCGCTCACGCGGCTGACTCCCGAGGTGCCGTTTCCGGAGTCAGAAGGGCGGCCGCAGACGTACTATGCGAATCCGTACCCGTTGGCTGAGGAACACTACCTGGTCGCGTGGAGCGACCAGCCACTCAAGTTCCAGGGCGAAACAAACGACACCGCCGCACTGGGCGTGTATCTGTACGACGCGTACGGAAATCTGACGCTGCTGTATCGCGATCCTGCAATGGGGAGCCAGTATCCGCTGCCGGTCAAGCCGCGCTTCCGCCCACCCATGATTGGCGGGCAAGGCAGCAGTGCGGTGGCTGAGGGGAAGGTGCTGTTGCTGGACGTCTATGCCGGTCTCGAGGGAGTCGTGCCGGGGTCGGTCCGGTCGCTCCGCGTTGTCGGACTGCCGGTCAAGACGCACCCGACCATGGACTTCCCGTCGATCGGTGTCACGACGCATGACAACGGACGTTACGTGCTGGGCACGGTGCCGGTCGAACCTGACGGCTCGGCGTGGTTCCACGTGCCGGCCGGGGTCACGTTCTACGTGCAGGCGCTGGATGAATCCGGCATGGCGATCCAGTCGATGCGGAGTGGGATTTACCTGCAGGCCGGACAGACACAGACGTGCATCGGATGCCATGAGCCCCGCACGACGGCGCCGGCCAACCAATCGACGCTCGCGACGCTGCGCGAACCGTCGCGGATTACTCCCGGGCCCGACGGGTCCTGGCCGCTGGACTACGCGGCGCTTGTCCAGCCGGTGCTGGATCGCGTGTGTGTCCACTGCCATGAGCCAGGGACCGAGGGGGCAGCGTTCGATCTGACGCCGGCCCGGTCGTACGACACGCTCGTCAGCTACGGAGCACCGAGCCTGAAGGATCTGGTCATCAAGCGCTATCATGAACAGCGATCGGTGGCAGGGCAGTGCGAGGCGGCGATGAACCCGGTGCTCCAGCTGCTGCGGCGGGGACATTATGAGGTGGCCCTGTCGGCCGACGACTGGTCGCGCTTGATCACGTGGATGGACACGCTGGGCCAGCGGTCAGGCTCGTTCAGCCCGGCGCAGGAGGAGGAACTGCGGAACTTCCGCCGGCGCATGGCCGCGCTGCTTGCCGAACGCTTGGAGTAGTGACGCACGCCGACCGACACCGGACCGTCGCTCGTCCGCAAGCTTGCTGTCCAGGAACACGTTGCTGGTGCGGGTTTGCTCCTGCGCAAGGGTTTGCCAAGGCTTGAGTCTCGGTTTGGGTGGCTGGGGTCGAGCGTTAGCTCGCCCCCAGCTCTTCGAGGCGGGGGGTTCCCTTCGTTCGTTCCCAGCCACCCGAACTCGTACGACGACGCCCATCGTCACTCCGAGCCGAAGGCTTCGGCAATTGCACGGCGGAAAAATCGACAGGTGACAGTATTGTCCGGCGTGCCAACCCATTATACTGACGCTGACTGTTCCTCCGAGGGCGAAACGCGATGTCGTCAAACGCCCAAATTGAAGCTCTTGATATGCCGGCGGGGCTTAGGGCAGTCCATCTAGCCGAGGCGCGTGAACGGCTTCCCGCGCAAGACTGCGACGTTGTTGTGCTCCGTCACGTGGAGCAGGTGTCTCTTGCCGAAATGGCGCGCCGCACTAAGCGAACTGCGGACAGCGTGCCGATTGTCTGGGCGCTTCAGTCAATCTGCCAGGAACCGGTCCTGGAAGTGCTTCGCAGTAATAGACGCTGGTGACAAACGGTCCCAGCCGAGTAAACCGCGGAAACCGATTGGGTGTCGCGAAGGGATTGCCCTCGATTCACGTGACGGATCACGCGGAAGAGCGCGCCATGATCGTTAGAACTCCGCGGACGTCGTCCCTACCGTTCGCCACGTGGTGCAGCAGTTTGGGTGGGAGACTTCCAGATGAGTACGTCGCAACTCGTGTCGCGTCGGCGACGCCGCGCGCTGAACCGCCGTTATCGCACCGCGTTGTTTCTCGAACCGCTCGAGATGCGGCGGCTTTTGACCAGTTGGCCCGTGTGGGAGCCGGTCGGCCCCACGCCCGTTACAGGAGGACTGGTCGACGGGATGTTCATGCAGCAGAACCCGGTGGCGGGCGGCGTCCACACCCTGGCCCCGCACCCCTCCGACGCCAATGTGATGTACGTGGGAACGGTCGGAGGCGGAGTGTGGAAAACAACCAGCGCGCTGGACACGCAGCCCACCTGGCGGCCGTTGACCGACTTTGTCCAGGTCTCGCAGAACCTGGGGGGGGGAGAATACGACTACGTACCGTCGTCGATTTCCGCACTCGTGTTTGACACGGCCGATGCGACACACCAGACGCTCTATGCCGGCATCGGAGCGCTCAGTTCATCGATGCCCCGGTACATGTTCGGCGTGGTCCGCACGACGGACGGCGGAGAGAGCTGGGAGCACATCGTGGACGCCGGCGGCGCCCCAGTGGGGCTCGATGTCAGTGGCTTGGCGGTCAACGGCGATCAAATCATCGTCGGGGGATTGAGCGTCCTGGGTGACCTCGATCCGCCAGCGCGCTTGTGGTACAGCGTCGACGGCGGGGAGTCGTTTGTCGCCGCTGACCATCCGCACCATGAATACTTCCGCGACGTGAGCGATATCCTGGCGGATCCCGCGGACCCGCACATCGTGTATGTCGCCGAACTCTTCACCGAGGCAGCCGATAACCAGCCCGCCACGCAATCCGGGATCTACCGGATCAACTCCACGCAAGGCGTTTGGACGTTCGAAGACATTTCCGACCACAGCGACGAACTCGGCATGGCGACGGCCATGGCGACAAGCAACTCGGTCAAGCTGGCGGCCGGCCGCAACGGCGAACTCTACGTCGGCATCATGAACGCCGGGCGGATGGAATCTCTGTTTCGCACCAACGACGCCCGAGCCGCCGACGTCGATTGGCAACGCGTCAGGCTGCCCTCTTACGAAGAAGGTGGACAGTTTGCGATTGCCTTGCATTCGGATGTGCACGATCAACGCAAACAATCGGTACCGTTCTCGGTGGCAGTGGATCCCACCGACCCTTGGGTCGTCTACCTGGGTGGCGACCGGCAGCCCGGCGACCTCTTCACGCCGCCGGATGATGAGTTCAGCGAAGGGGGCATGAACGCGGTGGGTGCTGCGCACAAGACAGGCCGCCTCCTGCGAGGCCAGATCATCCATGACGCGGACGGTCGCATCGTCACGACGGTCTGGCAGGGCGTGACGCACGCTGGGGCGGTGCCAGCCGGCACGCCCAGCGACCCGGTGCAAGGCGCCTCGAACGAACTTCCCATTCGCGTCCATTCTCCCGGCCATGGGCTGTCGGACGGCGATCGCGTGATGGTCTACGATGTGAGCGGCAATACGGCGGCCAACGGACTATGGACCGTCACTCCGAACGGCGCGGATCACTTCCTGCTGGACGGCGCCGATGGTCAGGCCTCCGCGCCGCATGTTGCCGGGACTGGCCGGTGGCTGCGCTACGAAGGGGGATCCGCGCCGGGGCGCAACGCGCACGACCTGGCGTTCGACAACGCCGGCAACCTGATCGTGGCGTGCGACGGTGGCGTCTACCGCAAGGCCGATCCGCGCAGCCCGATCGGCAGCTGGCAGTCGCTCCACGGCAATCTGCAAATCGCCGACACGTCGTCGATCGCCTGGGATCACAATCAACATGTCGCGAGCGGCACCGTCGTGGGTGCGGGAGTCGCCATCCAGAATGTCAGGGACCAGAAGGCGTGGGGGCTGTTAGAGGGAAGCGGTAGCCAGTTGTACGCGGTGAGCGACGGCGCGCAGGATCGCACCGTGTACTACTTCGGTCAGGCGCAACTGGGCAATTTGAAGCGCAAGACCATCGACCTGGCGGCGGAAACGTCTGAGGTTGTGGACGTTGAGTTGCGCGTCGACGCACTGGCATTCGACGATGACGGAAACCTCGCACCCGCTGGATTGGCATTGCAGGCGTTCGACTACGGTTTCGATCGCCGCGACGATGGATCACTAAGGGGATTGCCAACACTTGTGGCCAGCCCTGTCAATCCGGATCGGTTCGCCGTCTTCGTCGGGGAAATCCTCTACGAGTCCACCGATGGCGGCGCGATACTCAGGCCACTTCAGGAGATCATCGACAACAACAGCAACAATCGAGACGACGATGGCGACGGTCAGATCGACGACGGAAACGAATTCCTTCCCAATCGGCCGTCCGCTCGCCTCACGGCTGCGGCGTATGGCGAACTCGGGCCGCAGGGGGCCGACGCGCAGGACGCCCTGTACTATGCCGACACCGACGGGCATAACGGCCACATCTATTTGAGGAGACCGGGGCAGTCTGACCTACAGTTGGTGTACGAATTCCCGGACCATCGCATATGGCAGCTGCTCGTAGATCCCCGAGACTGGCACCACGTGTTCGCGGTGATCTTAAACGGGGACGTCATGGAGTCGAGCGACGCGGGCGGCACGTGGGTGTCCACGATACGGATTCCCAGTTCCTACGAGATTGGGGAACTCGTGTTCGTGACGGCACCGTTCTCCGACGAGCTGATCATGTGGAGCGACCAGCAAGGATTGTTGGCCATGCTGCATGCGCCGCTGCAGGAATCGCGCGATAGCAGTTGGCTGCAAGTCGCAGGCAACCTGCCGGTGGCTGTGGGCGCCAACAAGGTTGCGGATGTGGATTACGATCGTCGTGATGACACGCTGGTCGTTGCGACGGCCGGTCGGGGTGCCTGGAAACTGCCGCATGCCAGCCAGCTCTTGACTGTCCCGGCCCGCACGGGAGATATCACGGAGCTCGATCTGGACCCGTTGTTGAGGGGCAGTGACTACCGGCTCACCGAGGTTGCCATGCGAGCTACGCAAGCTGGCTCCCGCTATTTCTCGATCACGGGCGACGCGGACCAGGGCTACCAGCTGCGCCGCGTCCTGGATGAAGCAGGGCATTTTGCGCGCGTGGCCACCTTGTGGTCGCCACGGGAACTGGAAGAAGACGCGAACGGGACGCCGGGGCCGACGTTCGGCGATTCCGGCCGCCTGTACCTCGAACCCTCCCTGGTCAACAACTTGCTCGACGACTCGGACGCGGACGAGCGAGGATTCCAGGGTCAAATGGAACTGACGTTCACCTACCGGGACAGAACGGGGCAGGAACGCACGGCCACGCTCGTCCTGGATGTCGCCGCCGGGTGCAGCGGCAGCGTGGCGACGTCGATCACCATGAACGTCACAAGGTTGGACAACCTGCGGCTTGCCCACCGCCTGCGATACCTGGGTGAGTTGGCCTTGATGCCCGAAAACCAGGGAAATGGGGGGGGCGAAGCCGAACCGCCGCCTCTTGCACCGGATGTCGCGGCCGCTCTGCGCCTGTTTCAATCGGTGATTGACACGCACGGAGAACTGCTGCCGGGCGATGCCTCCGGCGAACTCTCGTTTCAC
>JALOQX010000295.1 GCA_025459265.1 Pirellulaceae bacterium | reverse complement strand
TCTGTTTCTGGTGGTCGTCCATGGCATTGCTCCGGTTGCACGGGGTCTGCCGGATATCAATGCGACGTTGGCGGGCGAATTGTGCCACCAGCGCCGGAATCTCCGCGCCACCTCCTTACCGGGTCAGCTCCCGGAACAGCCAGGCCTTGGCATAAGCCCAATGCCGATTGGCAGTTCGGACCGATATGCGCATCGCTGCCGCGGTCTGCTCGATGGTCAGTCCCGCGAAATAGCGCAGCTTGACCACCTGTGTGACGCTTGCATCTTCGACCGCGAGGCGTTCGAGCGCTTCGTCCAAGGCCAGAATGTCTCCCGCCGCCAGGTCGTCCGCGACATCCAGGCAGGCCAGATGTACCCGCGGCTGTCCGCCGCCGTGGCGGATGCGCTGTTTGCGGCGTGCGGTTTCGATGAGAATGCGGCGCATGGCCTCGGCCGCCGCCATGAAGAAATGCCCGCGGTTGTCCCAGTGCTGAGCCTTCTCCACATCGACCAGGCGCACATAGGCTTCGTGCACCAGCGCCGTGGCATCGAGCGTCTGGCCGGGTTTTTCCTGGGCCATTTTCGCCGCGGCCAGTTTCCGCAGCTCGGCGTACACCAACGGCAACAGTTGCTCGGCCGCCGACGGGTCGCCGTGGTTGATCTGCGACAGGATGCGAGTGACATCGGACATGGCCGTCGCCTCGCACGAGACACCCTTTGACCGCGATTGTATCATGCCGGCCGGCTCAAAACGCCTCCCCCGCGCCGCACGTCTGGCCCCGAAGCCCCCGCGTTCACGCGGGGGAGTGTCACCCGGAAGCCCGCGCGTTTACGCGGGGGAGCGTCACCTGGAAGCCCCCGCGTTTACGCGGGGGAGCGTCACCTTCAACCTACGTGCCCGGCGCCGCGCGCGCTCCCGAAGCCCCCGCGTAAACGCGGGGGCTTCCAGGGAGGTGAGGCTCTGGGCGCGTAAACGCGGGGGCTTCCAGGGAAGCTGAGGTTCCCTCGCGTGAACTGGAAGCCGCCTGGCAGGTCGGATACACTCGCTTGGAGGGTCCATGACCTGAAAACCAGGAGCACCGTCATGAGCGTATTGACCGACCGTCGTGAGTTCCTCCGTCAGACGTCGGCAGCCTCCCTGGCGTGCCTCGGTGCGCTCGTACCGGCGGCGGCCACCAGGTGCGGCGCAGCCGTCGACGGCCCGTGTCTTCGCGCAGGGACCGCCCAGGTCGATATCACGCCGCAGACATTCCCGGTGCTGGTCTGCGGAGGTTTCCTGAGCCGGTCGGCCACGCAGGTCCACGACCCGCTGCTGGCGCGCTGCCTCGTACTGGACGACGGCAACCAGCGGCTGGTGATCATGGTCGCCGATACGATCGAGATTCCCTACGAGATGCAGGAAGCAGTGAAAACGGCTGCCGCCACGGCGACCGGCATCCCCACGGACCGGATGCTGATTGCGGCAACTCATACGCACTCGGGCGGGTCGCTCCTCAGCGCCCTGGGCACGAAGGCCGATCCCGCGTACTCCGCGTTCCTGCCCGGAAGACTCGTCGAGTGCATCACGCAGGCGGCCGCCAACCTGCGACCGGCCCAGATTGGCTGGTCGTCGGAAGACTACCCGGAAGGCACGCACTGCCGCGTCTTCATCCGCCGCCCCGATTGCCTTGATGTCGATCCGCTCGGACGGCAGAACGTCCGCGCGATGATGCACCCGGGTCATCAGAACCCGCAGTTCATCGGTCCATGCGGGCCGACCGATCCTCAAGTTTCGGTCTTGGCCGTACAGACTCCTGAGGGCAAACCGATCGCGCTGCTGGCCAACTATTCCATGCACTATTTTGGCGCCGAGCCGATCTCGGCCGACTACTACGGCGACTTCGTGCGGCTCGTTTCCCAACAGCTGGCCCCTGGCGATGACTCGTTCATCGCCATGATGTCGCATGGTACCAGCGGCGACCAGCAGTGGCAGGACTATGCGAATCCGGCCCAGTCGATCTCGCGTGTGCAGTACGCGACCGCGGTGGCCGAGGCCGCCCTGCGGGCCTACCGGCGGATCGAATTCCACGAGTCGGTCCCGCTGGCGATGGCCGAGCGACAACTGACCATCCGGCTGGAGCAACCGGATGCCGAGGCCCAGGCCTGGGCGGACAAGACGATGGCGGCGATGAACGGTCGCGACCCACAGACGTTGCCCGAGGTTTATGCGCGCGAAATCGTCCTGCTCAGGGCGATGCATCAAGCTCAGCGGAAACTGCAAGTTGTTCGGATTGGGGATCTGGGGATCGCGGCGCTGCCGGCGGAGGTCTACGCCATCACGGGCCTCAAGCTCAAGCAGCAATGCCCGCTGAGCCCGATGTTCAACATCGAGTTGGCCAACGGCTCGATCGGATACATTCCCCCACCGGAGCTGCGGCCGCTGGGCGGCTACAACGCCTGGCCTGCCCGGCACACGGCGACGCAGCAGGATATCGAGCCGATCATGGTCAGCACGCTGCTGGAGATGTTCGAAGAGGTGACAGGCCTGCCGCGCCGCCCGATGACTCTGTCGCAAGGCCCGGCCCCGGCGCGGACCCTGGCCCAGAAGCCATTGGCCTATTGGCGGCTCGGCGAAATCGAAGGCACCCGCGCGTGGGATGCCTCCGGCCACGACCACCACGGCACGTACGAGACGGGCTACGCTTTCTACTTGGATGGCCCCGACCGCGACGACTTGCGCAGCGGTGGCGAGATGCCGAGGGCGGTGCAGTTTGTCGGCGGCCGAATGAAGGCCCAACTCGCGGTGGGACGTGACTATGCGGTCGAGTGCTGGTTTTGGAACGGCCTGCCCAACGACAGTCGCAGCGTGACCGGCTACCTCATCTCGCTCGGGCCGGACGGTGTCGCGACGTGCCCCGGCGACCATCTGGGAATCAGCGGTACCGACTCGGGAACGGACGCGGCCGGTCGGCTGTTCTTTTTCAACGGCAATGAGCGGTACGAGTCGCTCTCCGGTGGCCCGGTCATTGCGCCCCGGACCTGGAACCACGTCCGCCTCGTGCGACGCGGCGAGCAGGTTGCCGTCCACTTGAATGGAGGCGCCGAGCCAATCTTCTCCGGCACGGTGTCGGCGACGCGGCCAGTCGACAGCCGCGACGTATTTGTCGGCGGCCGCTCCGACAACTTCGCGAACTTCGAAGGGCGCATGGCCGAGGTCGCCGTCTTCTGAGAGCGCGGTCGTTCATGCACCAACGGGCCGGTCGCGAGCGTGCTCTGGGGCCACCCACGCGGGCGGACAGGCTGAGCCGGGTCGCAGCACGGCGACCCACGCGGACCCACCATCCGCATTCCCGCGCATCTACTGGCTCAGGAACACGAACGTCCCCTTCTTATTCCCCACGAGCACATCGGGTTTATGGTCCTGGTTCAAGTCCGTGGCTGCCACTTGCGTTCCAACCCCGGAATCGTCGTCAATACAGTGCGGCACGAACTGCACGTTGCCCTCTGCGCTGCGCTGCAATTCGAACCAGTAGACCACGGCCGGCGCATTGGGTTCCTTGTCCCCTTCGGGACCGTGGGCCCAGAATCGCTTGCCCGTCAGCACATCCAGCAGACCATCACCATTCATGTCGACCAGCTCAAACGCATGCAACTGGCTGATCCGCAAGGCGTCGGAGTTCATGTCCGGCTCGGGGGGCAGGATTACGTGCTGCTGGAAAGCGATCCGACCGTCGCCATCTCGCACCTGCCGATGCCACACCAGACCATAGAGATGACAATGCCAGGCCGTGACCACATCGCTGTGTCCGTCCCCGTCGACATCATAGACCAGCATTTGGGCCGCCGCCTCGGCGAACTTGTAATCATGGCGGACCCACGGGCGACCCGGCTGCGTACTGGCAGGCTGTTCCCACCAACACGCGCTCTCGACGATATCCACGCGCCCGTCACCGTTGATGTCGCCGATTCCGACGCCGTGAGTATATTTCTGGTAGTCCCCCTGGGTGCTGACGGGGTGGAAAGTCCAGGGTTCGTGCGCTCGCGCGGGATCCCAGGTGCCGTAGCCCAGAAAACCGTCGATGTTGTAGACCAGGTCGGGACGTCCGTCGCCATTGACGTCTCCCCACACGGGTGATTCATTGCCCACGTTGCTCAGCGCGAAGTGGGCCTTCCAATGACCTTCCTGCTCACCTGGATTCTCATACCACGACGCGTCCTGCCCTGGCCAAGGCACATACAGGATGTCGACCCAACCGTCGGCGTTGAAATCGCCGGTGTACGTCAAGAAATTGTCGGAATAACCTTTGGGATCGAACTCCTGCGGCGGACGGACCTCGTGACGTTGCTGAAAGTCCGGGCCGGCATACCAGTAAGGACCGGAAACCACGTCCACATGTCCGTCGCGATTGAAGTCGCCGTGGTAGGCGCCTTCGCAGTGGAACTTATCGGTCAAGTGCAGTTTCTGGTATCGCGTTTCCGGAGTGTCCGCGTGGACGGCCACGCTCCACGTGATGGCAACTACGAGCAATAGCATCATTCTCAACATAGTCGATACTCCTGGCTACCAATCGCCGTACGTCATCAGCACGTCTTCCCGGAGGGCTCTTGCAGTGCCGGAATCACACGCGATGCGCGCGTTCACCGCGTGAGATGGGACTGCTGCTCCCTCGGTTCGCTGGTGATTATTGTAACCTGTCGTGCGAATTGCTCGCAGCGGTACAATGGGTACCTACGCAGGAAAAAACAGACGAAACCTGACGCTCACGCCTGCTGCCATCGGTTCCATACGGGTATTGAGCTACGCAGCCACGTATCAGCCGGAGTACGTTCCAGCATCTTGGGGGCGAAGACATGCACCAGCCACTACAGACTCGCCGATCACGGGCCACGATGATGGCGCGGGCCTTGCTGATGTGCCAAACGGTCCTGGGCAGTGTCGGCGCCGGCTGGGCTGCCGATCCACTGCTGGTGCTCGAGAACGCACAGGTGTCTCTCCGGTTCGACGCGCAGACTGGGGCCTGGGTGGGTCTGGTCGACAGACAGTCGGGCGATGACCTGGTCGTCGCCGGCGGCGCGCCCGTGAGCGTCGCGCCTGCGCCGCCTCCCGTGCTCGACAGTGGTCAGGTCGCGCGCGCGGTAGCGGCCAGCCAGGCCTTGGACCTTGCCGGCCAGTGGCTCTACACGCCGACGCCGCCTCCCGCTCGGGCGGCCGCGGATTTCCTCCAAGGTCGCTTCGAACTGGTGCCGTGGGTCACGACGCCGGTGCCCAGTCGGCGCGGCGCAGGCGACGATCGCTTGCACGATCGTACGGGCGATTTCTGGTATCGGCGCGAGATTCGGGTACCGGCACACTGGCCGGATGAGGAACTTGCGCTGGTCGTGGGCGCGATCGACGACTTTGACGAGGTGTGGGTCGGTGGCCAGCCCATCGGCCGCACAGGCGTCGAGACGCCCCAGCACTGGCGGACGCCACGCGTCTATCGGCTCGCCGCTGGACAAGTGCCGCGTGAGCGACCTTGCGTGCTGCTGGTGAAAGTGACCAATGGCGGCTTTGATGGCGGCATCGACGGCCCGGTGGCGCTCGGCCTGGCGTCGCAGCTGTCGGTGGAACCGCCGGTTCCGCCGCCATTGACGCATCACGATATCCGACAGGAATCCGGCGCCGCCGTGCTCCGCATGACAGCTTCCGACGGCAACTTCGAATACCAGGCCGAATTCACGCTCCCCCGCGACCGATCCGTATTCACACGCAGACTGTCGGTCACGAATCGTGCCGCGGACGACCAGCTCTTCCAGACGATGTCCTATGTGACACCACCAGTGGCCGTCGGTGCGGACGCTGCGGTGATCTTCCCAGGCAGCCTGCCGGTCGGCGATACGGCGCTGCTGAGCCTGAGCGACGGTCTGCCGGTGAGTCCGCGCAGTTCTGAGCCGCTGGCCGTGCTATGGTCCGAGCAGCGTCAGCGCGGCATGGGCGTTTGGTTCTACTGCGAAGAAGAATACTCGCCCGTGTCGGTGCGCCGTGTGGGGCGCGGCGCGTCGGTCGGCCACCGGCAGAACGTGATCATCCGCCTGCAGCCTGGCGAGACGGTGACGCTGGGCTTGCAGTCCTTCTGGCTCACCCACGGTTCCCGGGACGCGGTGCTCGGTGGTGTCCTGGACGCGTACCGTGCCGTCGGCCTGCGGGCACCCCCCGGCCCCTTGGACGGCCTGCGTGGCATGACGCTGTATTGTGGGCATCCCGGCGGGCCACCAGAACTCGGCTTCTTGCGCTACGGCGGGTTCCCGGCCCTGACGAAGTACGTTCCCACGCTCGAACGCATGCACATTGACTTGCTCTGGCTCCTCCCCACCTGGGAGCACGGCGACGGAACGCGCTGGAACCTGTACGCGCCGTTCGATCACTTCCAGGTCGATCATCTACTTGGCACGGCCGACGACTTGCGGGCGCTGTCGCGCACGTGTGAGGCCGCCGGGATCCGACTGATGTTCGACATGGTCCCGCACGGCCCGCCCGATTTCACCCCGCTGGCCAAGGAACATCCCGAGTGGGCGGCGCGGCAACCGGATGGGAGGCTGCAGTATGAGTGGGGCCAATTGGCGTTCGACAACCATCACCCCGGTTGGCAGGACTACATGCGCCGAGCAGCCGAGTGGAATGCGCGCGAGTTCGGCGCGGTGGGGGCGCGTGTCGACTGCGCAGCGGGCGGCCCGCTGAACTGGAACCCCGAAGTGACGAACCGCCCGTCGCTGTCCTCGCTGGCGGCCGGCTTGGGCATGAACCGCGCGATCCGCCAGGGCTATGCCCGCGTCCATCCGGGTGTCGTGTTGCTGCCCGAGGAATACACCGGCGCCAATATCTTCTGCGGTGTCGGCGACCTGACATACGACGCCCAGCTCTACTTCCTACAGGCGGACCTGCTGGACCGCGATGCGCCGCCCGAACAATGGGCACGGGCGTTCCAGCAGTTCCTGCATGACCAGGCACTGACTCTGCCTCCCGGTGCCCTGAAAATGCG
>JALOQX010000294.1 GCA_025459265.1 Pirellulaceae bacterium | reverse complement strand
CGAATTGCAGCTGCGAGGGTTCACCGGGGCCGGCGAGGCGGCCGTGAAACTCCTGGTCCCGCAGGCGCTCGATGCCGCCGCGCGGGACTTTCACGAACGCGAGGAACTGCTCCGTGTGACCGATGGCGGGCGAGTGGTCGTGAACGTCCCGCCGTGTGCGATCGCCCGTGTGCGCGTTGGGGCGGCCGGACTGTTGGAGTGAATGTCGCGCGGCTGGCGCGACAACGCGCGGACCGCTGCAGGAATTACTCGTCCAGGTTCATGGACCAGGCCTGCACGTTGTGGAAGAGACCTTGTCCGTTCTGGGCTATGAAACCGAGACGCCGCGGCGTGTGGCCGACGCCGTCAGGCTGGTGCGTCGTATTGAACGTCTGGACCAGCATGTCGTCGACGTACAGCTCAAACATGTTCTGTCGCACGAACAGACGAAACGTATGGTTCATGTGCGGTACGATGCCGGCGGGCGCCGCGCAACCGGGTCCGATCGTGTCTTCCGGCTGGAAGTCGACGCGATCGGTCAGCGTCATCGGACCGATCTCGCTGCGGCCATAGCTGTGCAACAGGATCGCCGTACCTTCGCCTGGCTGCTCCTCGAGGTAGAAGCCAGCGGAGGCCGCCACCAGCCGGCGATCGTGGCAGGTCGCCTGGATCGTTCCTTCGAACACGACACCCCGGCGGAAGTCGAACGTGTTCTCCAGTACGGCCACGGCGGTCGGCACGTTCGTCCTGACCACGGAATTCCGCTCGGGTTGCGCCCGAATCTCGAGCCCCTTATCCGACACGGTGCAGGAGCAGTCATGGATTGCCGTGCTCGGGAATATCATGTCACATGCAGTGAGATCCACCTTGACCGGTGCTCCTTTCAGGGCCTCGTTGCCTTTCCAGTATCCCAGGCGCAGATGTCCGCCGGGGTCGACAACAGCCTTCTTGAGCGGTGGCAACCATGTGTCACCGGTCTCATAGGTGTAGCCGCTGTACATGTAGCCGTTGACCAGCAGATCCTGGTCGGTCGGGCAGAAACGCGCCCACAGTGCCACCCAGCGAGACGAGTTGCCGCACAGGCGGTAGGCGGCCGTGTCGGCATGGAACGGGCCGCGCGGCGTGTCGGCGACCAGTGTGTATACGCCGTAGCCGGTGGCACCCATGTAGTTGAACCAGCCGCCAACCAGATAGCATTTGCCGCCGATCGTGTGGCACCCACCCACCTCGAACAGGCCTTCGTCGGCCGGTGTCGGGGGAGGTGACGCGGTGCCCCAGTCGATCTCGGGTTGCGGCAGGCCGGACCAGTGCCGGCCGTCATCGGATTCGAGAAAACCGCCCGGACCGGTCGCGAAGCCGTAGTACTTCAATCGGCCTCCTTCGGTGGTCGGCACAACGCTCATGCAGTCCAGTCGGCTATCGGGATGATACCAGCGCGCGTCAGGAAACAGATCCGTCTCGTGCCCCAGGAAGGTCCAGTGCACCAGGTCGGTCGACTCCCAGAAGCGGATGACGTTCTGCACGCCGGGCCGCGAAAAACTGCCGTGGTTCATGATGAACCTGTCGCCGACCCGGTGCACGGCCATCGCCCAGATATTGAACGGCGCATCTTTGATTACCGGGCCGACGTCCTTCCAGTGGACGCCATCATGTGAGGTCGCCAGCCAGACGTTGCGGAAATGTGAGTCGTCACCGGGCGCGTGCATGTACATGCTGAACAGGTAGAACTGCCCTTCGTGCCACAACACGAAGCCATCCTTGAAGCGACCAACCGACGGCCGATAGACCATGGCTGCGCAGTGGTCACTCAGCAGGCAAGTCAGCAGCAAAGTCAGCACGCATCCGCGCACTCCCCAACGATGGTCACCTGGCGACATGAAAACGTCCTCGGATTTCGGCCTGGCAGCGGTTGCAGTCTGGGCGCCAACTTACGACAATGGCATGCACGTGAAAAGGGCGCCCGCCTTCGCTCTCGCGGATTGGTGTTCCTGGTGATCGGTCTGCGAGCACTCCGGGGCCAGACAGTATCTCCCACCTGGTGCATCTCACCATCTTCGATTGAGGACGCACACCATGCGCACGTGGATTTTAGGGCTCACGGTTGTTCTGACGCATCCGGGCTGTGCCGTCACGGGACGCGCTGACGAACTGGTGCTGGCCGACGGCGGGCAGTCGGCGTATCGCATCGTGGTTGCCGACGACGCGCCGGCGGCGACCCGGCACGGTGCCGAGGAACTGCAGATGTTCTTGCAGCAAATGACCGGCGCGAAGCTGCCGATCGTATCCGATCGCGGACCGCTGGCAGCGCGCGAGATCATCCTGGGGGACAACGCGCACCTGCGGAGCCTGAACACGCAGATCGATTTCGCAGCGCTGGGTCGTGAAGGCTACGTGCTTCGCAGTGTCGGACGACATGTCGTCATCGCCGGCGGCCCGCCGCGCGGCACGCTCTACGGTGTGTACGGGCTCCTGGAAGACCACCTCGGCTGCCGCTGGTTCACACCCGACGTGAGCCGAATTCCGCAGATCGCGCGGCTGGTGCTGAAGCCCTTGGACGAGCAGCGCGTGCCGGTGCTGGAATACCGCGAGCCGTTCACGTTCGATTGTTTCGACGGCGACTGGTGCGCTCGGAACCGCGTGAATTCGACGCGGGGCCGCCTGGAGGCGAAACACGGCGGCAAAATCCGCTTCGGCGACGGGTTCTTCGTCCACACATTCGCCACGCTCGTGCCGCCCGACAAGTACTTCGCCGAACACCCGGAGTATTTCTCACTGGTCGGCGGCCAACGACAGAACGGTTATGCCCAGCTCTGCTGCACCAACGAAGACGTCATCCGGTTGTGCACCGAGGGGATCGTGCAGGCGATGCGCGCGCAACCCGAGGCCTTCGTCTTCTCGGTATCGCAGAATGATACGGACAAGCACTGTGAATGTCAGGCCTGCCAGGCGCTGGCCGAGCAGGAGGACTCGCAGATCGCGCCGGTGCTGCATCTGGTGAACCGTGTGGCCGAAGCGGTTGAGAAGGAATTTCCGGACAAGGCGATCGAGACGTTGGCCTATCAGTGGACGCGCCGGCCGCCCAAGCATATGCGGCCGCGGCCGAACGTGATCATCCGCCTGTGCTCCATCGAGTGCTGCTTCGCGCACCCGTTGGGCGAGTGCGACTGCGCGGCCAATGAGTCGTTCCGCCGCGACCTGGAGGGCTGGGCGCATGTGTCGGATCGCCTGTGGGTGTGGGACTATGTGACCAACTTCGCCAATTACCTGCTGCCGTTCCCGAACCAGCGTGTGCGGAACGACAACATCCGGCTGTTCGTGAAGAACCACGTCACGGGGATCTTCGAGCAGGACACGTACGAGACGCCGCACAGCGAACTGGCAGCGCTGGGCGGTTACCTGACGGCCAAGTTTCTCTGGGACCCGGAGTACGACGAGGAAACGGCGATGAGCGAGTTCCTGGCGGCTTACTATGGACCGGCGGCCGCCGCGGTCCGCCGCTATATCGACCTGCTGCACGACCGCGCGGAGCGGGAGAACATCCACGTGATGATCTACGTGCCGGTGACGCACCCGCACTTGACCGACGAGTTGCTGGTGGAGGCCGATGCCTTGTGGCACGAAGCGGAACAGGCAGCGGCCGGTGACGCCGCCGTGCTGCAGCGCGTGAAGCTGTCGCGGATGAGCGTGGATTATGCGATTGTCGAGCGAGCGCGGGCGATTGCGAGCAAGCCGGATGCGGCCGCAGCTCCCATCACCGCCGCCGCGCTGCGCCGTTTTGGACCGTTCATGGAGACCCTGGGGGCCAGTGCACTGACCAATCTCCGGGAAGGCGCCCCGTTGGACTTCGCCGCCTATCGCCAGCAACTCGCGACAGCCCTGGGGATCAAGCTGTAGCCGTGTGACCGGATGAACAGGATGGACAGGATACGAGCAGGCGAGGCGATGGAATCGATTTCCGTGCTGCAGTGACGTCCGTCGTCTCCCTCTGTGGCACTTGTTTGCACGATTCGTCCTGTTCTGATAGGTTGCAGGTGCACGCGGGGTGCCAGGTGGCTCATCATGCACTGGCAGCCGATCCGGCGATCTCCGCGTGGGCCGGAACACAGGTCGTGAAGTGTCTTTTCAATTTCAATGCCGCTGCGCTCAGTCTCTGCGCGGCCTGGAGAGAAGGTGAGGTGATCCAATGAAGTCGGGTGTTGTGCTGTTCTCGATTCTCATCCTGGTGCCGTTACTTGTCGTGAATCCCGCACGCGCCCAAGGGCAAGGCGTCAAGAAGCTGCAGCAAGGCGGCGTGCCCGCAGGTGGAGGGCAGGGCGGCGGTCCTCAACGGGGAATGGCTGGCGGCAACGCCATGCCGGGTGGCGGGCAGCTGGCGCAAATGATGCTCGCCAACTTCGATCAGAATGGTGACGCGGCCCTGAACCTGTTCGAGTTGCAGATGGCGCTCGACGCGCTGTTGCAGCGCCTTAACGCGCACCGCGTCCCGGGTCCAGGTGATGTGGCAATGGGTGGGGGACAAGGTCAACAGATGATGCGCCGCGTCCAACATGGCCAAGGCGACGGTCGGGCCGGTGCGGGACCCCACGGTGGCGGGCAGGGACGATCGGGCAAAGCGGGCGGTGCCCGGG
Source organism: Pirellulaceae bacterium (assembly GCA_025459265.1). GTDB lineage: Bacteria > Planctomycetota > Planctomycetia > Pirellulales > Pirellulaceae > JAAYDI01. Next base: position 2,371 of record JALOQX010000294.1, on the reverse strand, counting down.
GCGGTGGCGGCGGCAAGGGAGGTGGTGGACGCTGACGACGTACGCCGAGTGTGCGTCCCGATGCCAGTCGCTTGCCACGCCACGCGGTAGGCCCGCAGCGAGCACCCGCAACATGGCTGGGCGGCAAATTGCGGTTCACCAGCCGAGAGCGTATCCTCGTGTGGACCGAGGGTTACGTCCTGCAGCCGGAGAGGCTCCTGATGTCCACAACACACTGGATTCTGATACGGACGCTGGCGGCAATTCTGAGCTGCGGCGTGCTGGCCCGCGCGGCGGAGATCGAGCATCCCTTACGAACGGCAGACAGCGCCCGGCGAGACGCCTGGGTGGACCAGCATCTTCGCGGTCCCCAGGCACATGCCCCGCTCTCGTTCCGCTGCGGCGGCCGGCCGTCCAGCGAGCTGTTGAGCCAGTGGTCGACGCGCACGGAGATCGCCACGCTCGACGCAAATCGGACACGGCAGCGCACCACCTGGACGGATCAAGGCCGAACGCTCGAGGTGCGTTGCGACGCCGTGCTGTATGCGGACTATCCGGTGGTGGAGTGGACGGTCTATCTCAAGAACGCTGGCACGAGCGACACGCCTATCCTGGAGCATGTTCAGGGACTTGACATCAGGCTGACGCGTGCCGGCGACAGCGAATTCGTATTGCACGGCATCAAGGGAGATTTCTGTACGGCGGACAGTTACGAGCCGTACGAGGTGACGCTGAGTCCGAACGCGGAAAAGCACTTCGCGCCGCCTCCCTATTCGGGCAAGTCCTGCGATGGACCGGACGGGTGGCCCTACTACAACCTGCAATGGGACCGAGGAGGCATGATTCTGGCAGTGGGTTGGCCGGGCCAATGGGCCAGTTCGTTCGTGCGTGATGCGGCAAACGGCCTGCGGATCGCTGCCGGGCAACAGCTTACTCACCTCGTGCTCAGGCCCGGAGAAGAGATCCGCACGCCGTTGATCGCGCTGTTGTTCTGGCGGGGTGAGGATGTCGTCCTGGCCCAGAATCTCTGGCGACGGTGGTACATGGCGCACGTCATTCCGCGCGTGGACGGTCAGCCGCCGGGGCCGCTGGCCCAGATCCAGGTGAACGCGGCCGAGAAGGACATCGAGTACGTCCGCAAATTCCTGGACGCCGGTATCCATGTGGATCTCTGCTGGCGCGATGCCGGTGGCACGTACACCTGGTATCCGAGCAGCACGGGACCCTACCAGGGCGAACACGTGTGGCTCAACACGGGCACCTGGAATATCGACCCCGCAAAGTTCCCCCAAGGGTTCAGGCCCTTCACCGACTGGATTCATGCGCGGGGCATGAAGTTCGTGCTGTGGTTTGAACCCGAGCGCGTGGGAGATCCCCAGTCGTGGTTGAGCCAGCACCATCCCGAGTGGTTGCTGCCGGGCCAGTCGCACGGTGCCCTGCTGGATGAAGGCAACCCGGCGGCGCGACGCTGGCTGATCGAACACCTGGACGGCATGATCAAGTCTCAGGGTATCGACTGGTATCGCGAAGACATGAACGGTGAAGGACCGCTGCCGCCCTGGCGGCGCCATGACACGGCGGATCGTCAGGGCATGACGGAGAACCAGTATGTGCAGGGGCACCTGGCGATCTGGGACGAGTTGCTGCGGCGCAACCCGCAGCTGCGCATCGACTCGTGCGCGTCCGGCGGTCGACGGAATGATCTGGAGACGATGCGGCGGGCGGTACCGCTGCTGCGCAGCGACTTCCAGTTTCCGACCATGGAGGGTGTCGTCGAAGGGAACCAGTCGCATACGTACGGGCTCTCGTTCTGGCTCCCGTTCCAGGGCACGGGGGTCTATACCTACGACCCGTATTCCTTCCGCAGCTTTTACCTGCCGTCCTTCGGCATGGGCGGACTTAGTCCCGAGAATCAGACGGCACAGCAACAAGCCTATGGTGAGTGCCGCCGAATCGCCCCGTTCATGCTGCGCGACTATTATCCGTTGACTCCGTACAGCCTGGAGCGCGACAGCTGGATCGCGTGGCAGTTCCATGATCCCGAGCAAGGCGGAGGAGCAATTCAGGCCTTCCGTCGCAGCGACAATCGCGAACCGTCGCAGCAGTTCCGCCTGCGGGGGCTTGATCCTGACGCATGGTACGACATCCGGAATTTCGACCAGGAAGGCACGGTGCAGGTCGCAGGACGCGAGTTGCTCGAGCGAGGTGTGACTGTCGAAATCTCGTCATCACCCGGTTCGGCCGTGCTCATGTACCACGCCGCAACAACCACAGACGAGTCGTGAACGCGTGCTGCGCGCTCGCCGCTCCCCCATCGGCTCGCCCGATGGGGAGCGCAGATCATCGGCTACGCGCGGAACAGGTGCGCGCGCTCCGCTCCCCCATCGGCTCG
>JALOQX010000293.1 GCA_025459265.1 Pirellulaceae bacterium | reverse complement strand
TTCAGTGCACGCCGGCTGTACGCCCTCGGTCGCGGAAGGACGGCTCTATCTGGGCGGTTACAACGCCGTAGAAGGTGAGACGAACCGCGTGTATTGCCTGGATGCGCGGACCGGCACGTTGGTGTGGAAATCGGATCCCGTGGAGCGCGCCATTCATGTCGTGACCGTGGCCGACAATCGGCTCTTTACCCATGCCCAATATCGGCAAGGATATCTGCTCGACGCGGCCAACGGCGCAAAACTCTGTGAGTTGACTCAGGGATACCGTTGCACGCGGTTTACCATGGACGGAGCACTGTTGCTCGGCTCCAATATGGACCTGATTGATACGGCTCACGACAATCGGCTGTTGTCCACCGGTCCCGCCGTCGATGTGCTGCAATGTGTCGGCGCTCACGTTGCCAACGGGCGTCTGTTCTATACGGCCAACGGCAGCGGGCTACAGCTGTCGATGTGCTACGGAGAGGAGGCTGCGGATTCTCACCGGTGGCTTGCGCCACCGGCAGAGGCTGTACCGGGCCTTCGGCCCTGAGGAGTATCCCGACCCCGGAGTCATCGCCCGGGGTCAGCGGAGCGGCGAAGCCGCTGTCTGCATCGCGCAAGCCGAGCACGTTCGGCAGGACTCCGTGCGGGATCTGATCGCCTACCGCGGCGGAGCCCGCTCTTCAGGCGGGCGCACCGAGATGAAGCTGCGATAAAGCAGCAGGTCGTAGACCACCTTGATGCCGCCGGCCAAGAAAAAGGGCATGCTGGCCAGACCCGCCGTTCCCACCAAGGCTGCGGACAGCATGGGCGAGAGCGAGGCCCCGATGGAGCGGGCGACCGAGGTGACGCCCGACGCGGCAGATCGTTCGTCGGGACTCACCACGGCCATCGTATAGGACTGCCTGGTCGGTACATCCATCTGGGATATCGAGAACCGCAGCAGCAGGACGGCGACCGCCAGCCAGGCCGTCGGCATCAGCGGGACGAGCATCAGCAGGATGTTCGACGGCAGGTGCGTGAAGACCATCGTGTTGACCAGTCCGATCTTCCCGGCGAGCCAGCCGGCTGCCAGCGCCGAGACGCCCGCCAGCAGATTTGCTCCCAGGAAGACCCCGCCGAGCGTGGCCGGCTCGAGCCCGAACTTCAGGTGCAGCCAGTAGGCGATGATGCTCTGAATCACGAACCCTCCGCCAAACGCGTCGAGGGAGAACAGGCCCGCGAGCCGGAGCACCACACGGCGGGAGCGGTGCAGGCCCAGTGTCGGTTTCACCGGCGGCTGCGCGAGTTGGCTGTGGGCGGGAGGAGCGATTTCCACCGCTTGGGAGACGCAGGCGAACCCGGCGGCCAGCAGGAGCCCGAGGATGCCGTAGGCGATGATGGCGGGGCGGTAGGCTGCGGACCCGGTGCTGCCCAGATGCTGAAACCCCTGCACCAGCGCACCGCCACACAGTGCCCCCACTGCCGTGGAACACGAGCCGACGAGGTTGTACCAGGCAAAGACTCTCGTGCGGCCGGGCCCCGGCACGATCTGTGACAGGGCCGCTTGCTCGATGGACAGGAATGGCCCCACTTCATTGCCACTCGGACTGATCACGCCAATCGTCGCCGCCAGCAGCAACACCACGAAGCTGTCGCTGGATGCGAACAACGCGCCGGCCAGGACCATGAGCAGCGCACCGAGAACCAGCATCCTCCGCCGGCCAATCCGATCGGCCGTCGTCGTGAGCCACAACGAGATCGCTGTGTCACCGAGTAACGTCAGTGTCAGCAGCAAGCCGATTTCGGCGTCGCTGAGCCCGACTTCGGCGAGATACAGTACCAGGACGATCGACAGGAGACCGTAGGCAAAGAGCCGCACGCAGCGGGTGGCAAACAACAGCCACCCGTCACGCGTGAGGTAATGACGGTTGTCCCCGGCGGGCACGCTCGTGTCGGCATTCGTGCTGCTCATGACTTCAACGCATGCCGCTCAGTACCCCTCAATTCGGTCGGGGTGCTGCAGCAGCAGTTCGAGAAACTGTTTCCAATGCGGCTGCTGGTTTCTATGACATATCAGTGTCACCATCGTGGCCCGGTCCTGGTCGATCTCCAGCTGCCATGGTCCGGACGGCCACGGCATCGACTCGGCCGCAACCCATTTCCCCTGCCGGAAGTCGCCCACCACGGCCACCAAGTCGCCGCCGCGCGGTGGCAGTTCGACGCTCCCTGGCTCCAGCGGGGCGATCAGCAGCGCCTGCGTGCGGCGCAGGTCCTGGCCGTCCAGCGACACCAGGAGCTTCTGCCCCGCGCCCAGACAGACGGACTGGCCGTCCACCGCCGCTTCCCCCTGCGTGTGCACGATCACCACCTCCGAGTGTGTGGTCGTGACCGCCAGACCGGGCCAGCCGCGGCGCGTGCACAGCTGCACGCGTCCGGCGCTCGTGGCGAGATCCACGCGGGCCGTGGCCTCGCCGCCCGTGGTGTGGAACACCACGTGCGCCGCCCCGCGTGCCGTGAGTTGCTGCATCACGTGCAGCCACGGCACATCGGGCTGTACGTCGAGCGCCGACAATCCGCACTGCTGCACGAGCGCCGCATACAGCTGCCGCCGCACGCTGGTCGCGGACACGTCCGTTGCGAGTTCCAGGGGGTCGCTGCAGTAGTACACGACACCTTGACCCAGACGATGGCGCACGAGAATCGGCTCGCCTTGCGCATCCGTTCCCAACACCTCTCCCTGTACCTGCTCCAAGGAGATGCTCGGCCGCACGGTGCCCGTGAAGCTGCCGCCCAGCGTGAAGTGTGCCTGCCGATCGGTCCCCGCATCACGGCGAATGTTGTCGTAGTGGCGTACGCCCGCCCGCACCCCCGCCAGGTCCTGCAGCCGCTGCGTCCGGGTCAGCTGGCGATCCTCATCGTAGGAAAGGTCGCCCGTCACGAGGAGTGTGCCACCTTGTGCGACCCATGCGCGGAGTTGTTCCACCGCCCGGTCGCGCGCAGTGAACGGGCAGGGATAGATCAGCAGCCGCGCCGTCGACGGAATGTGCTGCAGGTGGTCGTCGTCCAGGCAGCCGAACGGCACGTGCAGCGCGAGCAGGTCGGAGCACGCGCGGTTTGCCACGTCTTCGCCGGCCCGGCCATCGTTGCCCAGCCGCAACTGGTTGGCCAGGATGACCAGCACCTCCGGGCTCTGGTAGCGCGGTTGCAGGAAGCGCCAGGCCAGCGATTGATTGCGGTGCACGTACGCGACGTCCTTGGCGACCAGCTGGTTCGGGTAGAAAATGCCCCAGGGAAATACGTTGGCGTCGCCGTCGCGCAGGCACCAGTTCTGGATTTTGGCACATCCCAACCCCAGCCCGTAGTGGGCGATCGCCGCGAACAACTGGTTCTGCTGTTGTTCCGTGCGGCGAATGTGATATCCCGTCCCGCCGCTGGCTTCTTCCCACGCCGGGTGCGTCTTTACGCCGTACTCACCGAGGCTGACGCCTTGGCCGCGGGCACGCAGGTCAACAAAGCAGATGCGCTGCGGCAACTGGTCCAGGTCGTCCCCCGGCCGATCGAAGTAGCCAATGTTCGAAACGTCTTGCGCGTCCAGGGTGAGCGGCAGGTCGATGCCCTCCGAGGGTCGCGCATAGTACTCCGACGTAATCGGATGGTCGCTGTCAACCGATCGGACGGCAGCGACGTGGGCCGCATTCCAGCGTGTCGTCAGATGCATGCGGAAACGAACGTCGTCCACCCGCGCACGGTCGTCCCACCGCCCCGAGTTGGCCGGTGGGTACTCGAGCTGGTCGAAGTCACCCGGGAGGTCGTGGGCATTCCAGGCCTGCCTCAAGTCCTCGATCGACGCATACCGCGACCGCAGGAACTGCCGCCACTCCTGCCGCACGAACTCGGGATGCTGCTTCAAGTCCAGTTGATAGTCGCCGTTGATGTAGTAGAGCAGACCCGGCACGTCGCCCAGATGCCGCGCATATTCCGCACAGAGGCGGCTCTCTTCCGCCAGCACTTCAGGCGGCACGGCGGTGTTGTGGCCGATCAGCATCCCGGGCATGAAGACCAGTCCGCGGGCCTGACACAGCTGGGCCATGGCCTGGAACTTGCGCCAGTCCTCGGAACACATCTGATGGCCTGGCCGCTGATACTGCAGGTTTTCGTACAGGTTCATCCCGACGTCGCGAGCGGCCGTCAGTTCCTCCAGCCACGTGGCCGGATTCTCGTAGGCGGCCTGGTACGTCCGCGCATAGGTGTCGGTGCCAAACAGGAACAGGGGTCGGTCATTGAGCGTGAAGTAGTTGTTGACGAACCGCAGACGCGGACCCGCCTGCACCGCCGTGTCATCCCGCAGCACGACACCGGTCGTCATCTGGTCAATGTGCGTTTCGTCCATCGACAGCCGCACGCGCAGTCGCGCCACGTCCCGTCCCGTGGGCACGTGCCCCAGGTCTGCCGCGAATGGCACGCTGGTCCCCGCGATGACGGTCTTCGTTACGGCGATCGGGCCAGGAGCGGAGCGGTCGGTCGCCGTAATCCACTCGAAGGCCACGGTGGTGGAACGATCGACCGTTCCGCGGTTGTCGACCTGCACCGTTGCCTGGACTGACTCGCCCGGGCGATAGAGTGTCTGATCGGTCGTCAGGTTGCGGAGAAACACTTTGCGGGCGAGGAACTGCACGGCCTGCCGTAGCGCGACGGCCGTGCTGCTGTGTCGCTCGGCAAACAGATCGACGTTGTCTACGCCGAAGTAGACCCACCCAGAGCCGGCGAAGTGGCCGCCGTAGTGGAGAATCATCGCGCCGGCCGGCCCGCGCGGGCGGCCGTAACGATCGAACGTGTCGAGCAAGGGAACCCAGCGCGCCTGGTCGTAACCGATCACCCCGGAGGCGGCCCACCCCGTCAGTGGTTGCCGCAGTTCCGCGACCACCTGCACCACCGACTGGTCGGCCGCCGTCCGCAGCTGTGCGGCCCGCCGGAGCGGATACGACGGGTCGAACATGCCGATCTGCTCGGGCGTCACCTTCAGGCCGTCGCCCGGCTCGCCGTCGGCCGTATTGATCGGCCGTGAGGTGGCATCGGTCAGATCAAACAGCCGGACGTCATCAAAGAACGCGACACCGCTCTTGAGATAGAATCCGAAATGGACGCGGACATGGTCCACGCGCGGGGATGGTACGAAACGATAGTCAAAGGTCTGCCAGTCAGCCGGTTCGCGGAGCGTGGCGAAGTCGCGGGAGTCGACGTAGTTGCCCTGCGCGTCGTACTGGTACAGTGCGATGTAGGCGATGCCCGGCCCGGCCAGTCGCTCGGCACGGATCGCTCCCGAGACGCGGTACTGCCGACCGGGCGTCACGCGGACGGCCGCGTAGTAGCCGCCGCTGCCCGTCCACGCGTCCTCGCGCAGTTCGACCCGGGCACACCGCGCTCCGCGAAACGGATGCTCCCGGGACACGGTGGCATAGTCACCCGTGCGGCGCCAGCGTCCATCCCAGTCGCCGCCTCCCACCGGGATCTCGACCTCGTCTTCGAAACCGCCGTTGGCGATCAGGGACCGTTCGTCGCGCGTGGCGGCGACCAGTTTCTCAGCCAGCACCTCCTTCTCACGCCGCCACTGGCCGTCAACTTGCCGCACGAGATCTTGAAAGGCATAGCCACCCATCGTGACCAGACTGCCATCCGCTGCCAGGAACTCCAGCAGTGCCGTGCGCGCGATGGCGGGGAAGGTCTCACCGCAGGGGAGCACGACCAGGTCGAAGGACTGCCGGGAGAACACGCGCGGGTCCGCCAGTTCGGCGGCGGAGATCCGTTGAACCTCCAGCCCTGCTTCCCCCAGGATTTCGGCCACGACCTGCGGCGCGGACGGACATCCGCGCGTCGGCATCCCGGGCTCGTCGAGCACTGCCGCGCGCACCGCCGGCGCTGCCCCGCCCGGCCGCTCGCCCGCACTCCAGCCTCCCACCTGTAACGCGACGGCGGTCAGCAGCATTACACCAAGGCCCGTCATGAGTCACGCTCCCGTGTGCCGCTCAATCGCCGACTCGACGACGCGATGGCTTCAGCATCGTGCGACATCGTTTGGCTTGCCGTCCGTCGTACCGTGACTTCTCATTTCGTCATGGTGATCACAACCGCTTTGTGTCCTTCCTCGGCGGCCGAGACGAACCCGTCGTGCGACTCTTTGCCGCTGACCAGGCACTGTTTGATCTTCGTGCCGCTGCCGCGAATCGTCACGTCCAGGTTCACCTTGCCGTAAGACAGGTTGCGCAGGTCCACCGACGCGATGCCTTCCGGCACGCATGGCTGGAAGCGGACGCCGTCGGTATCGAACCGCAGACCGCAGAGCCCCAGCAGGACCATACGAAGATAAGCGGTGGCGGCCCAGGTCTGGCGGGAAGTCGCTTCCCACAGAATGATGCCTTGCCCCTGGTTCTCCTGGAGGCCGCCATACGGCATACCCGTGAGTGGGTGGTAGATCTCGGCAAAATGCTTGTCTCGGGCGGCGTGCGTCGCCAGCTTGAAAAACTCGTGGCCGAACAGGTCGGCCTTCCCGGCCCGTGCCGCGGCTTCAGCCCAGAACCCCTGGATCTGCGGCCACACCGTCCCCATGTGCCGGCCAAACGACATGCCGTCCGGCCGCTCGTAGCGCGGCAGATTCGGCCATCCGCAAGGAAGTCCAGCCGGCGTGACATGCTGTGCGGCAAACACCAGCGCGGCGCGCTGAGGATCGGCGATACCGAAGAGCAGTGCATAGGCCGATCCCAAACCCTCCTGATGATCGCAGTCACCCAGCGGCCCGACCAGGAACCGATAGCAGCCCTGGCGATCATCCCACAGCCGGCTCGGCTGTCAGGTAGGCGTTGTAGTAGAGGCAGTTCGTCGAAAGCGCCATCATCGGGATGCCATAGCCCGGCTTCGACACCTTGTCGGGATTGTGCTGGGGCCAGTCAAGAATGCCGCTGGCCCCGCCGGCCGCGGCGTAGACATCCGGGTAGGCGGCCACGCCGTCGCTCCAGCCCGGCCCGCGAAACAAGTTGTCGGACGCACTGAATTCGGTCCGTTCGAAAAACTCCAGCGAGTTCGTCGTCGCCTCGAAAGCCAGTGCCAACAACTCCCGATCGTGCGTATACAAGTAGTGATGCCACGCGCCGGTGACCCATACGATGCAGTCCCAGTACTGGCCGCCGATCCGGATCTGGCCATCCTTGCGTTCGAGGACCGAGAGCAAGGTATTGCGCGCGACGGCGGGCATCAGCAGCGATGCGCCATTCCAGGCGTTGATGGCTGCATCGCGGGTCCAAGGTGTGCCGTAGTCCAACCCGGCAAGGATCACCGGCAGCGGGCGCTCGAGCAGACCGTCCTGGAAGAGGACGACATTCCCGAGCAAGTCACCAATCGCGATGCGATAGGCATCCTGAGCGGCCCGATGGTCGATCGTCAGCGCGGGGATGTGGACCGTGACCGCGCGGCCGCTCGTAGCGACGTCGTCCGCCGGCGCGTCCCGCACACCGCCTGCAGCGCTCAGCACGAGCAGCATGACAACCGCAGCCTGACGCCCGGCGATCGACCGCCGCCAAGTCCTCGCACAGTTCAGCCATGTCTTCATGATTTCCGAAACCCCTCACCCTTGCCCCTCTCCCCTTGAAAAGGGGAGCGGGGACAGAGTTTTCGGTTGGGCTCTTCAGGTGGGCCCCGCGCTGTCCCGATCTGCTCGTCACCAGATCTCGGACAGGGGGATCGCAACGTCTGGCAGAATAGCCAGTGTCAGGTCCGAGCCATGCTCGAGCGGCGTATACGCTCCGTCGCGCAATACCAGCTGGGTGAGGCCGGGTTCTTCCGGATCCACAATCCAGTATTCGGCGACCCCCGCACGTTCGTAGACCTTCCGCTTCAGGTGTTGGTCGTTCGCTGCGGTGGACGGGGACAGAATCTCGACCAACAAATCGGGGGCGCCGTTGATCTTCGCCGGAGTGACCCGGGCCCGCGTCCCTTTCAGGAGCACGACAAGGTCAGGCTGTACGATATCGTGATTGCTCAGCTGCACGTCGACCGGCGCGTTAAACACCAGCCCCAGCCCGGCCAGCTCAATTTTCGAGTACAGATGATACTGCAGCCGCTTGGAAATGGTCTGGTGATATGTGCTCGGGGCCGGAT
>JALOQX010000292.1 GCA_025459265.1 Pirellulaceae bacterium | reverse complement strand
GTGGCGGTCCGCTACGCGTGGGCCGACAACCCGGTCTGCAACCTGCGGAGCAACAACGGCCTGCCGGTGACGCCGTTTCGCACGGACGACTGGCCGGGTATAACCGCCGAGACCAAGTGAACTTCGTGCAGGAATGCTGCCATGCGATGCCCGTGTGTTGCCCGCGGCGTGCTGTGGGCCATCGTGGTGGGACTCGCGCCGGCCCTGCGCGGCCAGGATGCGCCGCCGGCCACGCCGCCGGGCGCGCACCTGATCGTGTACATCGGCACGTACGCGGAGGCGGAAGAACCGGGCATTCATGTATGCCAGCTTGACCGCGCCAGCGGCGTGCTCACGCGCACCGGCGGCGTCGCGGGACTGAAACATCCCTCGTTCCAGGCGCTGCATCCCAACGGCCGATTCCTCTACAGCGTCAGCGAAGTGCAGGACTACCAGGGGCAGCCGGCCGGGGCCGTTGCGGCGCTGGCCATCGAGCCGCGCACGGGGCAGCTCACGTTGCTTAACAGCCAATCCTCGATGGGCGCCGGCCCCTGTCACGTCACCGTGGACGCGTCGGCCCGACATGTCCTGGCGGCCAACTACGGCAGCGGCAGCGTCGTGGTGCTGCCGATTGCCGCGGACGGCCGTCTGGAGATGGCCTGCGCGTTTGTGCAGCACCAGGGGTCGAGCGTGCATGCGCGGCAGCAAGGCCCGCACGCGCATTGCATCCACGTGGATCCGACCGGTCGCTTTGTGCTGTCGGCGGACCTGGGCCTCGATCAGGTGGTGATCTACCGCTATGACAGCCAGGCGGGCTCCTTGACGCCCAATGCATGGCAAGCCGCCGCCACGATGACTCCCGGCGCGGGGCCGCGGCATCTGGCTTTCCATCCCAACGGTCGCTTCTGCTACGTCATCAATGAACTCGCCTGCACCGTGACCGTGTTGGCGTATCGCAGCGAGACCGGGGAACTCAGCACCGTGCAGGAAATCACAACGCTGCCGGCCGACTTCCAAGGTGAGAACACGACCGCGGAAATCGCCGTCTCACCCGATGGCCGGTTCCTGTACGGATCGAATCGCGGTCACCACAGCATCGCGGTGTTCGCGATCGATCCGACCAACGGGCAGCTCACCCCGGTATCGCACCACGCGACGCTTGGCCAGACGCCCCGCAATTTCGGGATCGATCCGACGGGCACGTGGTTGCTGGCCGCCAATCAGCGCACGAACAACGTGGTCGTGTTTCGGATCGACCGCACGACGGGCAAGCTGGAGCCCACGGGACACCAGCTCGAGGTGCCCAAGCCCGTGTGCGTGACGTTTCTTAGCATGCGAGCAGCCGTCGGGGATGCTCAAGATGCTCGATGACCGTGTTGCCGAAGATGGCCCCAACACTCCCGTCCACCACGCGGTGATCGAACGAGAAGGAGAGGTACACCATGTGGGCGGGGACCACATCACCGGTGTCCGAGAACACCGGTCGGCGGAACACCTTGCCGATGGCCACGATGCCGACTTCGGGATGATGAATGATCGGTGTGGAGATCAGGCCGCCGATATTGCCCACGGAGGAAATCGTGAACGTGCTGCCGCGCAGCTCGTCACGCGTCAGCCGGCCGGCTTGCGCGCCGCGGATCAGCCGCTCGATCTCGCGCGCGATGTCGGCCAGTTCCCGCCGATCGGCGTCGCGGATCACGGGCACGACCAGACCACGCGACGTCGCCGTCGCGATCCCGATGTGATAGACGTCGTGCAGCACGATTTCGCCGGTGGACTCGTCAAGCGAGGCATTGACCATCGGCACGCGTTTGAGCGCGGCGACAACGGCCTTGACGTAGAAGGGCAGGCTGGTCAGCTTGACCTGTTCGGCGTACAGGGGCCGCTTGAGTTCATTGCGCAGGGCGACCAGCTCGGTGACATTGCATTCGTCGATATAGCTGTAGTGCGGAATGGTCTGCTTGGCCGTGACCATGTGCCGGGCAATCGCCCGTCGCAGGCCGACGAGTTTGATGCGCTGGCCGGGTACACCTAAGTCGGCCGCGGCGCCGCGCCGAGGTCGCGTCGACGCGCCCGGCGGAGGCTGCTGCCACGTGCGCAGAAACGCGCCCAGATCGTCGATCAGCACGCGCCCGGCCGGGCCGCTGGCCGGCACCTCGCGCAGGTCGATGCCCAGGGCCTTGGCCAGGCGTCGCACGACCGGCGCGGCGGGAACGACGTGGCGGGAGCGGTGAGCCGGATCGCGGCGTGTGCCGCGCCGCACCTCGGTCGCCGTGGCCCCGGCCGCCCGCCGCCGGACCAGCTCCGTCGTGGACGCGTCCCCGCGCCCGCCGCGTGCGATCGCATGCGTGTCCGGCGCGTACTGGAGCAGCATCTGCCCGACTTCCACCTTCTGCCCGGCGGAGACGGACAAGCGTTCGATCGTGCCGGCAAACGGCGCAGGCAGCTCCATCACGGCCTTGTCGGTCATGACCTCGGCCAGCGGTTGACCCGGCGCGATGCAGTCGCCTGGCTGCACCCGCCACTCGACCAGTTCCGCTTCATAGACGCCTTCACCCAGCGCGGGAACACGAAAATCCATCGCGGCTACGCCTCCTCGGTCGCCAGTGCCTGCAGGGTCGCCTGAATGTGGGCCAGCTGCGGCACCGAGTTTCGTTCGTACGTCTGATGCAGGCCGATGCCAGGCAGGTGCCGCCCCTGCAGCACGCGGGGACGCACCTCCAGCTCGTAAAAATGCTCGTCGATCACCCGCCGCAATAAGTGCTCGCCGAAGTTCGTCACTTCCGTGTCTTCATTGACCAGCAGCACGCGCCCGGTCTTGAGCACACTTTGGGACAGCGCCGACCAGTCATACGGAAAGATGCTCCGCAGGTCGATCACGTCGAACGTCAGGCCGTGCGCCGCCGCCAGCGCATCGGCGGCCTGCACGCACAGCGGTAGCGTGCGTCCGTAGCTGACCACCGTGGCGGCCGTGCCTTCCCGCACCCGATTCGCCTGGCCGATCGGCACGAGGTATTCGTCGAGATCGGGCCAGCGCGGCTGCCAGTTCGAGCGGTCCCCCAACGGCGCGTCGATCAACTGTTTGAGATACTCCTGGTCGGCCGGCTCGCCCGGGATCAGTTGCTCGCCGTGCACGCGGAGCAGTGCCTTGGGGAGCAGGACGAGCACGGGATTGGGATCCAGGATGGCGGAGAGCATCAGGCCGTACGCGTCCAGTGCGTTGCTGGGCATGACGATCTTCCAACCGGCCAGGCGGCTGGCCCAGCTCTCGAAACTGTGGGAATGGTACAAGCTGCCGCGGATCCCCGAGCCGCTGGGGGTCATCACCACGAGCGGCAGTTCGTAGTTGCCCGCGCCGGCCCACCGCTGGTTCCCCGCGATCTTGAGCAGGTCGATCGTGTTGAAGCCGTAGTCGCAGAATTGGATCTCCGCGACCGGACGGCCGCCGGCGTACGCGATGCCCATGGCCGCGCCGATGATGCCCCGTTCATCCAGCGGCGTGTTCCAGGCGGTCGCGAGCCCCTGCGTGGCGGTGAACACGCCGCCCAGCGGCGGGCCAACATCTTCCCCCAGGATGTCCGTGACACCCAGATAGGTCTCGCCATAATGCAGCGCCATCCGGACGGCCTGAACGAGTGTCGCCATGCGAGCTGCCACCTCACTCCGGCAAGCCGGTGTAGTCGTCGGGATAAACCGCATCGACGCCGCTGGGCGCATACGTGTGCCGGTAGACATCGCCCGCCGCCGGCTCCGGCTCGCGCAACGCCTGCTCCACTGCCGCCGCCGCCTCCTCCCGCGCCCCCTCCCACGCGTCATCAATCGCGTCCTGTGCCAACAGCCCGGCTGACTGCAACTTGCCTTCGAACAACGCGATGCAGTCCGGCTCGTCCCGCACCCGCACCGCGCCGCTGGACGACGAGTGGCCGTGCAGACGCGAAACCGACGCCTCGAGCATGAACGGGTGCCGCTTGCGCCGGCACCACTGGAAGGCCCGCCGCAACGCGTGCCAGCTGGCAATCGGGTCGTTGCCGTCCACCGTTTCGGCCGGGATCCCGAACGCTTCGCCCCGGTCGACGATGTGTCGTTCGCTGTGCTGCGAGCGCATCGGCGTGGAGATGCCCCACTGGTTGTTCATCACGATCATCAGCACCGGCAGCTCCTGGCCCGGCCGCGTGCTCCAGATCATGCACGTGGCGAAGTCGCCTTCGCTCGAGCCGGCATCGCCCCCAACGACGACGGTCACCCCGTCCCCGCCGTGGCGCTTCTGCACGATGGCCGTGCCGGGCGCGATCGCATATTGAGTCTCCACCGGGGAGCTGACGGGGACGATGTTGTACTGCCGCAGCGCATAGTGACCGACGAAGTTGCGCCCCATGGAATGCGGGTCCGTCACCCGCAGCGCAGCTTGCCGCACGGCATCGAGCATGGGCAGTTGCATGGCCAGCAGCGTCGCGGCATTGCGATAGTGCAGATGCAGAAAGTCGTAGTCGGGCCCGCACCCCTTCTTGATGTGCAGTCCCAGGCAGGTGTTGAACGCTTCCTCGCCCGGCCCGCCGATCCAGAAGTACCCTTCCCCGGATTTGCTCATCTGGATCATGCGTTCTTCCATCGCGCGGGCACGGACCATCACGCGGTGGATCGCCAGACACTGTTCGGCGCTGAGTGCTTCCTTCCCGCTGTGGACCTCGGCAACTGTCGTCACGAGCTGCACCTCTCACCGGATCGTTGCACGCACCGCGCGCTGCGCTCAGCGGCCAGGGTCCGCAGCCTTCCTCCCCTGGCCGGCTGTGACATCGCTCCCGGCCGCGGCCCTGCCTCTCCAAAGCACCTCCCATTTTACGCGAATCGACGGGTGTGCCCAGATAGCGGGACCGAGATCTGCACGCCGGCGCCGCGACGCGGCACGACGTGCGTTGCCGATAAGATGAACCGCCTGGGAAAGGTGAATCGATCAAGCAGGTCGAAACAAGACCGGCCCGCAGGATTGCCGATGAATGATACAAGGTACCTCCTCTCGGCCCATGACCAGTCAGGATGCGATCATGGAACCCACGCTGGCTGCCGCCCAGGTCCGGGCTCTGGTGGTCGACTGCTTTGCCCGCCACGGCGTGATCGTCGGGCAGAATGACGCGCTGGAAGAACGCGTCCGGGTGGAGAACGGCCGGCGGGTGGCGCACTGCTACCGCGCGCAGGGCCTGTTCGCCATGTGGATGGTCGAGATCGGCCTGGTCCAGCTCTACGACCAGTCCGGCAACATGCTCGATACCCTCAGCCTGCTCGCCTCCACCGGCCGCGATCGCAGAGCGGCCTGAGCCGGTTTTCCCCCGCGAGGCGTGTCGGGGCGCGGCGCGTCTTTGCGTTCGGGACGGAATTCGCGCCCCCGACAGACGGGCAGTCGCCCGGCCGGTCGTTCCGCGACCGTGGCGGCCAGCTTCCCGTGGGGAGAACCGGGGGCATAGGATCTTCGCACCGGGTGGGAGAGAACAAGATGCGCGCGTCGTTGGCTATCGGACTGCTGTTGCTGTCAGGATTGGTCGCCCAGGGACCTGCCGTCGGCTGGGCATCTGACGAAGTGGATGCCGCGTTCGCCCAACGCCTGGCAGGGCAGGCTGAGGCCGCCGGTGCGAGTCTGCAGGCACTGCTGGCCCATCGCCCCGAACTGGCCCGGGGCTGGTATGAACTGGCCCGCACACAGTTCTACTTGCTGCAGCTGGACGCGGCCCAGCAGTCGATCGACCGCGCGCTGCAGCTGGAGCCGGGCAGCGCCCGGTTCCATCACCTTGCGGCGACGTTGGCCGCCTATCGCGCGGTCATGGCCGCCAAGCGTGCCGACACCCGAGACCAGCTCGAACCGGCCATGCGGCGCTGGATCGAAGAACTGGAACAGGTGCGCACATTAGAGCCGGAACATCACCGCGCGACGGTGGAACTGGTCAATGCCTATTGGCGCGCCCCCGCGAGCGCCGGCGGAGACCGCGCGAAAGCCGCGGCCCTGATCGCTCGGCTGCAGACCGCGTCACCCGTGGATGCGGCGGAAGCCCGGGCGCTGGCCCAGGACGATGTCAAGGCCGAGGAGACGCTCGCCGCGTGGCAGACTGTCGCCAACGAGCGGCCGCAAGAGGCCGGGGCGGCGGCCGGTCTGGCCCAGGCGCTGCTTCGGGCCGGCCAGGTGCCCGAGGCAGCCGCACAGATCCAGCGTGCGCTGGACTTGGATCCGCAGCGGCTGCGCCTGCTGCTCGACCTGGCCCGGACCGCCGCGCTGCGCGGCGACCCCGCGCGCGCGACGGCCGCCGTCCAGCAGTATCTCAGCGCGCAGCCGGCGCCTCCCGCGCCCCTGCGTGCCTTCGCGACGTTTTATCTGGCGGCCATCGAGCGTCGCCGGCAACACGCCGATGAGGCTGACAGACTCATGAAAGAAGCCCGCGCGATCGACCCGCACGTGTGGACGACGTTCATGGCTCCGCCCGAGATCCTGTTTGAGCCGCTGTGAGTGAACCGGCCGTGCTGCAGCGTGCGGCCCGCCGCGATGTGGACGCCGCGCGATGCGCGGATGCAGCGGGTCGTCAACCAGCCGCCTCGCCGGCGCCCGCAGGCACAACGCACCGATCCGCACTTCGAGCGGAGCTGTTGTCGACAGGAGTCAGGCGGATCGCAACGATTCACGTCGCGCGCTCCTGCCTCACCGTGTTCGCCGCTCGCGGGACTGGTGCGCTACAGGCAGGGCATGAGATGTGGCAACGCTCCCCGCCTTGCTTCCCGCGCTCCCCGTCCCCGCACCGCTCACGCTCGCCCCGTCCCGCCCTTACTCCCCTATGCTCCTGGGAACGCGACACCGGCGGCGCACTCCCGAGCGACACGGCCACGCCTCGTTTAACCCGCAGCCGCAGGCGAGGACGGACCTGGCCCGCCCCTGCAGGCGAGGACGGCCCTGTCTCACAGCATTCACGGGGCCGCGCCGCATCCCTAACACGTGATGCGGAGGGACGGATTACCGTGGGCTATCGCTTCTCCCTCGCGTCG
>JALOQX010000291.1 GCA_025459265.1 Pirellulaceae bacterium | reverse complement strand
GATCAAGGCCATGGTCGTCGTGCGTGGTCCGGTGGCGGTCAAGGTCACGGGGCCCGCCGGATGCTCAACGGTCAGCCATCGCGCGACGGCCGCCACTTGACCGGCTTGCAGGCCGAGCGGGCGACCGCCAACGGCCGCGACGAGCAGGGCGTAGAGGTAGTCGCGCTGAGCGATCTTCGACTCACCCAGGTAAAACGGATCCACGGCCACGACGCGATAGCCGGCACCGAGCAGTCCCGCCACCTGCGCGGCCATGCTCGCCCGTCCCTCGTCAGCCACAATCAGCGCCGTCTGTTTTGGTTCGCCCTGGACGAACTCGACCGCCGGGACGCTCCACATGTTGTTCAGACGCAGGTTCCAGAACGTGGCGGTGACGTCGCTCGACTCTTGCTGACCTGTCTTCGTCGCATCGACCTGATAGTCCTCGATGCGGGCGATGTCGCGCAGCACCGCGCGACGTGCCTGTTGCCACGCGATGGCCGCCTCGTGGCTTTCGGGCAGCGCGGCGTCCCGCGGCAGATCCTGGCACGCCTGCAGTGCCAGCTGGTGGAAGTCCAGGTTGCTCTCCGGCAGGGGGACGCGCAAGGCCTCTTCCGTCTTGATCTCTTCGTCGGACGGAATCTCCTGCGCGTTGTACTGGTTCTCGCCCGGGTAGAAGAAGTCGCCGAGCAGGCGGTAGTGCTGCTGGCGATTATCTACCTCGTAGTTGTGTTTCCGAGCGCAGTGCCTCTTCCCGTCCGTACAGGCGGAAGATCGGCTGCGCCGCCGCCAGCAGCGGCTCGAGCGCGTACGCCCCTTCAAAGCAGCAGTCATCGTGCAGGTTGTAGGTCAGCAGGATCGGGCGCGGCGCCAGCATCGCGGTCAGATGCGTGTAGTCGCAGATCGTGGCCAGATCATTGGGCGTCTGCTCCGAGTCACCCAGATCCTTCACGTGCCAGGTGCGGGTTTTGAAGCTGGAGTGCCCGGCCACCGGGTTGGAGAGCGTGACGCGCGTGTCCAGGGCGCTGAGCACAATCGTCTGCCATCCGCCCCCCGAGAGTCCCGTGACGGCCACGCGCGCCGGATCCGTGTGTTCGAGACTCAACAACACGTCCAGACCGCGTCGCATGTTCAGATAGAACGGCGCCCAGCCGCTGGTGCCGCACAGGTCCAGCTGGTTCATGCGGTAGTGGTCGAAGCCGAGGCCAGCGAGCTGTCCCATGCCGACCCATTCGATATTCAGCGCCAGCATGCCGCGCTTCGCCTGGTTGATGCAGCGGATCTGCTTGGGTGGATACTGTTTGCCCAGCGGCGTATGCCCGTTGACGTTCAGCACCGCCGGGACTCTGCCTGCCAGGTGCTCGGGTACGTAGAGCAGCGCGGGAATCCAGAGGCCCGGCAGCGCCTCGTACCGCAGCTTGCGGATCCGATAACCCGGACCGCCGTCGATCGCCTCGAGCCATTCGACCTGCGTGGGCGCGTCGCGCCACCGGGCGGCCTCGCCGCGGTACACGATGCGATCGAGCACCGCCGCGCGAATCCGCGCTGCCTCGCGTTCCCATTCGTCCACGGACTTCACAGCCGGCATGCCCGGCACGCGCTGGTCGCAGTACCACTGCACCTCAGTCAGCCCCGCATCGGGTCCCACGATCGGGCGCTGCAAGAGCGCCGCGATCTCCGGCACATCCGCGGCGTCCACGCCGGAAACCCTGAACGAACCGAGGATGACAACCGCCGCCATCGCGAACCAGGTATCACGTCTCATCTTGCTTCTCCGCTAGGGACTGTGCGTGCTGCCTCGCGGCACCTTCGGGCCCGGCCTTCTTTTACCCCCTCGCCGCCGCCCCGGCAATGCACCGGTCCCGCCATAGCCTCGCCCACATCCCATCCGGTTCATCCGGTTCACCCGGTCTCAAGTAAGCCGGGGCAGCTGCTGGACAGGAGGTGCGTGGCGACACGATGATCCGGTTGAACAGGATCAGAGTCCAGAATCGCACGTATCCGGTGCGCGGAGCGCCGCGCCATTCACAACGGGCGCGCGCGGTCGCCGCGGCGACCGAAACGCTCGCCCCAATCGTCGCCCGCTGCTTCCGTTGTGCGGCGAGGACCACGTCCGCGAATCAGGGGTGGTCGTGCAGGGTCGTCCGGTTCTTGACGCGCTCAATCTGTTCGGCGCTTGGTCGCTGAGCCTTCTGAAATTCCCAGGCTTCCCGTTCGGCCTGTTCCCACTTCTTGGCGCGCGCCAGTTCAAGAATCGCCTGAAATATGCGGTGTTCTGCGTCGGTCATGGCTCCCGCTTCGCGCCGCTCAGCAACCAGGGCGGCGTTCTTTTCCACCAGTTCGGGATTGCGCGTCGAGGCCGCGGTCCGCAACGACGAGATCAACAGCAGATTCTGCGGCGTCGCTTGCGGGCGACCGCAGCCGGTCAGCAGCAGCAACTGCAACAGTCCTACCAGGCGTACTGTGCCAGTGATCCAGCGCGATGTGCTCATCACCCCCACCTTTCAGAGTGCTTAGTAATCGCCCACCACTTCACCCGACGCGCGGCTCGCCAGCGCGGCCCACGTGAGCTGATTGATGGTTTCCGCCACAAATCGCACACTGCCATCGCCCAACAGGACGTTGCATCCGCCCGGATGCTCCGCATACATCTGGCACGGTGCCGCGATGGGACTGTTGGGCGGATGGATCACAGGCACCTCCGTGTAACTGCACGGGCCACTGTGCACGTTGACCAGGACTCCCGCCGGTTCGCAGACGCCGAAGGCAAACCGTTCGGTGGGACAAACCACCGCGCCCGGCACAACCCCCACCCAGGTCTTATCGCTCAGCACCGGGTGATGCTCACCCGCAAACACAGTGCTCGACAGACCGTCCTTCACATCGCTAAATCGAGTGGACGAGTTGCGAAACAAGGGGCCGTCGGCGATTCCCTGGTAGTCATCCACGGCGAACAGCCAGGGTTCGTTCTGGCCAGCGTTGAGAGCGTAGGTGCTGCGCCCGAAAGTGGCCAGCGTCTGCCCCGCCGCGTTCTTCACCTCGACGGGAGTATCGGCCTGGCTGGCGGACGGGCACAGAAAGATCGGCAGCGGCGTATCCGAGACGTCGCGCTGAGTGACGTCCCAGCAAGGCAGGGAGAAGTCGATGGATTCATGCAGAGCCACTTGCTCGATGTAGGGCAGCAGCAACGCGCCCCAGGCCCAGCCTGCCCCGGCGTCGCGCGTCAACGGATCGGGTGTACCGTGTACACCGCCTCCACCAGGTACGATCACATAGGACGGCGGAAGGCGCCGGTTCACATCGTGGTAGTTGTGCATCCCCAGTCCCACCTGCTTGAGATTGTTCGTGCATTGCGTACGCCGCGCTGCTTCTCGTGCTGCCTGTACAGCAGGTAACAGCAACGACACGAGGATGCCGATAATCGCAATGACGACAAGTAATTCAACAAGGGTAAACGCATAGCGCCGACAACGGTTCATGATTTCCTCCTGCCGCTGGACTAAGACTCACGGCGAGCACGCCCTGGTCGCGCACCTTCGGTGCGCACGTTCACACCCGACGTGTCACCTGTCGACTCAACTGGTCATGTCGAATCGCTCGGCAGCGGGAGGGGCGCGAATGTCGCAGGCGGTCAACATCGCAGCGATTGCGACGGGGGCGAGCAACTGCACCATCGACCCAGTCAGCGATGGTGCGGGCGGCCGCGGCACCACGAGGCTCAGCAGACGTGCTTTCGCGAGAAACTGGCAGATAGGACAGACATCCGCCCCCGTGTCCGAGCCCGTCGCACCCTGGGACGGTGATGCCACCGCAGCGGAACGCGTGCCAGGTTCCGCGCTCTCGCTGCCGCCAGGGGCGAGCCGCAACGAGGCAACCAGCGGACGCAACCCGTGGTCGTTACCCGGTACCAGATGCCACGCTTCACCCACTACTGTCGCCACGGCGAAATAGGCCGCCAGCAGCCAAGTCCCAGCGGTGGTCAGGTGATGCGCCATTTCGGGTGCCGTTCGGCAGGAACTCGCCAGCTCCAGCACTCAACAGTGTTAAAACGCGTTATACCGGAGTGCCCTTGCTGACACTCGGTCTCAGTCTAGCACCTTGTGCCACTTTTCACAACACCCGATCTTCGACGAGGCAGATCGCGTGATTGCTCAAGTGCCGCGACGGACACCGTGACCGGGCACTTTCCCCTGTTCATCCTGTTCATCTCGTTGATCCTGTCTCACCTCGGCTCTTGTCACCGCTGTGCTCCGGTACGATTCTCGGATCGACCTGTGCACCATCACCGCTTCTGCGTCCGGCAGTGCGCGCATATCATACGAGTGACCGCCGTGGGCAGGTGGGAGCGAGGCGCAGGGAGTGAACCATGGGATCCGTACCGTCGAGGATCACGATGGCCGCGTGGCGGGCTGAGCGGACCGCCGCATATCGCCAGCACGCCTTGAGCTATCTTTCGGGTGTGGTCGTGTGGTGCGCGTGGCTGTCCGGCACGGGGTGCGGCCGCGAGCATGCCGCGGAGCCCGGCTTGCGTTCCGCACAGTCGCCGCCGCCGACTGCGCTGCACCAGCCTCCCACAGCTCGAAACGACCTCTGGACGCGGGCCCGAGGTGTCGATTGGCCGGATTTCCTGGGTCCGAAACGCGACGGCAGGTCAGCGGAAACAGGCTTGACGGTCAGCTGGCCGTCGGGCGGACCACCGCTGGTTTGGAAGCGCGAGATCGGGGAAGGCTACGGGATGGGCTCCGTGGCCGGGGGGAGGTTCTTCCACTTCGACCGCACGGATGATCGGGCCCGCCTGCTCTGCCTGCACGCAGAGACCGGCGAGGAACTGTGGCGATTCGAGTACGCGACGGATTTCGTCGACTTCTACGGCTATGACGGCGGACCACGCGCCTCGCCGGTTGTGGATGACCAGCGGGTTTACATTCTCGGGGCCGAGGGGATGCTGCACTGCGTCGACGCCTCGACTGGGGCCCTGATCTGGCAGTGCGATACGCACGAGCGATTTGGTGTCGTCCCAAACTTCTTCGGAGTCGGCAGCACACCGCTGGTGGAGAAGGACCTGCTGCTGGTGATGGTCGGCGGAAGTCCTCCCGAAGACCAGCACATTCCGATCGGCCGGCTGGATCGCGTGCGCGGCAACGGAACGGGGATCGTGGCATTCGACAAATTCAGCGGTGCCGTCCGGTACACCACGTCCGA
The DNA here is from genome assembly GCA_025459265.1 of Pirellulaceae bacterium. Lineage (GTDB taxonomy): Bacteria > Planctomycetota > Planctomycetia > Pirellulales > Pirellulaceae > JAAYDI01. The sequence continues at coordinate 2,553 of JALOQX010000291.1, read as the reverse complement.
CGAGCTGGCCAGCTACTCCTCCCCCGTGGCGGCGACCATCAACGGTCAACGGTACTGTTTCGCCTTCTGTCGCGGCGGGCTGCTGGCTTTCGATCCGGCCACTGGCAAGATCCATTTCAGCCAGCCCTGGCGGGCACGCTTGCTCGAGAGTGTCAACGCGGCGACCCCCGTTGTGGTCGATGACACGGTCTTCGTCTCGGAGGCGTACGGACCCGGCAGTCTGCTCGTTCGTGTCACCGCGGACGGACATGACATCGTGTGGCGCGACCCGGCGAATGCCCGGTCGCGCGCCATGCAGGCCCATTTCGGCACCCCCGTGTACCATGACGGGTACCTGTATGGCTGCAGCTGTCGGCACTCCCCCAACGCGGAACTGCGGTGCCTCGAGTGGGCCACGGGCAGGATCATGTGGTCCCAGCCAGTAGGGCGTTGGTGCTCCCTGTTGTATGTGGACCAGCACCTCGTCAGCCTCGACGAACGAGGTCGTCTGCAGCTGATCCGAGCCAACCCGCACCGCTACGAACTGGTGGCGGAAGCACACTGGGGTGCTACGGGAGTCGGCGTCGCGTCCCTGGGCGATCCGGCCCGCCCTTTGCTGGACTATCCCTGCTGGGCGGCACCCATTCTCTCGCACGGCCTGTTGTACGTCCGCGGTCAAAGTCGACTCGTGTGTCTCGAGCTGATCCCGGAAGACCGGTCGCGGTAGGAGCGCTGTCGCCGCGTCATCGTCCGGTCGAAGTCGCCGCGTCTCGGGGGGATCACCTGTCGAGGCGACCGGGCGGCTGCATGACGCCGCGGCGCCGCGCCGCCACTTGTCGGCCGCCGAATCGGCTGCCACAATCGCAGCAACGCGGCCGGCCCCGAAGTCGGCCGGACCGGTTCGGCGCGAATGACAGACACTGTTGCGTGGGGAATGAGCAAATGAATCAGGTGCGATTCACCGTGTTCGCAGGCGTATTGGGCATGCTGGCCTCGGCCGTTCTCCCGGTCCGGGCCTGCACGAATTTCCTGATCACTCGGGGTGCATCGGCCGACGGGTCCACCATGATCAGCTACTCGGCGGATTCCCATGTCCTGTACGGCGAGCTGTATCATTGGCCGGCCGCGACCTGGGACGAAGGCACGATGCTCCAGGTCTCTGAGTGGGACACGGGCAAACACTTGGGGGAGATCCCTCAGGTGCGCCAGACTTACAACGTGGTCGGCAACATCAACGAACACCAGCTGGCGATCGCGGAAACAACGTTTGGCGGCCGGAAGGAACTCGAATCCCAAACCGGAGCCATCATGGACTATGGCAGCCTGATCTATATCACGCTGCAGCGCGCGGCCAATGCGCGCGAGGCCATTCGGACCATGGCTCAGCTGGTCGAGGAGTACGGCTACGCCAGCAGCGGCGAGTCGTTCTCCCTCGCCGATCCGCAGGAGGTGTGGATCCTGGAGATGATTGGCAAGGGTGAGGGTGAGAAAGGTGCCGTGTGGGTCGCACTGCGCGTGCCCGACGGCTACGTCTGCGGCCACGCCAACCACCCCCGCATCCGGACCTTTCCGCTGGCGGACGGACGCGTGTCCCTCACGTCGCAGCAGTTGGATCAGCTGGCCGAGCCGGCGGTGGAGGCCGTCTATGCACATGACGTGATCAGTTTTGCGCGCGGCAAGAACTGGTTCACCGGGGAAGACCGCGAGTTCAGTTTCTCCGACACGTATGCACCACTTGATTTCGAAGCCGCCCGCATCTGCGAAGCGCGCGTCTGGTCGATCTTCCGACAGCTCGACCCGGACATGGACCAGTATGTCGACCACGCACTGGGACGCGACTTGAGCCGCCGACTGCCGCTGTGGATTCAACCCAAGCGCAAGGTATCCGTGCCGGACATGTTCGCCTTCATGCGGGATGCGTACGAAGGGACCCCGCTGGACATGACGCAGGACGTGGGTGCCGGGCCGTTTGCCCTCCCGTACCGCTGGCGACCGCTGACCTGGACCGTCGACGGCAAGAAGTATCTGCATGAACGCGCCATTGCCACCCAGCAGACCGGATTCGTGTTCGTGTCCCAGTCGCGGCCGTGGCTGCCCGATCCGATCGGCGGCCTGCTCTGGTTCGGCGTGGACGACGCCAAGAGCACGGTGTTCGTGCCGATGTACGGGTCGATCACCCGCGCACCGTACGCCTACGCCGTCGGGAACGGCGACATGATGAAGTGGTCGGACGATGCGGCATTCTGGGTCTTCAACCAGGTCTCGAATCTGGCCTACACCCGTTACAGCGAGATCATGCCGGACGTGCGCGCGGTGCAGCAGGAGCTCGAATCCAAATTCCTGGCCTATACGCCGGCAATCGACAAAGCTGCCGGGGAACTGCATCAGGCCAACCCGCAACTGGCTGTCGAGTTCCTGACCGAGTACTGCGCGAAGCAGGGTGACGAGACGGCGCGCCGCTGGCGGGAGCTCTACCAGCACTTGTTCCTGAAGTTCATGGATGGCAACGTCAAGACGCCCGATCCCCCCCAGCGCAACCCGAAGGTCGCGTGGCCGGGGTACGGCGAATCGTGG
>JALOQX010000290.1 GCA_025459265.1 Pirellulaceae bacterium | reverse complement strand
GGGAGAAGAGCCTTGGAGTGCAGCTCCCTTGTAGCTCACCAGTCCAATGAACCGCCGACGCGGGGTCGGCGGGGAGCGTTACCACAATCCGCACGCACTTGTAGCTCACCAATCCACTGAACCGCCGACACGGGGTCGGCGGGGAGCGTTGCCACAATCCGCACGCACTCGTAGCTCACCAGTCCAGCGAGCCGCCGACATGCGCATTGGCGGTGGGCCGGGTGTCCGTCGTGGTGTAGAATCCTGTACCTTCGGGTGCCCAGCGCGGATGTCCCTGTTCTTCCGGTTCGCCGCGGTCTGGGCAGCGTGAGCGAACCATGACATCCCTCTGCGACCGCACGGCACCGGTGACACACTCCGTCGGGCTGGCCCGCCTCGGTCGCGCCGTCCCCGCGATGCTGTTTCTGGCAACGCTCTCGGCGGCGACCGCGACCGGTCGTGCCGACGTTGTGGTGATGGCGAACCGGTCGCGCGTGCCGGTCGCCTTTCGGATCGACCGCGACGCGGTGCCGCAGGAGTCGGCGCGTCTGCTGCCCGGCGAAACGCTCGCGGTGTCCACGCGTGGTCCGTGCGACCTGACCTATGACGCGGGAGGCGGCTCGATCGAGTATCGACTGGACGCCAACGCCGTGTACCTGTTTGTCCCCGGCCCGGAGGGCACCGTCGCCGTGAGTCAGGTGGACCTGGGAGGTACGGCCGAGACGGGCGAGGGTCGCGACGTGCCGGCCACGGCGCCGCCGTCAGACGTAGCTGAGTTGCCCGTCAAGGTGCTGGTTGACAACCACGAGCTGACCAGACGGGACGTCTGGGAACCCCGGCTGCGCAAGCGCATCGCCGCGGTCTCCGACGTCTTAGAGCAGACGTGTCGTGTGCGGTTGAAGATCGTGGCGGTCGAGCAATGGGAGTCGCACCCGGATGCAACCGAGTTCAGTCAGGCGCTGGACGAATTCCGTCGCCGCGTAGATCCGCAACCCGGCGCGTTGGCTGTCGGTTTTACCGGTCGCTACCGATCCCCCGTGGTGGGGCAACTGCACCTGGGCGGCACGCCCGGCCTGCTGCAGACGCACGTCTTGGTGCGCGAGTGGTCGGCGACGATGAGCGAGCCGGAGCGTGAGGAAGTGCTCTTGCACGAACTCGGACACTATCTCGGAGCCGTGCACAGCCCGGAACCCACTTCCGTGATGCGTCCGGTACTGGCCGACAAGCAGGCCATCCGTACGCGCTTCCGGATTGGTTTCGACCCGGTCAACACGCTGCTGATGAATCTGATCGGCGAGGAGATCCGCCTGCGGCAGGCGCGCGCGGTTTCGGATCTCACCGAGGGAACCCGTCGGCGACTGGGCCAGATCTACGGCGCGCTGGCGGCGGCGGTGCCGGACGACAATTCCGCCCGCCAGTACCAGTATCAGGTGGGGATGGCGGGTGACACACCCTTGTCGGAGGCGGTGCGAGACATCGTGACGGCGGTGCGGGATGCGGCGCGCCAGCGGCAGGCGAGCGCGAGCGCGGCGGCAGCCGGCCTCCGGCAGGATCGGCTCACCGAACACTACGTTCGCCGGGCGGCCGAAGCCGCCGGTCAGGCGCCTCAGGACGTGGCACCCGTCGCGCTGCTGCTGGGCCTCGGGATTGCCCTGGACGATTCGCCCACGCTGCTGGAAAACCCCTTGACCCGCGAACTGAGCGAGCGGGTGGAGACGCCCGACCAACGGCGGGAGCGCCGCGCACTGCTCTCCGGCCCCACGCTGGTGGACCGCCGCGATCTGGCGCAGCATTTCTTCCTGTCCGCATACCTGACCGCCGTGGTGGGCGCACCGGCGGCCGAAGCCGCCGGCCTGGCAAAGGAACTGACCGATGCCCGGCAGGCAAGCGGTTTCAGTTACATCGATCTGGCGGCGAACCTGGCGGGCATCGCCTTTGCCGAACGCCTGCTCCGTCGCGAGTTGCCACTGGCCGAGCTGGCGCGGCGATTTCGCGTCGCGGATGTCATGCCCGACCTGGCGGACCTGCCCGAGGGACTGCGCTGGCCGGAAGTGCAGTCCCACTTCACGACCGAGGGCCCCGAGACCTTCGTGCGGTATCGCGACGAGATTCGCAGCCGGATTGCCCGCCTGCGGACCCCCCGCTGAAGCGCACGCGCGGACCGCGTGGCTGGGGTCGCATGAAGTGAGCCCCGGCGTTCCGCCTTCCGCGGGCTCGCTGCGCTCGAACCCAGGCACCCGCCGCCATGCGCCCATTCCGCACCCGCTCGACTGGCCAAATGACGAGGGACCTGCGAGAATCGGGGCAGGCCAGGCTTTCGGCGCGGCGCGGGATCACCATCGTCGATGGAATCGCAGACGGCTTTTCAGCGTTACCAGCAGCTTCAGCAATACGTCGGCTGGACTCCGTTGGAGGCCGAGCGCGTGATCGCGATCGGTCGTCTCCTGGCACCGCATCTCCCCGGGGTGATTGAAGATTTCTATGCTGTGATGCGCCATCACCCCGCGGCCTTCCGCGTCATCACGGGAGGCGCGGCGCAGATCGCACGCCTCCAGCAGACGTTGGCGCAATGGCTCGCCGACCTGTTCTCCGGGAACTACGACGAAACCTATGTCGAACGCCGGTTCCGGGCCGGGCAGCGGCATGTGGCGATCGAACTGGAGCAGATGTATACCAGCGCCGCCATGTCGCGGCTCCGCAGCGGGCTGCTGGAACTGCTGCGGCAGCACTGGCCGGGCGACACCGCGTCGCTGATCGATGCGATCGGCTCGCTCAGTAAACTGCTGGACCTGGACCTGGCGATCATCGAGGACGCCTATGACCGCGAAAACACCTACCGACAGCGGTTAGCGGAGCGGGCACGGATCCGGGATGTCCTGCATCAGGAGAAGGAACTGTCGGCGGGACTCTGGGAACACGCCCAAGCGATCATCCTGGTGCTGGACACGACCGGCGGCATCATCCGCTACAATCCGTACCTGGAAGACCTGACCGGCGTGCCCCACCAGGAAGTCGTCGGGCAGCACTGGTGCGAGCACTTCGTGCCGCAGCGCGAGCGCGAGCGTTTGCACGAGGTGTTTGCCGGCGCGGTACGCCACGACACGAGCTCGACGGTCAGCTCGGTGTTGACCCGCGAGGGTCGGGAGCGGCGGATCAGCTGGTCCAACAAGTCGCTCAAGGACACCACCGGTCGCCCCGTCGCGATTCTTGCCGTCGGCCAGGACATCACCGAGCTCAATGACGCGCAGCAGCGGGCGCTGCAGGCCGAGCGACTGGCGGGGATCGGACAGATCAGCACCGGCCTGGCCCACGAGAGTCGCAATGCCTTGCAGCGGATCCAGGCCTGCGCGGAGATGCTGGAGCTCGAGGTGGAACACAACCCGCAGGCGCTCGATCTCGTGCACCGCATCAAGCTGGCCCAGGACCATCTCCACCGGCTGCTCGAAGAGGTCCGCGGCTATGCCGCGCCGCTGAATCTGGACCTGTCACCCTGCCAGCTCCGCAGCGTCTGGCGGGAAGCCTGGGAGATGCTGCTCCCCCAACGGGCCGGCCGCGTGGTGGAACTGGTCGAATGCCCGACCGACACGGCACTCGACTACTGCGGCGATCACTTCCGCCTCGTCCAGCTGTTTCGCATCCTGTTCGAGAACTCGCTGGCGGCCTGCCGCGACCCGGCGCGGATCGAGATCGCGTGTCGCGCTGCCGCGGGGAACGCGGCGGTCGGCCTGTGCCTATCCGTGCGGGATAACGGACCGGGCATGAACGCCGAACAGCGGGCCCGCGTCTTCGAACCGTTTTACACGACCAAGACGAAAGGTACGGGACTGGGCCTGGCGATCGCCAAGCGGATTGTGGAAGCCCACGGGGGTCAGATCGCCGTCGGAGAGGATGCACAGCCGGGTGCGCAGATCATGGTGACGCTGCCCCACCGCGCAGACGAATGACCGCTGCGGGGACCAGCCACTCGGTCGGCGACGTTCCCTGGAGAATCGTTCACCACGTTGGCAGGCACATCATGACGACGACTTGGATCCTGTGGCTGTTTCTCGGCGGTTTCGCGTTACTGATCGTCGGGGCCGAGGTGTTGGTCCGCGGCGCGTCACGGTTGGCGGTGTCCGTCGGGATCTCGCCGCTGGTGATCGGACTGACGGTCGTGGCGTACGGCACGAGTTCGCCGGAGGTGGCGGTGACGTTGCAGGCGATGTTCGCCCAGCCCCCTCAGCCGGCGCTGGCCGTCGGCAACGTGGTCGGGAGCAACATCTCGAATGTGCTCCTGGTGCTGGGCATTGCCGCCCTGGCGGTCCCGTTAGTCGTATCCCCGGCGATGGTCCGCACGACGGTTCCCCTGCTGGTCGCCGTCACCGGGCTGGTCTGGTACTTCTGCCTGGACAGTGTTCTGAGCGTCGGGGAGGGTGCTGTCCTGCTGGTGGGCGCGGTGCTGTTTTCCGTTTGGTCGGTCGTGCGCAGCCGCCGGGCCACGAGACAGCAGCAGCCGGAGGTGTCGGGTTCCGGGCCGGTTCTGCGGCGAAGCGCCTGGCTGGCCGCCGCGCGCAATCTGGCGCTGGTGATCGTGGGGCTCGTGCTGCTGATCCTTGGCGCGCGCTGGCTCGTCGACGGTGCGACGGCCGTGGCGCGGGTGCTGCAGGTGAGCGAACTGATCATTGGGCTCACGGTGGTCGCGGTCGGCACGTCGCTGCCGGAGATTGCCACGTCGCTGGTCGCCACGCTGCGCGGCCAGCGGGACATTGCGGTGGGCAACGTCGTGGGAAGCAATATCTTCAATCTGCTGCTGGTGCTGGGCATGTGCGCGGCGTTTTCGCCGCAGACGGTCGTCGTGCCGCCCGACGCGCTGCGGTTCGACATCCCCATCATGTTTGTCGTAACCGCCATCTGCTGGCCGTTGTTCTACACCCACTGGACGATCAGTCGCTGGGAGGGATGCGCGTTTCTCGCCGCGTACGTGGCGTATGCGGTCTTTCTATGCCTGAAGGAGGTGCGGCATAGCGCGCTGGATACCTACGTGTATCTGGCCGTCTTCGTGGGGATTCCCGTGACGGTGCTGACTGCCGTGCTCCTGAGTCTGCAGCAGTGGTACCGCAACCGGCCCCGCGCAGCCACCTCGGTCACGTCAGACGGGGCGCGGGACTAAGAGCCGGCATCGGTCGGCGCGTCAGGCCAGCGAATCACGCCCGTCGGACCGATTCGACATACCAGTCCCGGTTTGTGTTCTCGCGGCTCCGTTCGCGCTTGAGCGTGATGCGTACGGCCAGCTCCTGCGGACGTCCGTCCTGCTCGTAGCGGGCGACGTAGCGCAAGACGACTCCATCTTCTTTCGGCAGTTTCACGCAGCGTTCCACACGATCGAACGCGACCTGCCCTTCGCGGGCGGCGCGGACCACAGTCTGCAGCGTTTCCTCACCGAAGAACTGCTCGTATTCGGCCTGCGCATTGCGCTGGCTGCGGTAGAAATCCTCCAGGTCCAGCCCGGGGGCCGCGCGCTCCACCTTGCGACCGTGCAGTTGATGCGCCTCGCGGAGCCGCTGCTGCCTGAGCAGGTCGATCCACTGGTCCGTATACTGCCGCGCGACGCGGCCCAGCCACACATCGCGCGAGGTCCTGGCGGTCCAGGCCCACGTGCCGAACAGGACGGCCAGGACCATACCCGTCAGCGCAGCGCGCCGGCCGATGGCCGCGGGGTCTGACGCCAGCGAGCGCAAGGAGACCGCGCCGAGCACGACGGCAAGCACCGGCACAATCCAGAGGGCACTGGACGTGAGCGCCAGCGCGCTCAGCAGGCCCAACGCCAGCGTGAACAGGGCGGAATAGTGCACGGACCGATACGACGGCACCTCCGGCGCGGAATCCGGATCCTGCGGGTTCTTCTCGTCAAGTGCAGCAGTGTTCATGACTGGTTCAACGGGCGACCCGGTATTCGGGTTCGCCGGCAAACTCCGAGCGTCGATGGAAGTACTTCAGGACGAACTTGCTTTCCGGATCGAAGATGCGGACCTTGGCGTTGCGGTCCTGCTCCACGGGAGACAGTTTGGCCGGATCGGATTCCGCCCGCGACAGGGCGCCGCGCGAGCGGCTCTGCATGAAGCCCAACCAGTGCCGATCCGGTGCCAGGCCGAGGAAATTCCCTGCGGTGGGGCTCCGCTGAAACCCGAGCGGATGGGGACCCAGCGGCGCCGTGTGCAGGGAGGCGCAGATGAAGGCGACCAGCAGCCAGGCGATCCACAGGGCCAGGATCGATCGCCCCGCCATCTCCACCCAGAAATCAAACACGACTTTGTAACGCGAGAGCAGATCGGTCAGCAGCCGCAGCAGGATGAAACTCAGCACAAACACGCCCCACAGCGCCACGAAGTCCCACAGGTACGTGTACGAACGATCCACCCGCTCCAGGAGTTCGGCCACCGGTTCAAAGTAGTTGAAGGCCAGCATCATGGCCAACAGCATGTTGATCAGCGCGATGGCGTTGCTCCACAGACCCTGGAACCAGCGCGCCGCCACGGCGATGACGAAGATCAGGAACAGCACGAGCGTGAACATGGCGGAAACCTCATTGCTTGAGCACTCGCTGTAATTCGCTGACGGACGTGGCGCCGCGGGCGACCAGCAGCACGCCCTCTTCCTGCATCGACAGACTGCCCGCTTCGTGCGCCAGTCGCCGCAGGATCTCCGGCCGCGGCTGTTCGACCAAGGCCCGCCGCATGTCCTCGGAGACGCGGATCAGCTCGAAAAACGCGGTGCGGCCTTTGTAGCCCAGTCCGCCGCAGTCGGGGCAGATCTCCGGTTCGCCTTTGCGCTTTTTCGTGCCCGGTGGTGGCGGTTGAAACTCCCGGTACAGGACTTCCACGCGCCCCTTGGGGATCCCCAATTTCTCCAGCAGCGCCGCGGGAGGCTCGTATGCCTGCCGACAGGTCTCGCACAGCAGGCGGATGAGCCGCTGGTTCACGGCGGCCGTGATCGTGGCCGCGACCTTCTCCGGCTGCCGCGGCTTGAGCGCCAGCAGTCTCAACCCAGCGCATAGTCACACAGCGCATCGACCGCGGCCCCAGTCACAAAATCGGGAATCACAATCACGTCGGGTTCTCGCAGCGTGATGGGGCGCAGAATCGCGTCCGGCGTCTGACCCGCCGCGGCATCGAATGTGAAGACCTCGACGTTCTCCACGTGCGTGAACGGCCGCGCCTTGTCCTCGATCGCGGCGAAATCCCGCAGGTACCGATCCGTGGCCGTGAGCGCCACGTTCCAGGTCGTCTGGAGTCCGCCCAGCGGCAGGGCGCTGAACACGACCAGGGCCGGCTGGCTCGCCAGACATTCCTTCAGGTCGACGCACATCTTGTCGCGCATGCCGAGTTCTTCCAGCGTGCGGAACGGGAGCTTGTCCGGCACCAGCTCCAGGATCGCGCGCTCACCCGTCTTCGTCCCCTGGCTCACCAGCTGACACGCGAACTTCTGACTGCCGAACTTCGTGCGAAACTCACCTTCCTGCCGGACCCGCCGCTCTTCCATGTTGAGATTCGCGAGCTTCTTCATCACGGCCAGCATCACGTCGCCCGCTTCGCGCTCGCGCGGATCCACCGCGTGCCACACGCCGTCCACGTCGTAGTTGACCGCGACCGACTCCTTGGTGAAATCCAGCATCACGCGCGTGGCACGCCGCATGATGGCGTCGGCAATCAGTTCTTTGACCAGCACGAAACCGGGTGACTGCCGGGCCAGGATCAGATGCGCCTGGTTCTCGGTCTCCGACCCGCCGCAGGCCGTCAGCTGGACCGGCGGTCCCTGTTCGTGAGCCGCAAGTGTCTCCGTCGTCTTCTTGCGCTGTTTGCCGGTGGCGAGCTGGGCCAACCAGAGCTTGAGATGACGCGGCGTGAGCACCTTCTGCTCGTCCGTCACGCGACTGTTGCGCATCACGATGTACGTGCCCAGCGGCGCGACGTAGGCCACGACCAACAGGGTGCCGCCGAGCGCGAACAGGGGGAGCGAAATCGCCAGCAGGAACGCCACCAGAAACGAGAACACCACGAGCGGGTTCCAGATCCGCGCCGGCATGTCGATGCTCTCACCCAGCTCGAAATTGTCGCGGTTGACCCAGTCGGTCGTGCGGACCCAGCACAGGAACAGCAGGCCGCAGACCAGCAGCTTGTACCAGGCCAGGTAATCCCCCGGCCCGCGATCGGGCAGCTGCTCGACAGGATAGTAGGGCCATTCCTGAGCTGCGAGGCGGCCGGCGCTGGCCAGCACCGCCCCCCAACTGACGATCGTCACAGCGGCTTTGCGATACATCACAGAATTCCGGGTTGCGACACAAGGATGCCTTTGAGCGCCATCTTGAGCGCTTCGCGATTCGGCGCCACTTCGAACGCCGTGGGTCGGTCGATCAGCTCTTCATCCACCAGCTGCTTGAGGCTCATCGTGAAATCCTGCATCCCCTCATCCGCGCCGATCCGGATGGCGTCCGGCAGCTTCTCATCCTGTCCCTCCAGGACCAGCTTGCGGACAATGGGCGTGAAGAGCATGATCTCCACCGTCGGCACACGCCCCACGCCCGGCTTGATCGAGGGGAGCAGTTTCTGGGCCACGATGCCCCGCATGTTGAACGCGATCGCACTGCGAATCGCCCCGTGCATCTCCTCCGGAAACAGGTCCAGAATGCGGCCGATCGTGGTCGGCGCCGAGGCGGCGTGAATCGTCCCGAACACCAGGTGCCCGGTCTCCGCGGCGTGGATCGCCGTCATGAACGTCTCCTGGTCCCGCATCTCGCCCACCAGCATCACGTCCGGATCCTCGCGCACGGCATGTTTCATCCCCACCGCGAAGTCGATCACGTCTTCGCCGACCTCCCGCTGGTTGATCAGGCACTTGTCCTCCGTGTACACGAATTCAATGGGATCCTCCAGCGTCAGGATGTGCTTGCTGTAATGCGCGTTGATCCAGTTGAGCATGGAGGCGATCGTGGTGGTCTTGCCCGAGCCGGTGACGCCCGCCAAAAGCACCATCCCCTGGTCGTAGCGGCACAACTGCTCCATGACCGGCGGCAGGTGCAGGCCGGAGAAATCGGGGATCCAGTTGCTCACGCGACGTGCCACCAGGCCGATTCTGCCCATTTGCGTGAGCATGTTGACGCGAAAGCGCCACGTCTCGCCCTCGACGCTGACCGTGTGGGCGAAGTCGGTGCCCCCCTGCTTGTCAAAGATCGCCCGGTGCCGCTTGTTCATCATGGGAAACAGCAGCCGACACATCTCTTCCAGGTCGATCGGACCGCGATTGAGCTGTTTCAACTTGCCGTTGACGCGCACAATCGGCGGCTGGCCCACCTTCATGTGCAGGTCGCTCCCCTGCAGCTTGACCAGCGCACGAAAATACTTGTCGACTTCCAGCTCCTTGCTCTTGGCCAGGAAGCGATCCTCGAGATCTCCCAGATTGACCTGGTCCTGCTCGTGGCCCGCGTGGTGCATCTCTCCTGATTCCGCCAGCGACATGCGGTTTTCTCCCTACAACCGAACAGCAATTCCCCGTTCCGCCATGACTCGCTTCGTCTCGCGAATCGTGTACTCGCCGAAATGAAACACGCTGGCGGCCAGCGCCGCGTCGGCATGCCCCAGCAAAATGGCGTCCGCCAGATGGTCGGGACACCCCGCGCCCCCACTGGCCACCACCGGGATCGACACTGCCCGACTGACCGCCGCCGTGATCTCCAGGTCATACCCGTCCTTCGTGCCGTCGCAGTCCATGCTGGTCAGCACGAT
>JALOQX010000070.1 GCA_025459265.1 Pirellulaceae bacterium | reverse complement strand
ACCTGTCCCCTTTCAGCCAAATGCGTTTTGCTCGGTCACGCCTCGGAGAGGCGTCCGTCAATAGCCAAGGGCGAGAGCCCTTGGAGTGAAGGTAGCCATCGTGGTGCAGAGCCCTGGAAGGGCGGCAGAGGATTTACGCCGCGACACGACGAGATGCTACTCACGGTGTTCCCCGCCGCATCCGATGTGAGCGGTCAGGCTGACAAATGACTGCGGCATGGTACCATCCGCAGGCACTCCTTGGTGGCCTGAAGCCACGCTGTCGAAGACCACAAAACGGCCATCGGCACGGATCGCCAGGCCCGCAGAACGGCCCTGAACCATCTCACCGTTCCCGGGGTTCGGTCGTACTCCAGCACCTGGCTCGGGGTTGCCTTGATGCGTCGGGGCGGCGTTGCGCAGATCCCCCCAACCACCGCGGCAATTGTACCTGTCCCCTTTCAGCCACCCACCGGGCTGAGGTAGCCGTACCGCTCGGCGTACGGGCGCCAGCGGGCGAGGATCTGGGCGCGCTGCTTGGGCGTGACCTCGTGACGGTTCGTCTGGTAGCCCGCCTCCGCGCACAGGTACGGTTCGAGCGCGCGGCGCATGGCCGTGAAGTCGCCCAGTTGCAGCTGGCCATAGATCCCTTCGATCACACGCACCGGGTCGGCGACCAGGTCGTCGTACCGCACGTCCACAATCTGGCTCGGCGGGAGCGTCTCGCGCTGCTTCTCGAACCCGTCGTACATCCGGCACAGGCACTCCAGCACATACTCGTCCAGCTGCTCGTGCCGCGGCACCTGGCAGCCCTGCACCTGGTCGAGCGACTGCCAGAGGCGCCGTGTGGAAGGGAACAGTATGAGCGGGTCGCGGGTGATGTGAATGAACTGGGCGCCGGGGAAGAGCTGGGCCAGCAGGGCGACGCGGCCGGTATGGGTGGGCGACTTGAGCACCACGCGCTTGCCGGTGTGGTAGGCGAGCGTTTGCACGAAGTCGTGCATGGCCCGGCACCAGCGGTCCAGGTCCGCGGCGGGAATCCCCTCCATGTTGAGAAATTCCAGATCCGGCGCCGGGTGATTGGGGAACGCCATGCGGCGATAGGGGGACCGTACACCCATCGTCAACAGTGCGAATTCATCTTCCTGCGGCCGCGCCCAGCCGGCTCGCACGTTGTCCATCGGACGTTTGCGCGGCAGGAGAAATCCGCCGTACCGCGCCACAAGCCACTGGGTCAGCAGGAAGTGCTCGGGGGCAAAACACTGGTACGTGGTCGGGCAGGTGAACCGCTCGTCGAGCACCAACAGTTCATGCAGGAACGTGGTCCCGCTGCGCCAATGCCCGATGATGAACAGCGGCGGCGGGATGGCCGTGGCGGCGATCCGCCGCCCGAAGCAGAGACGTTGCGCCCGGGCCATCACCGTGTTGAACGGGGTGATGCACGAAATCAGGAACGCCAGGGTCCAGCGGTAGGGATGCACGTGAAAGCGGTTCTGGGCCAGCAGCTTCATCCAATCGCCAAACCGCATGCCGTGCCAGAAGCGGGGCGACCAGAACGGATAGGTGTGCAGCGTGCCCGGGCCGGGGGAGGGGAGGTCGTCCGGCGGCAGCGGGGCGGTCATCGTGGACATCCTGAGCAAGGTAATTCCTGAGACGGGTCGGCCGGCGACTGCTCACACTAACGCTTGTCGTCCGGGAGGACAACTCCGCCGGCGGTCTGGCCGCCCCGAATTGAGCACTCCGCCCAGTTTGCCGCTCGGGCCGACGCAGCATACCTCGCGGTTCGTGTGAGATCCGATGGAAGACAGGAAAACGGGGGGCAGGAAAATAAACTCTGCGTGACTTTCCAATCCCCCATCTTCCCGTCCCCCATCTTCCTGTCTGCCATCTTCCTGTCTGCCGTTTCTGCCCGTACCGCCCTGAGCACGGGCTTCCCCCTGCTGTCGGACGGTTGTGTCCAAACCGATCTGGACACTACCCGCCGCTTGCGGTACGCTCCGCCCCTCTTCTCCAGAACGATTTCCTGCTGGTAGGCATGCAGTTCCGCGCCGCCGGACGGCTGCGCGCGTCGACACCTGAAACAATCGGACTGTGATGTCGCGGATCTCTCAGTGGCGAGATTTGATCTTCCCGGTCGGGATCATCACCAGTTTGCTGGTGATCTTGATCCCCATGCCGCCGATGCTGATGGACTTGCTGCTGGCCGGCAACATCACCATTGCGGTGATCGTGTTGTTGACGACGATCTACGTCAAAGCGCCGCTGGAGTTCAGCATCTTCCCGTCGCTGCTGCTGGCCACCACGCTGGGGCGCCTCGTGCTCAACGTCGCCTCGACGCGACTGATTCTCACGCGGGCTCCGACCGAGGAGTTGTCCGCGGCGGGAGAAGTGATTCGCAGCTTTGGCGAGTTCGTGGCCGGCGACAAGATCGTGGTGGGTCTGATCATCTTCGTGATTATCGTGGTCATCCAGTTCGTGGTGATCACCAAGGGGGCCACGCGGATCAGCGAGGTCGCGGCGCGGTTCGCCCTGGATGGCATGCCCGGCCGGCAGATGGCCATTGACGCGGACTTGAATGCGGGCATCATCGACGAGAAGGAGGCGCAGCGCCGCCGCGCGGAGATCACGCAGCAGGCCGATTTCTACGGAGCGATGGACGGTGCCAGCAAGTTCGTGCGGGGAGACGCGATCGCCGGCATCCTGATCACGCTGATCAACATCGTCGGCGGTTTCATCGTGGGCGTCTGGGAGTCCGAGATGACGTTCGCCCAAGCGGCGGCCGTGTTCACGAAACTGACGATCGGCGATGGGTTGGTGAGCCAGGTGCCCGCCTTCCTGATTTCGCTGGCCGCCGGCCTGCTCGTGACGCGCAGCACGCAGCGGTCGAACTTGCCGCGCGACTTCATGGAGCAGATCTTCTCGCGTCCCCAGGCGCTGGCCGTGGCCGGCGGATTCCTGGCCGTACTCGTATTCACCAACCTGCCGAGCATACCCCTGCTGACGCTCGGGTCCGGCTGCTGTGCGCTGGCCGTCATGATCTCGCGGCAGAAGCGGCGCGACGCCGCGGATGCCGCGACCGCGGCACGGGCCGAGGCCGACAAGGTGCGACGGCCCGAGGAACGAATCGAAGACTACCTGACGATCGATCCGATGGAGATTGAGATCGGGGTCGGCCTGATCCGCCTGGCGGATCCGAGCCGCGGCGGCGATCTGCTGCCGCGCATCACCGCCGTGCGGCAGGCGGTAGCCGCCGACATCGGGATCGTGCTCCCCAAGGTGCGGATCCGCGACAACATGCGGCTGGATGAGCATCAGTACCGCATCAAGATCGCGAACAACCCGGTCGCCGAGGGGCGGCTCTATCCGGATCGGCTGCTGGCCATGGATGCCGGCCTGAGCACCGGCACGTTGCCGGGCGAGGCCACGCGCGATCCCGCGTTTCAGCAGCCGGCGGTGTGGATCGAGCAGGGTTGGCGCGAGCGTGCCGAGCTGCTGGGCTATACGCCGGTGGATCCTGCGGCCGTGCTGGCCACGCATCTCCAGGAGATCGTCCGTCGGCACGCCGACGAACTGCTCACCCGCGACGCGACGAAACATCTGGTCGATCAGCTCAAGCAGTCCACACCGGCCGTCGTCGAGGAGCTGATTCCGGGGCTGATGAAGCTGGGCGAAGTCCAGCAGGTGCTGCAGCTGCTGTTGCGGGAACAGGTGCCCATCCGCCAGCTGGGCGTGATTCTCGAAACGCTGGGCGATTACGCCGCCCGCACCAAGGACCCGATCTGGCTCACCGAATACGTGCGGCACCGCCTCTCCCGGACGCTCTGCACCCGCTACCGCGACCAGGAAAACCGGCTCTTCGTCATCACGCTCGACCCGGCGCTGGAAGATCGCATCGCGGCGGGCATCGAGCACAACGAGCGCGGTCTGTTCATTCGCATGTCCCCGCAGGCGGTGGAAACAACCTGCGGACTGATGGCCGCGGGGATCAGCAAGCTGGTCCAGGATCACCATCCGCCGGTGGTGCTGGTCAGTCCGCAGATCCGGCCGGGCCTGAAACAGTTGACGATGGCCAACCTGCCGCACCTGCATGTGTTGAGTTACAACGAGATGACGCGCGACACCCGGATCGAGTCCGTGGCCATCGTGCATGATGCGACCAGTGGCGGACGCTGAGAGGACCACCGATGGATGTGAAGACGTTTCGAGCCCGTTCGATCCAGGAGGCGCTGCAGTTGGTCCGCGAGGAGCTGGGGGCGCACGCGTCGGTGCTGCACACGCGCGAGCTGCGGGGCGGACTCTGGCAGCGCCTGACCGGCGTGCGACAGATTGAAGTCACCGCGTCGGCCTCGATCACGGTGCCCAGCCGTTTTGCCGACGCGGACGAACCGTGCGGCAGCGGCGGCCAGGTGGATGAGGATCCCCGCGCGGCCGCCGCCGCGGAGCCACCGGCGGCGTCGTGCGCGTCGATCCCTCCCGCGCACGAACACGATTTCCGGGCCCAGTTCCGCCAGGACCTGCAGGGGCGGCTGGACAACCTGCAGTCGCTGGTCGAAGACCTCTGTCGCCGCCAGGCGACAGCGTCCAGCCCGGCACTGCCCGCCGCGTTGTTTCAGGTGTTCACCAGCTTGCTGGATGCTGACGTGGGTGAGGAGCTGGCGCGCGAGCTGATCGACCGGCTCCGCCAGAGTGCCGCCCCAGGCGATCTCGACGACCCCGTGCTGCTCAGCGCACGGATCGCCCGCCTGATCGAGGGAGAGATCCGGGTCACCGGCCCCTTGCGCGTGACCCCCGGTCGGCGCCGGCTGGTGGCCCTGGTCGGTCCCACCGGCGTCGGCAAGACCACCACGATCGCCAAGCTGGCCGCCAACTTCCATCTCCGGGAGCGGCGCCGCGTCGGACTCATCACCGTCGACACGTATCGGATCGCCGCGGTCGAGCAACTGCGGACGTATGCCGACATCATCAACCTGCCGATGGAGGTCGTGTCGACGCCGCGGGACATGCGGCACGCCGTCCAGCGGCTGGCCGATCTGGACTTGATCCTGATGGACACGGCCGGCCGCAGTCCGCGGGACGAAGTCCAGATCCAGGAACTCAAGACCATGCTCGCGGAAGCGGGTGCCGACGAGGTGCATTTGGTCCTCAGCAGCGTCAGCAGCGTCGCGAGCCTCACACAGACGGCCCGGCACTTTGCCGATGTGGGCGTGACCGCCCTGGTGCTGACCAAGCTGGATGAGGCCACCGGCCTGGGTGCGATCGTGCCGCTGCTGCGCAGCTGCGGGCTCCCGTTGAGCTACGTGACGCACGGCCAGAACGTCCCGGACGATATGGAAGCTGCCCATCCGCGACGGCTGACGCGCAGCATTGTGAAGATGGTGGACGCCCCATGGTAGATCAAGCGGCGGAACTGCGGAACCTGATGTCTCAGTCGAGTCGGCGACCGGACGTGCCTCCCGGCCTGCGCCCGGCCATCGTGCTGCTGGCCGGCGGCAAGGGAGGCGTCGGCGTCACGACGCTGGCCGTCAATATGGCGATGAGTCTGGTGGACCTGGGCCTGCGTGTCGTGCTGGTCGACGCTGACCTGTATCGGGCCGACGTGGCCACGGTGTGCCAGCTGCCCGAACGCGGTCACGTCGGCGACATTCTGGCCGCGCGACGCGACATCCACGAGGTGCTCGAACGCGGACCACGTGGCATACTCGTCGTGCCCGGCATCTGGTCTCCCGACCGCGACATCCCGTTCAGCCAGCACGCACAGCACCGTCTGGTGCGGCAGATCCAGTCGCTCGGGCGGCACGCGGACATGGTCCTGATTGACGTCGGCAGCGCAGCCGCGGAGGCGGTCCAGCGGTTTTGGCTGGCCGCCGACGAAATCGTCCTGGTCACGACGCCGGACGCGGTCTCCGTCATGGACTGCTATGCCACGCTCAAGTCGGCGCTGGCCGGCGGCGCCGTGCCGGACACGGTGCGGCTGATCGTCAACAAGCTGCAGGAGGCCGGCCAGGCGGAGGATGTGCACCAGCGGATCGATCAGTCGGCCCGGCGGTTCCTGCAGCGAACGCTCGGGTTCCTGGGGAGCGTCGTCCAGGATCCGCAGGTGGCACAAGCCACGGGCCTGAGCGGGCCGCTGCTGTTGGGGCGCGCCGACGGCGTGGCCGGTCCCTCGATCCAGGCCATGGCCGCCGCCCTGGCCGCGTCCCACGTGCACGCCGCGCGGGCCGCCGCCTGACGGTGCCGGCCCAGGCGGGTGATTCCCCCTCACTCCACGCGAACGAAAGTTATTCCTTTGATTAAACGTGATGCCCGCCCAGGTCCGATAGAGATACGAGGCGAGAATCCGCCACGGGTCGTCAAGCTGGCGGGTTTGGCGCGAGTTTACCGGAAGAGGGGAAAGGCACATGGGGCGCGCCTACGCGGGAATCCTGGGCCCCCTGGCGTTCGTCACGGTCGTGGCCCGCTGCCTGGTGCGTGGCGGTGACACGGTCGCGGCCGTCGGGACTGCGTCCGTGATGCTGTTTGTATTTTCCGCCCTCGGTTACATTATCGGCTCCGTTGCAGAAAGGACTGTTGTCGAGGCGCTCGGGAATCAGTTGCGCGGGTCGTGGACCACCGCCGAGCGGACCGCGCAGGGCCCCGACGTCCCATCACCGAGCTCGGATGCCGCGGCATGACGCCGCGCGCTTCGCTGCTCGTGACTCGTCGCTGACGAGTGGCAGAGACGGAACTCACGCGACACGCCGCACGATGCGGCCTAATGGATCACGGAGGATGGCATGGCCACGACGATTGCACCCACGGATGCCACCAGGGATGCAACCCCCGACGTCATCACGGACAACGCGAAGGATGATATTCAGGAAGTGTGGCGGCGGTACAAGGCCGACGCCAGCCGCACCGATCTCCGCAATCGGCTGGTCGAGCGGTATCTGCCCCTGGTCAAGTACAACGGCGAACGAATCTGGGCGCGGTTGCCGGAAGGCGTCGAACTGGACGACCTCATCTCCGCTGGCGTGTTCGGGCTGATGGACGCCATCGACGCTTTCGATCTCTCCCGGGGCGTGAAGTTCGAGACGTACTGCGTGCCGCGCATTCGCGGCGCCATGCTCGATGAACTGCGGACCATGGATTGGGTCCCGCGGCTGGTCCGTTCGAAAGCCAGCAAGCTGGCCGACGCCACCAAAACGCTCGAAACCAAGCTCGGTCGTCAGCCGACTGAGCGCGAGCTGGCCGAACACATGGGCCTGAGCGTCCAGGAACTCGAAAAGATGATGCTCGATGCCAACGCCGTCAACCTGATCAGCCTCAACAAGAAGTGGTACGAAACCGACAGCTACAAAGACGTCCGCGAGATCGACATCCTGGAGGACAAGAAGGGCGAGGATCCGACTCGCCGGATCCAGAAGAACGACCTGATGCGGCTGGTGACCAAGGGGCTCAACCGCAACGAACGGCTGATCATCATCCTGTACTATTATGAAGAGCTCACCATGAAGGAAATCGGGGCCACGCTGGACCTGAGCGAGAGTCGGGTGAGCCAGATGCACAGCAGCATCGTGCAGCGACTGCAGTCGCAATTGGGCCGGCGGCGGCCCGAATTCGGCACCTGAACCGCCGTGCGTCGCGACGTCCCGCTGGCGTCCTTCCCGCCGGCGGCGCCGTGCGGGCCCGCAGGGCACCCGGCGGCACATCATTCGCAGGCCGCGGCCCATCTGCTATCCTAAGGGGCGGGCCGTGCCGGCCACTCCGGCACCGCCAGGATCTCTCGCCGGAGTGCAGCCGATGGGCGACAAAGACGGTAAGCGCAAACCACACCACTGGGTCGGTTTCGATCTGGGTGGCACCAAGATGATGGCCGCCGTGCTGGACGACGCCTTCAAGGTCCGGGGGCGGCGGCGCAAGCGCACGCGTGGCGACAACGGGCAACCGGTCGGGATCGACCGGATCATCGAGACGATTCGCCAGGCGTTGGCCGACGCCGCGGTCGAGGCAGACACGGTGCGGGGGATCGGCCTCGGGTGCCCGGGGCCGGTCGATCCGACGCGCGGCATCGTGCTGGAGGCGTCCAATCTGGGCTGGCGCCAGGTCGATCTCAAGAAACCGCTCGAAGCCGCTTTCGGCGTGGAGGCGTTTGTCGTGAACGATGTCGACGCCGGGGTGTACGCGGAGAACCGGTTCGGCGCGGCCCGCGGCGCGCGAACGGTCGTAGGCGTCTTCCCCGGTACCGGCATCGGCGGCGGGTGTGTGTACAACGGCGAGATCATTCAGGGTGCCAACATCTCGTGCATGGAGATCGGGCACATGCACATGCACGGCGGGAGCAGTCTCTGCGGCTGCGAACAGGTCGGCTGCCTGGAGACGGTCGCCAGCCGCTTGGCCATTGCGGCGGAGGTGGCCAAGGCGGACTTCCGCTCGCAGATCAAGAAGCAGCGGCCGGGGACCGATCTGGCGGCCATTCGCAGCGGCATCCTGGCCACCGCCATCAAAGCGGGCGATGCCACGGTGGAGCGGATTGTCCGGCAGGCGGCGGAGGATATCGGCATCGCGTTGGCCAACGTGATCCACCTGCTGGCGCCGGACGTGGTGGTCCTGGGCGGCGGACTGGTCGAAGCCATGCCGGACCTGTTTGTGGAGACGGTCGCCCGGTCGGCGCGGGACCGCGTGATGAAGTCGTTTCGCAACACCTTTCAGGTCGTGGCCGCCCAACTGGCGGACGACGCGACCGTCATGGGCGCCGCTGCCTGGGCCGGCCACCGGATTGACGCCGCGTGACGACGCGCGGTGCGTTCGCCCCGCACCGCGCAGCGCACATTGGGGCGAGGAGGCGCGAGCAGACAGATGAACGCCCTCAACGCGGAGCCCGCTGGCGGCCGCCCGCCAACGTCCATCAAGACGGTCGCGGTCATCGACATCGGCGCGACCTCGATTCGCATGGCCATTGGCGAGATCGATGCGGTCGGCCGCGTCCGCACGCTCGATACGCTCGCGCAGGCGGTGAGCCTGGGGAAGGACACGTTTTCCGACAACATCATCCGCAAGTCGACCATGGAGGAATGCTGCCGGGTCCTCCGCTCCTATCGCCAGATCGTGCAGCAGTATCAGATCCGCATCCCGGAGGACGTGCGGGTGGTGGCGACCAGCGCCGTGCGGGAGGCGCGGAACCGGCTGGCCTTCATCGACCGCGTTTACATTGCGACCGGGCTGGAAATCGACCCGATGGATGAAGCCGAGGTCAATCGGGTGACGTTCCTGGGCGTGGAGCCCTATCTGCGCGATGAACCGTCGCTGGCCGCCGCGCAGACCGTGGTGATGGAGGTCGGCGGCGGGAGCACGGAAATGCTGCTGGTCCATCAAGGGAACGTCATCTCGGCGCACACGTTCCGCATGGGATCGCTCCGCTTGCGCAAAGCGCTGGAAGGCTACAACGCGCCGGCGGCCAAGGTGCAACGGCTCATGGCCAGTCAGATCCAGCGGATGGTGGACGAAGTGCGGCGGCTGGTCTCCGACGAGGGCCGCGTCGAGCTCATCGCGCTGGGGGGGGATGTGCGGTTCGCGGCGGCCCAGCTGCTGCCGGACTGGCAGCCGGAGCAGTTGAGCCGGCTACCGGTCGCCGCGCTGGCGGATTTCACCTCGCACCTGATCACGCTCTCGGACGATCGCATCGTGCATCGGCACCACCTGAGCTTCCCGGAGGCCGAGACGGTGGGGGCGGCGCTGCTGAGCTACGTGATGCTGGCACGGGCGTTCCAGCTCGAACACATCCTGGTCACCAACACGAACCTGCGGGACGGGCTGCTGCACGAGATCGCCGTCCGTCAGCCGTGGACGCACGAGTTCCGGCACCAGATCGTGCGTTCCGCCACGCAGCTGGCGACGCGCTACCATGCCGACCTGCGGCACGCCGGCCACGTGGCCCGGCTGGTGAGCCGGCTGTTTGACCAGCTGCAGGCCGAGCATCAGCTCGATCCGCGGCACGAAGTGCTGCTGCACGTCGCCGCCCTGTTGCACGAGATCGGCGGCTTCGTCAGCAACCGGAGCCTGCACAAGCACTCGATGTATCTGATCCGCAACAGCGAGATCTTCGGGTTGGGCAAGCGGAGCCTCCTGCTGGTTGCACTCGTGGCCCGCTACCATCGGCGGGCCTCCCCGCAGCCGATGCACGAAGGGTACGCCACGCTCAATCGCGAAGACCGCGTCGCGGTGGCCAAGATGGCCGCGCTGCTGCGGGTCGCCGTGGCGTTGGACGAGTCCCGCAGCCAGCGGATTGACGATTTTACCTGCCGGGTCGAGGATTCGCGGCTGGTCATTTCCATCCCGCAGGCGGATGACCTGTCGCTCGAACAGCTCGCCATCCAGCAGAACGGCTCGCTGTTTGAAGAAGTGTTTGGCCTGCGCGTGCTGTTGCGCATCGCCCGCGCGGCGGGGTGAGCGCGGGCGCAGCGAAGTGAGGGAACAAGGCCGCCGAGGCATCGCAGCAGAAATCCTCTGACATGAAGAAATACGTCAACCGCGAATTGAGCTGGCTGGAATACAACCAGCGGTTCCTCGACGAAGCCCGCGACAACACCATCCCGCTGCTCGAGCGGCTGCGCTCGCTCGCCCTGACCAGCCTGCACCTGGACGAGTTCTTCATGGTGCGGGTCGGAGCGCTCAAGCTCCTGCGCGACCGGCGCCTCCGCAGCCGCGACATCGCCGGCCTGACCCCCACCCAGCAGCTGCGGGCCATCGCCCGGCGCACGGCGGACATGTGCGCCGAACAGTCCGCCTGCTTCGCGGAACTCGAACTGGCGCTCAGCGCCGCCGGCATCCAGCGGCTGCGCCCCGAGCAGCTCTCCGAGCGGCAGGAGCGGATGGTCCAGCGCGTGTTTGAAACCGAGATCTCCGCCGTCCTCTCGCCGCTGGCGGTCGAGACGCCCGCCCAGTGCTCGTCGGTCGCCAACCAGACCGTGATTCTCGGCGTCCGCCTGGCCCGCGGCACCGCGCAGCGCGTCGTGCTGATCCCCTTCTCCCCGATCACGCGCCGGTTCCTGACCCTGCAGTCCGAAGGGGGCTACACCTACCTGCTGCTGGAAGACGCCGTCGCCATGTTCGTCGACCGCATGTTCCCGGAAGAGGATGTCGTCGAGTGCATTCCGTTTCGGCTGACGCGCCACGCCGACCTGAGCGTCCGTCGCGATCTGGCCGGCGATCTGCTGCGGCATCTGGCGGAACCGGACGCCGAGCCGGATCCGAACGACTGCGTGCGGCTGGAGCTGGACGGGCGGAGCAGCGGCGAGTTTCGCCAGCTGTTGCTGGCGTCGTTCCCGTACCCACCCGCGGGCGTGTTCGACCTCCCGGGACCGCTCGATCTGGCCGCCTTCGTCCAACTGCACAGTCTGCCCGGGTTCGACAAGCTCAAGTATGACGCGTGGCCCCCGCAACCCTCGCCGCACGTCGACCTGACGGTCAGCATGTTCGACACGCTGGCTGACCGGGACGTGTTGCTGCACCATCCGTACGAGAGCTTCGAGCCGATCATTCGGCTGGTCAGCGAAGCCGCCGATGACCCGGACGTGGTGGCCATCAAGCAGACGCTCTACGGCACCGACCGCGACAGCCCGCTGGTGGAGGCGTTGATCCGCGCCGCGGAGAACGACAAGTACGTCACCGCCATCATCGAACTCAAACCGCGTTTCCGCGACCCGCACAAGGTCGCCTGGACCCGGCGGCTCGAACAGGCCGGGGTCCAGGTGATCTATGGCGCTCAAGGTCTCCGCACCCATGCCAAGCTGTGCATCGTCGTGCGGCGCGAGCCGGACGGGATCCGCCGCTACGTGCATTTCGGGACCGGCGACTACAGCGAATCCACGGCCCGGCTCTACAGCGACGTCAGTCTGCTCACCAGCCAGGAAGAACTGGGGGCGGACGCCACCGATTTCTTCAATGCCGTGACCAGCCAGGCTTATGCCCGGCGGTTCCGCCGCATCGAGGCGGCCCCCGCCGGCCTCCGCGGCAAGCTGGTCGAGCTGATTCAGATGGAAGCGCAGCGCTGCCGCCAGGGGCAACCGGCCGGCATCATCGCCAAACTCAACGCGCTTGGCGACCAGGAACTGATCGATGCCCTCTACGCCGCCGCCCAGGAAGGTGTCGCGATCCAGCTGATCGTGTGCGGGCTCTGCTGCCTGCGTCCGGGCGTGCGCGGGCTGAGCGAGAACATCCGCGTGGTGAACGTCGTGGATCGCTTCCGCGAACATTCCCGCGTGTTCTACTTCCGCCACGGCGGAGCCGATCAGGTCTACATCTCCAGTGCGGACTGGATGCCGCGCAACCTGGACCGCCGCGTCGAAGTCCTGGTGCCGGTCGACGATCCCGCTGGCCGGCGAAGGCTGATCGCCATGCTCGACGTGTACCTCCAGGACAACGTGAAAGCCGCAGCGCTGCGGCCCGACGGCACGCTGCGGCGGCTCTCCGCGACCGGACAGCAGCGTCGCGTGCGGAGCCAGGAGCAGTTCTACCAGTGGGCCGTCACCGCCGTGAAACACGCGGAACAGTCGCGCCGTACGGTGTTCGAACCTCACCGCGCTCCCGAGTCCCCCACCGGGTGACCCCGGCGCGCCATCCCAGGAACCTCCCCATGAAGACGCTCCTGATCCTGCGACACGCAAAATCGAGCTGGAAGGACGACGAGACGCAGGACCACGACCGGCCGTTAAACAAGCGCGGCAAGCGGGATGCCCCACGGATGGGTCAACTGCTGCAGGCACAGCGGCTGTCCCCGGATCTGATCATCAGCTCGACCGCCAAACGCGCCCGGAAAACCGCCGCGAAAGCCGCGCGACATTGCGCGTACCAGGGCATCATTGAACTGGACGGGAGCCTCTACCTGGCGGCCCCGGATGCCTATATCGCCGCGCTGCGCAAAGTGGACGATCAGCTCCAGTGCGTGATGGTCGTCGGGCACAACCCAGGGCTGGAACAGTGGCTGGCACTCCTGACCGGCCACGCCGTGCACCTGCCGACCGCCACGCTGGCACATGTCGAGCTGGACCTGTCCGCGTGGCAGGAACTCAACTCGCAGACGCACGCCCGACTCGTCGCCTTGTGGAATCCCGGCGAACTGCCCGAAACGTCTTGAGTCGACGACCGCACCGCAGGACGGACCTCCCGGTCCGTCCCAGCACCGCAGGACGGACCTCCCGGTCCGTCACACAAGCCACACGCACGATCCGTGCTCGCCGCATTCTCCGGACGCCGGGTCGCTTCCTGCCGGCCGTGCCGGATAGGGTGACGGCGCCCCCCGTAGCGGGCCCGCGAATGGCCGCCGCTCCCTTGACTCGGGGCCGCCTCGGCGTAGGTTCCCAACGGCGAACCTGCGCCCGCACGCGGTCGGTCCGGCCGCCCGGCCAAGGGGGCCCTTGGGGGCGGAGCTGCCGCAGGCGGGCGCCGCCGTCCGCCACGGGCGCGCCGCGCCGGCATGTCCGAGCATCTGGAGCCCTGACCTTGAACCGACGAGTCCTGCTGCCCGCCGAGGACGCTGACGCACGGCGCATGTCGTCCGGTCTGCCGACCCGCGCCGCGTGCGACGTGAGCGACGAGGGCGAGCGCACCGAGCTCGATTTCCTCCGCGAAACGGCCGAACATTCGTCGCTGTCCGACGAATCGCTGGATTTGGCCCAGCTGGCCGAGCTCGTCTTCCCCCAACTGCGACGGCATGTGCGCGCCGAGCAGATCGTGCTGGTGTCCGCCGGCCGGGACAAGTCGGCGTGCCTGGTCGGACGCCCGTTGGCCTCCTGCGGCGCCGCACGGCTCGACGCGCGCACGTGCACCACTCTGGTCGAACGATACCGCGGCTCGGTCGCCCAGCAGCCCTGGATCGCGCACCATCGCGCAGCCGACGGCAACTGGCCCGACGCGCCCGCCGGCCTGGAGAGCTTCGTGCTGGTCCCGCTGTGTCATCGGAGAGTCGTCGTCGGGTGGCTGCTGGCGGTCAATTCCCACGGCACGGCCGCGACGGCGGCCGCCGCGCCGGACGGCCACTGGAGCACCTGCGGCTTCGGCACCCGGGAAGTGAATCTGCTCCGCGCGACCGCCGCGATACTCGCCGCGCACGCGGCGAACGTGGAACTCCTCCACGAGAAGGAACAGCTGCTGCTCGATACGGTGCGGGCCCTGGTCAACGTTGTGGAGGCCAAGGATCGTTACACGTCCGGCCACAGCGAACGTGTCGGTCTCTACGCGAAAGAACTCGCCGCCGCCACCGGCCTCAAGGAGAGCGTCTGCAACCGGATTTATCTGGCAGGGCTCTTGCACGACATCGGCAAAATCGCCGTGCGCGACGACGTGCTGGGCAAGTCCGCCCAGCTGGCACGCGAAGATCTCGACGAAATGCACCGCCATCCGGAAGAGGCCTGGAGCATCCTCTTCGGGCTGACCGCGTTGGACGACATTCTGTTCGGCGTCCTGCATCATCACGAAAGCTGGGACGGCACCGGGTATCCCGACGGACTGCGCGCCGAAGAGATTCCGCTCGATGCGCGCATTCTCGCCGTCGCCGACGCCTACGATGCCATGACGACCAATCGACCCTACCGGTGCGCTCTGTCGCCGGCAGAAGCGGCCGACATCTTGCGGCAGGGAGCCGGTGTGCAATGGGATCCGCGCATCGTCGCGATGTGCGTGAGCATTCTCCCGACGTTGTGCGAAATCCGCGAATCGCACCATCGCCAACCCCCTCCCGTGCGGCGCGGCTATCGCATGATCCACGACGAGCTGGCTGCGACCCTCCTCCGCGACGGCGACACGGTGACGACGCCCTAAGGCTTTTTTCACCGCAGACCCACCGCCTGCTCCGCGACGAGCTGGATGTGCGTGAACGCCGTCAGCGGCGGAAGAGCCAGTGGAAATACCAGAGCAGCAGTGTCAACAGGCCGCCTGTGGCAAGCACAATCCACAGCCCGAGAGACGAGAGTCGCTCGCGATGACCGCCGGGCACTTCCCGCCCGGACCCGGCATCTTCACCACACCAGGCACAGTACCGGTAGTACTGCGGCACAAAGACGCTGTCGCACTGCGGGCAGACCATCAGCGGGTCGTCGTCACCCAGGGCGTCCGCGGTTCCAGGCTGCCCCGCGTCGCGAGTCGCCAGCAGCGGTGCGCTGGGCAGCGGAGGCCGCGCCGGAGCGAACCGTGTGCCCGCCTCGCCGCAGACGGGACACACCGTCGGCCTCTGACGGCCACAGGCCGCACACCGCGGCCATTCGTCCCACGCGGATTCGCTCATCACCCCCACACCTGCCAACACCGCCCCGCTGTCGCCAACGATTGCCAGTGCTTTGAGCATAGCCGCTGGCAGATGGGAGTGGCACCGGCGTGCGCCGTCTCTTATAACGAAGTCACCGACGCGCCGGCGGCGTGAGCCTGCATCGCGGGCGCGCAGCGCGACATCTAACACGCCCAGACCAACCCCTGCTGTGCGGAGACTCCCCTCATGCGACATCCACACGTCATCTGGCGTCCAGACCGTGCCTGGTCCACCCGGATCCTCTGCGCAGGGCTGCTGGTCGTGGCCGGCGTCCTGGGGAGCGGCAGCGCGCCGGCCGCGGAGCTGCGGGCGCTTCCCGCGGGGCAACTCCCGCAGGACGTGCGGCTGGGACCGCTGCGGGATCTCGACGGCTACTTTCCCTTCGCCAGCCCGGTCGCGGACGGTGCGCCGCGCGATGCGTGGGACACGCGGGCCGCGCAGCTGCGGCGGCAGATGCTGGTGTCGCTCGGGCTCTGGCCCCTGCCGTCGCGCACACCCTTGGAGGCGGTGATTCACGGCCGCGTCGAGCTCGGTGACTACACCGTGGACAAGGTGTACTTCCAGAGCATGCCCAACTTCTTCGTGACCGGTAACCTGTACCGACCCGTCGGCAAGTCGGGCCCACTGCCCGGCGTGCTGTGCCCGCACGGACATTGGCCCAACGGCCGCTTCTATGACTGCGGACGCGATGCGGTACGCCGGCAGATCGTGCACGGCGCCGAACGCTTTGAGGAGGGGGGCCGCAACCCGCTGCAGGCCCGCTGCATGCAGCTGGCACGCATGGGCTGCGTAGTGTTTCACTGGGACATGATCGGCTACGCCGACAGCCAGCAGATCCCGTCCGAGATCATCCACGGATTCAGCACCCAGCGACCCGACATGAACCGCGCCGAAGGCTGGGGGCTGTTCAGCCCGCAGGCGGAAGCGTGGCTGCAGTCGGCCATGGGCCTGCAGACCTGGAACGCCATGCGCGCCCTGGACTTCCTCACGTCTCTGCCCGACATCGACCCGCAGCGCATCGCCGTGACCGGGGCCAGCGGCGGCGGGACCCAGACGTTCATCCTCGCCGCGCTCGACCCGCGCGTGCAGGTCGCCTTCCCCGCAGTGATGGTCTCCACGGCCATGCAGGGGGGCTGCACGTGCGAAAACGCGTGCGGCTTGCGGATCGGCACGGGCAACATCGAGTTCGCGGCCCTCTTCGCACCCAAACCGCTCGGCATGACCGGCGCCAATGACTGGACCAAGGAAATGGCCACCCGGGGCTACCCCGAACTGCAACGGCACTTCGCCGCGCTGGGTGCCGCCGACCGGGTCGGGCTCTTTCCCCTACTGCACTTTGATCACAACTACAACTACGTCAGCCGGGCGGCCATGTACAGCTGGTTCAACCAGCATCTGCATCTGGGCTGGGAGGAACCCGTCGTGGAGGAAGAATACCATCGGCTCGCCGCCGAAGAGCTGACCGTGTGGGATGATCAGCATCCGCGGCCGGCGGGCGGGCCGGAATTCGAGCGTCAGCTGCTCGCCTGGTGGCACGCGGATACGGTTGCCAGCCTGCAGGCGCTGCGACCGCGTGATGGCGAGTCACTCCAGAAGTACCAGGAAATCGTAGGGGGCGGGGTCCGCAGCATCTTGCGGCCGGACGAGATCGCCGCGGACACTCTGCAATGGCAGCTCGTCTCGCACGAGGAAAACGCCGGCTACGCCCGCATCCTCGGACTGCTGACACGGCCGCTGACCGCGCGTGAGAAGATCGGATTCGCGCCGGCCGCCGACTTGCACGCGGCCCAGGAACAACTGCCGGTGCTGCTGCTACGCCCGCGCTCCTGGCACGGCCGCGCGTGCCTTGTCGTCACGCCCGGCGGGAAACAGGCGCTGCTACAGGACCAGGGCCAACCGTCCCCCGCCGTACAGCGGCTGCTGGACGCCGGCGTCGCCGTCTGTGGCGTGGACCTGTTGTATCAAGGCGAATTCCTCGAGCCGGGTCAGACGTACGATCGGACACGGAGCGTGCCGAACCCCCGCGAAGCGGCCGCCTACACGCTGGGCTACAACCCGGCCTTGTTCGCTCAACGGGTACACGATCTCGTGACCGTCGTCACGTTCTTGCGGCGCGGTGCCTATCAGATCGAAGACGTGGACCTGCTGGCTTACTCGGGCGCGGGACACTGGGCCGCCGCCGCGCGCGCCCAACTGGGCGCCTCCATCGGCCGGCTGGCGCTCGACACCGCCGGCTTTCGCTTCGCCCAGGTGACGGATATCCGCCACCCCGACTTCCTGCCCGGTGGCGCCCGCTACGACGACCTGCCTGGCATGCTCGCCGTGGCAGCGCCCGCGCCGGTACTCGTGGCCGGTGAACAGCCCGCGCTCCCCGAACCGATGACCGCCGCGTATGCCGCGGCCGGAACCCCGGACGCCGCCCAGGTCTGTGCCGCCACCGGAGAGGAGTTCGTCGCCGCCGCCGTGAACTGGCTCACAAGCCAATGAACTGGCAGGACTGGCAAGGACAGCGCCACCGACCCGCTTTACCGCCCCATGGGCGGACCGCTCGACCGCTGCGGCGGCCGCGGCCGGCGCCAGTGCTCGTGCTGCGCAAGGAGATCCTGCAGCTCTTCCGCCATCCAGAAGCTGAATTCAAAAAACGGATCGAGTCCGACACGGATGCGGCCAATGCCTTCATTGTCGCACAGAACCAGCTTGACCTGCGAAGTTGACTTGTTGGTCATCGCGACTGCCTCCTCGTGGGAATGCGTCGCTGCTCCCTGCGACAATGAAGTCCCGCGATCCGCTGCGTGACCGATGCCTGCCGGATAGCTCTCGCCCGAAGCTCCATGTTTGTGACGCATCGAGTCCACAAAGAGTTCGACGCGAACCGTTCGCTCTTGCCACCTGCGTCGCAAAATGTTCCTCGCCGCCGCGACTTGGGACGATTGTTCCGACAGAACGTTGTAGTCCTGGGCGTGAATTGGGCAAGTGTTCTCCGCGCAGGCGTTTCAAGCTGGGACTCCCTGGTCGAGGCAGCTTCATCTCGTCAGCCAACCCAGTCCTCCCAATCTCCGCACACCTCCGCGATTAGCACAGATCCGGGGGGTGGTCGGAGCTGTCCAACGCTTGGCCGTTCCTCACAGGACCTGGCGGTTTGGGTGTGTTCAGATGGGGGACAGAAAGATGGGGGACAGAAAGATGGACTTTTCGTGACTTTGCCCGTCTGCCGTTCTTCTGTCCCCCATCTTCCTGTCCCCCATCTTCCTGTCTTCCATCTTCGTGTCTTCCGTGTCCGGCCATACCGCCCTTACACGGGCTCCCCCCGTCCCCTGTCGCGGCGGGCCCACCGGCGACGCGGCTTTGCTCTTGTTCGGCGGGGTTGGTTCTCGTAATATCCGGCCGATTGAGAAGATCCGCGGCCAGCGGAAAACCTTTCGCGGGCGGTCTGCGTAGGATCGAATGACGCCTGAACGCAACAGCCGTGGCGTATCCGCCACGCGGTGCTGCAGGGAAGCGACAGCGGTGGCGACCCGGTGCGGGCACAAAACTGAGAGTCGACAAAGCTTGCACAGTCGCCAGGAGCGCTGATCAACGCTACAGGGAGATATTGGAGGATTTCCGTCGGTTCGTGCGTGCCTGTGGGCCGATATCAAGGGTGCTTTCGTGACCGCGTTCGCGACAGTCACACATCTGCCATGGAAGCATCTCCCTCGACACGGAATGCGACGCCGACGAGAAAGCAGTGACGTATGATTGGGGGACGGATCGGAGCGGTTCGTCCCGCGCTGGGGTCGAGTGAAAGGACACTAGCGGGCGTCGTTCGTCCGGTGTACTCTGAAGCCACGGGTGCTGCGGGTACGTTTCGCGTCGAACACGACGTCTGCCCACGGGGGAGAGACGGATCATGCAGATTCACGGACCAGCTCACGTTCATGGCCCGCAACCGGTCAACGCGCCGCATCGGCCGGTGGCAGCGGCGGCCTCGGCGCCGAGCAGTTACGCGGCGGGAGTCGACCAGTTGGACATATCCCGCGAAGCGGATCTGGCCAGCCGGATCCGCGACATTCCGGAGATGCGATCGGAACGAGTGGCGGCCATCCGGTCGGCGATCGAGGCAGGTACGTACGAGACGCCCGATAAACTCGAGATCGCGGTCGGCCGGTTGTTGGATGAAATGAGCATCTGAGCGGCATGTCCCCGGAATCTGCACTCGACCATGTCCCCGTGTCGGTGACGCCTCTGGAGCAGTTCGAACAGTACCTGCGTAGGCGGGGCCGGCGCAACACGGTGCAACGGCGCGTGGTCTTGGACTGCGTGTTTCGCGCGCACGATCATTTCGACGTCGATCGTCTGATCGAGAAGTTGCCGCGGCGGGGCCAACCCAAGTACGTCAGTCGGCCCACGATCTATCGCACGCTGGCCGAATTCGTTGACGCCGGACTGTTGCGCAAGTTCGAACTCGGGGGCCGTGCCGTGTACGAACTGAATTACGGCTATCCCGATCACGATCATCTGTATTGCCAGGGCTGTCAGTCGCTGATCGAGTTCCAGAGCGACGCGCTCGTGGCGTTGCGGGATGCGGTCGCCGCGCAGCATCGCTTTCGGGTCACCGGTCACCGCCTGATGATCACCGGCTTGTGCGCCGAGTGCCAATCCGGCGCGCGGCGTCGGCCGCGTCGGCAACCGCGATCCTAACGGGAATGGGGTGATTCCGGGAATTGAGGTGTGCGGCCGCCCGGGCGTCCGCAGATGCACCACGCGTCAGACGCGCACCTCGCCGGGGTCGGCGGCCAGCGCGGCCGGGAAGCGGTTGCACAACGGTTGGACTGTTTCGGCCAGGTATTCATCCACTTGCTCCGGTGCACGCCCCACAAACTGGGACGGCGCCAGCAGCTCGGCCCACGACACGGCGGCAAATGCCGGATCGGCCGCCAGCCGCTGGAGCAGGTCGTTGGTCCCGCCCTGCTGCTTGATGCTCATCGCGGCCTCCTGACTGTGCTGACGAATCCGCTCGTGCAGCGTCTGCCGGTCGCCGCCTGCCGCGACTGCCGCCATGAGGATATTCTCCGTGGCCAGGAACGGCAGTTCTTCGTCCAGATGCCGGGCAATCACCTGGGGGTACACGACCAGGCCCGCCGCGATGTTGTGGTACAGGACCAGGATCGCGTCGACGGCCAGGAACGCCTGCGGCAAGACGAGACGCCGGTTGGCGCTGTCGTCGAGGGTGCGTTCCAGCCACTGGACGGCGGCAGTCTGGGCAGCGCTAGTCTGCAGGCTGGTGACAAATCGCGCGAGCCCGCAGATCCGCTCCGCCCGCATGGGATTGCGTTTGTAGGCCATGGCCGAGGAACCGATCTGGTGCTGTTCGAAGGGTTCCTCGATCTCCTTGCGGCTGGCCAGGAGCCGCAGGTCGGTGGCGGCCTTGTGCGCCGACTGCGCGATGCCGGAGAGGGTGTCGAGCACTTGGGCATCCACTTTCCGTGAGTACGTCTGGCCCGTGACGGCATACGTCTGGGCGAACCCCATTTTGGCGGCGACGAGTCGGTCGAGCGCGCGGACTTTGGCATGGTCGCCGCCGAAGAGCTGCAGGAAGCTGGCCTGGGTGCCGGTCGTGCCCTTGACGCCGCGGGCTTTGAGCGTGCCCAGGCGATGCTCGACTTCCTCCACGTCGCTCACCAGATCCGCGATCCACAGACAGGCGCGTTTGCCCACGGTGGTCGGCTGGGCGGGTTGCAGGTGCGTGAAGCCCAGGCAGGCCACCGCGCGGTGCGCGGCGGCGAAATCGGCCAGGCGGTCGATGACACGGACCAGGCGGTCTCGCACGAGCTGCAGACTGTCGCGGATCAGTAACAGGTCGGTGTTGTCCGTCACATAGCAGCTGGTGGCGCCCAGGTGGATGATGGGGCGCGCGGTCGGGCACTGGTCGCCCAGCGCATGCACGTGCGCCATGACATCGTGCCGCAACTGGCGCTCGTACCGCGCGGCGGACGCGAAGTCGATCCGCTCGACCGCCTCCCGCAGCTCGGCGATCTGCGCGTCGCGAATGTCGAGCCCGAGCGATTGCTCGGCTTCCGCCAGCGCGACCCACAGCCGCCGCCACGTGCTGAATTTGCGCTGATCGCCCCACAGGGCCGCCATGGCGGGCGACGCGTAGCGGGCGATCAAGGGATTCTCGTAGTAGTCTTGACTCACCGTCATGGTCGACATCCATTACATGTTTGTCGGGTCATCCGGGGCCTCACCCAACAGCGTGTCCAGCGCGCGGGCCAGCACCGTGGCGTGTTCGCCGTCCAGCGCATAGACGCGACAG
This sequence comes from Pirellulaceae bacterium, assembly GCA_025459265.1. Taxonomy (GTDB): domain Bacteria; phylum Planctomycetota; class Planctomycetia; order Pirellulales; family Pirellulaceae; genus JAAYDI01. Next base: position 1,558 of record JALOQX010000070.1, on the reverse strand, counting down.
ATCCGCTGGCTCGTCGGCAGGCGGGCATACAACTCGTGCGTATCCAGGGGACGCACGCAGCCGCGGGCGGCATCGAACAGGTAGTTCTGCCCGCCGCTGGGGCCCCGCGTGTGCGGACGCTCAATGTGGCGGGCAATGTCCACGCGCAGCGGCAGGTCGCGCAACTCCGGCGGCAACAGTTCCCGCAGCTTCTGCTCCACAAACCGCGCGTCACTGAAAATGCTCGCCCGCTCCGCATCCCGCTCGCCAAACACCCGCGTCCGCTGCACCACCATTTTCCAGGGCACGTCGCGGCGCAACAGCCGCTGCCACCGCTGTCCCAGCGCGCGGGTCGCAGGGTCCGCCGCACGCGCCCAGCGCGCCACATCCACCAGCAGCGTCCACTCGGTGAACTCCCGGTACAGGTGGAGATGATCCAACGGATTGCCCGGCAGAAACAGATGCCGGCTGTCGGCAAACAGGTCGGCCAGCGTCAGGTCGATGGCACGCACGGTGCGATGGAAATACACGGCCTGGAACAGCTCCGCCCGCGCCGCCATGAACCGCATCAGCGCATTCATGCCCCGCTCGTGAATCGTCATCCCCGACGCGCTGAAAAAACTGTAGTGCAGCAGCCGGTCCAGGTCGAATGCGCGCTGGCTGTAGCCCGACAGGTACGCGTCCCGCAACACGAAATCCATGTTGTCGATCGTGTAGATGCCGCTGAGCAAACTGCGCAACAGCACCAGCCAGCGCGGACGCACCGCCACGTCCTCCGCCCGCGGACGCGTGATCAGCCAGGCAATCTGCTCCGGATCGAGCTCCTCGTCCGCCGCCAGGCGGCCGTTCGGACAACCGCGCAGACGCCGCAGCCGAGGTCCCAGCTCGTCACAGATGATCCGTGCGCCGAGCGTTTCGTGCGTCAGTCCGTACGACCGCAGAAAGTGCTCGTCAAAGAAATGACCAAACGGACCGTGCCCGACATCGTGCAACAGGCCCGCCATCCGCAGGAGCGTCTCGACGTACGCCGCGCTCGGCACGTCCGCACAGACCTCCCGCAGGCTCTCGTCGAGCGACTGCATCGCGCGACTCGCCAGGTGCATCGCCCCCAACACGTGCGGAAATCGCGAATGCTCCGCCGTCGGATAGACCCACCACGCCGTCTGCAACTGGTGGATCTGCCGCAACCGTTGGACCCAGGGGTCGTCGATGATGTCCCGCTCTGTGACACACTCATCCGCCATCCCCCGCCCAGTCGTGAACGGGATATAGCCGTGCACGGGATCGTGACTCAGATTCTCCCGGTGATATTCCCTCATCGCGACGATTATGGCGGGGTGCCATGAGACCGTCCAGCACGCCCCGGTAAGTTGCTCGACGTCCGGGCGGTCGCCAAGTCGACGAAACTGCAGGAACCACCCCCCGGCGGCTCGACACGCCCCTCCCCGCCGACCCCGTGTCGGCGGCTCGTTGGACTGGTCAGCTACAAACGCGCGTTTCGATGTGCTCTTCCCCCCGCCGACCCCGTGTCGGCGGCTCGTTGGACTGGTCAGCTACAAACGCGCGTTTCGATGTGCTC
>JALOQX010000289.1 GCA_025459265.1 Pirellulaceae bacterium | reverse complement strand
CACGTCGATGCTGGCCCTGGGCACGACCTACACCGTCACTGTCAACGACCTGTGCACCGCCTCAGCGGTCTTCCTCCCCGCAGACCATCAGACGACGTTCTTTTACGGCAACGGCGTTCTCTGGGAGTACTGGCTGAACATCGGCTTCGGGAACGCGGTCGGCGACTTGACCAGCAATCCCAATTATCCGTACAACCCGAGCGGGCGCGAGTATCGCACTCTCTTTGAGGCTCCCGCCAACTGGGCTGACGCCTATGGCGGCCGGATGCGCGGCTACTTGACGCCCACGACGACGGGCGATTACCGATTCTGGATCGCGACCGACGACAACGGCGAGTTGTGGCTGTCGACCGACAGTAATCCGGCCAACAAGACGCTGGTTGCCTACGTCCCCGAATGGACCAATCCGCGCGAATGGACCTGGTATGCCCAGCAGCAGTCGGCCCCGATCCATCTGGTGGCCGGCACGCGCTATTACATCGAAGCCCTGATGAAGGAAGGGGGCGGTGGCGACAACCTGGCCGTCACGTGGCAGCGCGACGGCACAGCATTTGACGGACAACCCATCGCCGGCAGTTTCCTGACGCCCTACAACGAAACCACCAGCACTCTGCCGGTCACTCTTACCGTCCGAACTTCGCTCACGAACGACACGTCTCCCTTTCTGAGCGGCTCCGTCAACGACCCGGATGTCGCCGTCACAGTGGCCGTGGCGGGGCGTTACTACGCGGCGACGCGAAACACACCCACAACCTGGCGGTTGCCGCACGGTGCGATCCAGCCGGCGCTGGTCGGCGGCACGTACAATGTGGTGGCCTGCGCGACGGACGCCGCCTTGCGCACGGCCTTCGACACCACCACGAACGAACTGGTCATCGACACCGTGGTGCCCACCGCGGACATCGTGGATGTGACGCCCGACCCGCGTTCCACGGCGGTGGATGCGGTCACCATCCTGTTCAGCGAGGACGTTGTGGGGGTCGGCACTGCGGACCTGCGACTGACTCGCAATGGCAGTGAGGTCGACCTGGGCGGACTGAGTGTCACCCGTGTCACGGCCAGTCAGTACACGATCAATCTCTCAGCGGTGACCGAGGCCGACGGCGCGTATGTGTTGACGCTGCTTGCCGAGGGGTCGGGAATCCGCGATTTGGCCGGTAATGCACTCACCGTCGCGGCCAGTGACACCTGGGGGAAAGGGGTGTCCACTCTGGCGGTGGATGACGCGTACACCGCAAACGAGAACACGGTGCTGACCGTGGGCGCTCCTGGCGTTCTCCAGAACGACAGCGTCCTCGACGGCGGCCTGCCCATCGCCGTGCTCGTGTCCCCGCCCAAGTACGGTTCACTGACGTGGCGCCAGGATGGCGGCTTCACCTATGTCCCGCGACAGCATTTCAATCGCGAGGATTCCTTCAAGTACCGGGTCGCTGCCGGGGAAACGTACAGCAACACGGCTACCGTGCAGATTGTCGTCGAGACAGCATACCCCTGGTACAACGGCGCAAGTCCGCTGGACGTCAACGCGGACGGCTTCGTCACTCCGATCGACGCCCTGTTGATCATCAACACGTTGAATGCCGCGGGACCGCGCACGCTGCCTGCCGTTCGCCCCCGTCCGCTGACCAGTCCCTTCTACGACGCGAACCGCGATACGTACGTTTCTGCCATCGATGCCCTCCTCGTGATCAACTTCTTGAATCGGAATAAGGGGGAGGGAGAAGGGGACAGCGACGCAGCCCCGGCCTTCGCGCCGGGCACTGCCCCCGGTGCGTCGCAGAGCCTTGCCGCTTCGACACCGTCCGGCGGACTGGCGAATGGCGCCGCAGGCGGCAACGAGCGGGCCGGATACTCAGGCGCGGATGATTCACACGCGTTAACGGTTCTCGCACCGTCAGCCGATCTGGTGTTCACAGAACTGGGTGACCTGCGCGGCGCCAGGGCACCGAGTCGGATCCGCACAGGGAGTGATGAGTTCGACGAGGATCTTGAAGAGTACCTCGAAAGGATGCTCGGCGCCGCAGATCCTCCGCGTTCACGCTGAATCGGCTTCTGGCCGCCACGCGCAACACCGCCGCACGCGAGTCTGCAGGCAGTTGGAACGGGCGGCGAAAGTACCACGCCGCGGCCGGCGCATGACGCGCCGCTTCACCCTCCAAACACCAAATCCGAACTCACTCTGGGGCGGCCTCGACTCGCCACTCCAGTATGCCGGCGGCGTAGCCGCTGCGCAGCTGCACGTCCAGACGCAGGGCATCGGTGCGAACGGGATCGAAGGTCACACGTTGGAACGCGTCTCGGTCGACGCCGCAGGCGGACGCGCCGCCCACGGGTTTCCACTGGTCGCCATCGCGATACAGAATCTGCCAGGCATCCGGCACGCGGCAGTTGCCCCAGCCGCGATCGTCGTACCAATACACCTCGACGGCCGCGACCGTTTCGGGTTGGGCGAAGGTGTACTGTACCCACTCGCGGGTTCCCTGCCGCGGCCACCAGTGAAAGAGCGGCGTTCCGCGCTCGTCGGATTGCTCGGGTACTTTCTGGTCGTGGATCGCGCGTGTGCTGAAGCGGCCTTCCTGCGTCTCGTATGACGTCGTCACCTGGCTGGTGGACGCGATCGTCGGTTCCAGCGGTCGCTCGGCAACTCGCTCGTCTTCCGCAATCCACACCTGCGACCAACCGCCGCGGTTGAGACGCACGAAGTTGGGGATCGCCAGAAGGCGTGGGGTCTCGCCCACGATGGCCATCACGCCGCCGAGCAGATCCGGCTGCCAGACGGCCTGGAGCGGCGCGTCCGGCGGCAGGACCAGTGAACGGGCCTGGTCCTGGTGGTCGACGTCCTCGATGTTGTACACCAGCGGACCGCGCTGGAGCGCGACACGGCCGCGGTTTGCCGCGATGCGCTCGTCCGCGTAGACGCGCTGGATCTCCATCGGCAGCGTCAATTCCACCCGATCGCCCGGCGACCAGGTCCGGCTCAGGCGGGCGTAGCCATCCACGAGATCGCACGCCTGCAACGCGCCGTTAACGCGGAGCGTGAATGTCCCGGCCGTGTCCGGCTGGGCGCGATAGAGTCGGCTTTCGGTCCGGTTGGGGATGCGCACGCAGAGGCAGAACGCGGCCGCTTCCGCGGGTTCCAGACGGATCGCAACCTCGCCCTGCCATGGGTATTCCGTCCGCTGCTCGATCCGCAATGGCTTCCCCGCCATGTCGTCGATCACGGCATCGCTCGTGACGAAGTGCTGGATAAACAGCGTGTTCCGCGCGGTGTTGCGCGCGTACATCAGGTCCTTGATCGCGATCAGTGTGCGGGGGATGTTGCCGACGCAGCAGGGGCAACCATGCCATGCGTGCCGCTGTGTTTCGGACGCCAGCGGATTCTGGTAAAAGAACTTTTCCCCCGCAAGCTCGATTGCGCCCAGGACGTTGTTGTACAGCACCCGTTCCTGGACATCCAGGTAGTGTGCGTGGCCGTGGAGCCGGTTCATGCGATCGGCCCAGAAGGACAGGCCGCAACCCGCGCAGGATTCGCAGTAGCCGTCGTTGCGCAGATCGAAGTCCGCGGCAAACGCCTCACCTTCGTGCGAGGCTCCCACGCCGCCGGTGATGTAGTGCTTGCGCTGGATCGCGCTCTCCCACAGTCGATCTGCGGCCTCGACGAACCGGCGATCGTTCTGCAGCAAGGCAATGTCAGCAATACCGGCGAAGAAATACGTTCCGCGGACGGCGTGCCCCACGGCGTCCGTTTGTTCGATCGCCGGCAGATGGGACTGCATGTATTCACTCCGGTGCTGCGGCACGGTGGCGCGCGTGTCGTACTGGAACCGCACCAGTTCCACATACTTGTCACCGTGCCCGGCACCGTCGAGCTCGTTCACGAGGCGCGCCAGACGGCAGAGCGCGATCTCCATGCCGGGATGGCCGTGGACCCAGACTCGGCGCGGAGGCGGGCCGAATGTCGCGCAGAGCCGGTCGGCGCAGCGGCGCGCCGCGTCGTACAGACGCCGGTCCTGCCCGCCGGTCGCGAGGTAGTGAGCCACGCCGGCTTCGATCAAGTAGCCCTGCACGTAGAACTCGTGATGGTGGATGTCCGAGTACCGCTCGAGCCGATTGAGGACGTGAAAGGTGTGGATGTAGCCGTCCTCCGACTGAGCCGCCAGCACCATCGGAATCCACTCGTCGAGCTTCTGGCGGAAGACAGCCTGCGCGTCGGCCAGTGCCGGATCACCTTCCGGATCGATGGCCAGCGCGAGGCACATCGCTTCGATCGTGTTGTAGACGTAGGCATCACTCCACGGCAGACCCGTAAACGCGCCGGCCGCTTCCCCGCGCAGCGCCTGCGCGGCGTGGATGAAATTGAGCAGATTCTGGCCCATACCGCCGGCCTCGAGCTGCCGGATGCAGTGGGGGAGCCACTGGCAGATCTGCCGGCGGAGCTGGTCGCGCCAGAAGCCGCCGATCTGGACCTGGGTAAGCAGGATTGGTTCCAGGCGCCGTGCGAAGTCGACGGGCTCACCACGCACCGTGCGCGGATTCGCGGGAAGTACGATCGCCACCAGGAACACCCACATGGTCAGTTGTCGACGCGTGTTCATGAATCCGAGTCCTTGGGAAGTCAAACCTGTCATCACGCAACTCCATGTTCATCCATGCCTTCGGCAAACAAGGGGGTACTGAAGTAGCGTTCGGCGCGGTCGCACAGCAGCGTCACGACCACGGCATCGCGAGGCAATTCGCGGGCCACGTGCAATGCGGCGGCGACGTTCGCCCCTGAACTCGTGCCGACCAGCAGGCCGAACTGGCGGTGCAGACGCCGCGTACACTGCATGGCGTCGTCCGCCGTAACCTTGACCGTGGCATCCAGCGGGGCGTGGCGAAGCAGCGGAGGGACAAAGCCCTTGTCAGCCACACCTTCGATGCAGGTACAGCAGTGGCACTCGACCGCGTGGTCTTCATCCTCCGCCGGCTCCATCGCCACGACGCGTGCCGCGGGAAAGCGCGCCTTGATGGCGCTGCCACAACCGCTCAGGGAACCGCCGGTACCATACCCGGCCACGAACGCGGCGATCGGTCCCGGCGCCTGCCGCAGAATCTCCGGGCCCGTGGTATGCCGATGATCCTCGGCGTTCAGCGGGTTTTCGAACTGCCGCGGCAGGAAGTATCGTGGATCCTGTGCGGCCATCGCGCGGGAGCGCGCGATGCCGGCCTGGTACGAGTCGCCTTCGGCCAGCAGGATCACTTCGGCACCCAAGCGTCGCAACAGATACTGCCTCTCGATGCTCGCCCCGGCACTCATCAGGATCGTCACGCGATAGCCGCGTGCCGTGCCGACCATGGCCAGCGCAATACCCGTGTTGCCGCTCGTGCACTCGAGAATCACCGAGTCCGGCCGCAGTTTCCCGCGCCGCTCGGCGTCCAGAATCACACACTGAGCGAACCGATCCTTGATGCTTCCGCTGGGATTGAGAAACTCGCACTTGGCGTACACGGTGACACCCTCTGGTTCGAACCGCAGCGGAACGAGTGGCGTGTTGCCAATCAGTCTGAGCACCGGTGCCCGATTCACGTCCGCCTGAGTCGCAACCGTGTTCATGATCCGTTGCCTTCGCCGCAATGCTGGTGTTGTACCGCTACCGGGTTAACGCGACCGGATGCGCCTTCACCTTACCCCTCGCCGCCACCACGACGATGAGCAGCCAGACACGCTGAAGGCGGATGGGAGTTGCCGCCTGACCGGACACTCCCCGCGGGGTGGACGCAGCGAAACGCGTCCGCCAACACCGGTCTGCCCTGAGCCTCTCAACACCGGTCACCGGAAAACCACGGCCATTGTAGCGGCCGGTCTGTTACGATCACACCACTGTGCCGCTGCTTTCAGGTTGTGACTCGCTGTGCAAGGCGGGTACGGACGCTTACAATGAGCTCCGTCGCGTGTTGCGGCAAACTGTTCGCACCGTATTCCGGACCCCTGTTCCAGCGACTTTGAAAGGTGACCCGCAAATGAAACGACTCATCGTTACGGCCATCACGGCATTGTGCGCCACAGTTGTTCTGTCGTCGTGCAGTTCTCCCACCACACCGCCCGCACCGCCGACGCCATCGGGTCCGCGAGCGACCTCCGCTCAGCCGGTCACGGTGACGGAGGAGGAGATCAACGCCGCGCAGCAAGCGTGGTGCGATGCCTTGGTGGAAATCGGACGCCGGTACGAAGCGGGAGAAGACTATCGTGCGTTTGCCGAACAGGTGCTGACCGACGCCTACGATTACGACGATGGCCAGGTGTTCTTCAAGCCGACGCTGACCTGGGGGGACCAGACTTTTCGGAAGACAAAGGCCGGAGCGCTGGCTTACTTCGTGGGTGGAGATGAGAACTTTCCCAATGACAAGGGCTTCGCGCTCAAGCCGTGGGTTGCAGTGAGGTACGACAACGGCTCGCGCGGCGCCGAAGGAGTCCAAATCCACGGCAATATCGGCATTACGATGGGCAACGTCTACCTGACCGACAAGGCAGGAAACGAGATCTTCGTCGACAAGACGTTCGTGTTCAGGAAGACGGACGACGGCAAGGTCCGCTTGATCGTGCACAATTCGTCGTTGCCGTATAATCCCTAACCGATCACCGCACAGCTTTCTTGCGACGTGGGCGCGCAAGCAGGTTGAAGTCCGGCGAACTCGATACTCCGCGTCCGCGCGCGCAGAAGCCCCCGCGCTCACGCGCGGGAGCCTCACGTTCACCCTACTACGTGCCCCGCGCCCCTGCGCACACCAGGAAGCCCCCGCGTTCACGCGGGGGAGCCTCACCTTCACCCTACGGGGTCACGGGCCTGGGCCCGAACATCGACGCCGAAGGCGTCGCACATCATAGTCCGGGTTCGCGGCGCAGCCGCGCACCCCGGGTGCGCAGCTGCCACCTCGCTCACGACCTCAACGGGGTTGTACGGCCTTGTAGAACCCCGTGGGGGTTCGCCGATCCGACGGGCGGACCGAAGACCCAGGGTGCGCCGCTGCGCGGCGACCCTTATCGTCGGGCTCTGACGTGTGACCGCTTCGCGGTCAGGA
>JALOQX010000288.1 GCA_025459265.1 Pirellulaceae bacterium | reverse complement strand
CCGGCTGTGGTGGCCGGAGCCGCAGCCGGCGCTCTATCGACTGCGCACCCAGCTGGTTGTGGACGGCCAAGAGGTCGACGCGCACGAGACGCTGTTTGGTTTTCGCCAGTGGCAAATCGACGGAGTCAAATTCACGCTTAACGGCGTCCCCTGGCACATGTGGGCCGATCTGAGCCCGGGGGGAGAGACGCCGGACGAGGTGGCCGCGAGCTACCACCGAAACCAGATCCGCAGCTATCGCTACAGCACGGCCGGTCAGGGCACGCGCGATCCGCTCTGGCGCGGACTCGAACCCCCCGCGGCGCTCGAGTTCTTCGATCGTCACGGCCTGGTCATCCGCCGCAACACGACGCTCGATGGGGAGACAATCGGCAGCCAGTTCGCCGAACAGGATCCGGTCACGGTCCAGCAGCAGAACGGTTCGCAGGCCAAGCTCAAGCTGATGGCCAACTGGCTCGACCAGTGCGTCGCCCAGGTCAAGGGCGAACGGAACCATCCCAGCATCCAGATCTGGACGATCGAGAACGAATTCGCCTACATCAACCTGATCAACCTGCTGGGCAACAGTCCGCTGATGGACGAGTACGAAGGTTACATCAAGAAGACTCACGATGCCGTGCTGGCCGTCGATCGCACGCGCAGCGTGATGATCGATGGTGGCGGTGCGCTGAAGGACAACAGTCTGAGCGTCCACGGCGACCATTATGTCGCGACGTTCGACCAGCGTTATCCCGACCTGGCCTACGAGACGTTTGCCGAGGGTGGCGGTCGCGGCCGCTGGCGGTGGGACCAGCAGCGGCCGCGCTTCCTGGGCGAAGATTACTATGCGACCGGCATCAACCCCGCTGACTATGCGCTGTGGGGTGGCGAAGTCTGCTTCCAGGGGAAGGCGGCGACCCGCGACGCGATGGCGCTCATGTACCGCATGCTGCAGGAAGGATATCGCTGGAATGGAGAGTATGCCGCCTGGCATTTCTGGATCGGCAGTGACGGCGGTCCGGCACAGTGGGTCGCCAATGCGCCGCGATTGGCCCTGGTCCGTGAGTGGGACTGGACCTTTGGCTCCGCGCAGCCGGTGAAACGCACGTTTGGCGTCTTCAACGATACGCAGCACACCGACCCGGTCAGCTTCACGCGCACGTTGACGTTCGACGGCCGAGAAGTCTACCGCAAGACCACCGAGCATCACGTGGCGCCGGGGTCGGCCGAGAAATTCGAGGAGGTGATTCCCATGCCGACGGTGACGCGGCGCACCGAGGGTGAGCTGCACCTGCGCGTCGGTGTCGGCGACCAGGAAGTGTTCCACGACACGAAGGCTGTCTCGGTGTTGCCTCCGCCTGCCCTGCAACTCGGTGACGGGAAGATCGCCGTCTACGACCCGCAGGGTCCGGCCGCCGCGCTGCTTGCTCAGCTGGGCGCGCCGGTCACGCGCTTGACGAGCCTGGAAGCAGTGCCTGCGGACGCGCGGCTGCTGCTGGTCGGCTCGGACGCGCTCACCGCTCCCCAGAGTACCGCCACGACGCTGGCGGCATTTGCCGCCCCGGGTCGCGCCGTGGTCGTGCTCGACCAGTCCACCCCACTCAAGTACCAGGCCATTCCGGCCGAGATGGAACTGGCCAGCGACGCCCCGCCCCTGCACGAAGGCCGCATCGCGTTTCTCGAAGATGCATCCCATCCGGCGCTGGCCGGGCTGCAGGACAAAGACTTCTTCACCTGGCCCGGAGCCGATTCCACCGTGTATCGCCACCCGTACGTCAAACCGACGCGCGGCGGCAAGAGCCTGCTGCAGGTGGGGCGCCGCCTGAGTCAGACAGCGCTGGTCGAGATCCCCGTGGGCAAAGGAGTCATGTACCTCACACAACTCCAGCTGGGCGACAAGCTGCACAATGCGGTCCCGGCTCAGGTCTTCGTCAACGTGGTCAACGCCGCGGCGCAGTACCGGCAGGTGTTCGCGCCAGTCGTCGCGATTGCGTCTGATCCGCAGTTGACCCGCGCGCTGGACGCCGTCGGTGTGCAGTATGACCAGGGCACCGATCCCGTGGCGGCCCTCGCGGATCCGGGCTGCCAGATCGCCGTGCTCTCGGCGACCCCCGAGACGCTGCGCTCGCTGGCCGCGCAGCAGGCTGCCCTGCGGTCCTTCTGGGACCGCGGAGGCACGATCCTCTTCCACGGCCTGACACCCGAGGGTCTGGCCGATTTCAACCTCATCGTGGGCGTCGAGCACGTGATACGTCCGTTCCGGCGCGAGCGGGTCGTCTTTCCCGCCGTGCGCAATCCGTTGACCAGCGGCCTGACCACCGGCGATGTCGTGATGCTCTCGGGCCAGCGCATTTTCGGCTGGACGGCCGATGAATACGTCGCGTCCGACGTATTCACGCACGTGGTGAACCTGGACGACATCGCACCGTTTTCGACCAGCACATTCTTCGGCTGGGAGAACATGGTCAACGGGTTCGTAGGCTCCGACGGCTGGCCGCTGATCATGGACTTCGCGTATCCTGAGGATGGATCGCCGTATGAGTTCACGATCCGCTTCCCGGGGCCGTACACGGTGCGTGAGTACGTCCACGACCAGTCGGTCAACTACAACGCGACCACCAGGCTGGCGCTGCTGTTCGACGGCCAGGATCGTCAGGAGTTCGCGCTCACTTCCGACGGTGAAGAGGTCGTGTGCACGATCGACCCGCCGCGCACCTGTCGGGAACTCACGGTGCAGTTACTCGAGTGGACGCGGGACCCGAACAAGGCGCCCAACATCGGCATGGACAACATCCGGGTGATGGTGCAGCCGCCCTCGTCCTATGTCGAAACGGTGCGGCCGATGTTGAACATTGGAGGGCTGGTGCAGTACGTCCAAGGTGCGGGCGGTGTCGTGCTGTGCAACTTGAACTTCCAGGAGACCGAGTCGGTGCCGGTCAACGCGATCAAGAAGCGCGCGATCCTGGCCACGGTGCTGCGCAACCTGCGCGCGCCGTTTGCCGGCGGCAAAACGGTGATCGCCGGTGGCGATGTGGACTACCTCCCGCTGGACATTCACACCCGCGCGACCACGTACAAAGACGAGCGGGGCTTTTTTGGCGACGCCGGCCGTACCCTGAAACACCTGCCGGCCGGCAGGAACACGCTGGCCGGAGTGGTCTATGACATCTACGAACTGGCCACGTCGCCGGTCCCGCAGGTCCTGATGCTGGGCGGCCCGGGCGTGCCGCTCAACCCGCCGCGTGAGATCCGCGACATTCCGGTCAACGCGAAGGCCGACGCCCTGTTCTTTCTGCACACGGCGCGGATCGACAACCGTCCGGACGACCGCCAACGCCGCGAAAAGCAGTATCCCGTCATGTTTCAGTACGTGGTGCACTACAGTGACGGCCAGACTGAGTCGATCCCGGTGCGCAGCGAGCTGGACATCGAACACTACGTGCAGGAGAAACCGCAGGCGCTGCCCGGCGCTCAATTGGCGTGGACGGGCCGCTACGAAAACAGCGACGATTACGCGGCGGCGTATGGGCTGCAGTGGAACAACCCGCGGCCCGACGTCCTGATCCGCTCGATCGACATGGAGTACGTCGACGACTCGAGAGGCGTGCCCGTCCTGCTGGCCGTCACCGCCGCGGTGGCACGCTGAGTCCGTCGCTCAACTCTCCGAGTCGAGCAATCACGGCTCGGAGAGCCGTGCGACGATTCATTCGGCGCACCACCTGGTCGCCGGCCAACTTGGACAATGTGGAGGAATCGCGGGATGAACAAGGCGTTCGTGCGTGAGCCTGACTCGACGGCCACATACTGTCCGCGGTGCGGTTCGCAAGGCGAGCGCGTCGGCACGGAGGTGTTGCAGCATTACGTGGCTGATGCGCAGCGCCAGTTACTCACCGAACCAGCGTTTTTCTGCCCGTCGCCGAAGTGTGCGGTGGCCTATTTTGACGCCTTCGAACGATTCGTGCTGGTGAAAGACCTGGTGCGACCGGCCTATCCGAAAGACCCATCGGCTGCCATTTGTGCCTGTTTCGGAGTGACCCGCCGCGACATCCAACGGGACGTCGACGAAGGAGTGGTGACCCGCACGCGCGCCGCGGTCGAACAAGCCCAGTCATCCGCAGCCTGCTGTGCCCACTTGGCCGCCAACGGCCGCTCCTGTGTCCCATACTTGCAGAAGTGTTTCCTCGACTGCCGCCAGCATCGGGATCAGCAGACGCGTTAAGACCGTCGATTCATCAGGGCAGTCCGGCGCGACGAGCCTCAATCCGGTACAAGTGTGTTCGCGTGCGAATGAAGAAGGCGTTGTCGGCGACGGCCGGACTCGCTTTGACCTGTCCCTCCAGCTCGTTGGTGGCCAGGACCTGGTAGTCGGCCCCCGCCGCCAGGACCGTGGTCGTCCCCTCTTCGCTGAAGCAGTAGATCCGGTCGGCGGCATACAGCGGCGATGCGGCGTAGTTGCCACCCAGTCGATTCCGCCACAGGATGGCGCCGGTGTGCGCATCCAGACACGAAACCACCCCCAGGTCTGTGATCGTGTACAAGTGGTCGCCGATCAATAGCGGTGAAGGCTGCGCCGGCGCACCCTGACGCATCGTCCAGACGACGTGACTCTGTGTAACGTCCCCCTGCCCGCCCGGCCGGATCGCCCACAGCTCCGGACGCTCGAAGTCGTTCACGAAGTAAACCAGGCCGTGCCCGTAGAGTGGCCGCGGCACCATCGACCAGCCGTCGTAAGTGATCTTCCAAAATTCTTCGCCGGTCCGCGGATCGTACCCCATCACCGCCTTCGCGCCGGGGCTGATCAGCTCCTGACGCGCGCCGACGTCAATGACCGTCGGAGTGCAGAAGGCCTTCCGCGTGTTGTCCGAATACGGACTGTAATCGATCGACCGGTTCGTCTTCCAACGCGTCTCGCCTGTGGCTTTGTCCAGCGCGACGACGTACTGCACGTCCCGGCCGTCGACGTGCACGATCAGCAGATCCTCGAACAGGATCGGTGAGGATCCCGGGCCTTCATGGTGATCGCAGTTCAGATCGCGGCGCGTCCAGAGGATCTGCCCGGTGACCGTATCCAGGCAGGCGGTCCCATACGTACCGTAATGCACGTAGACGCGACCTGCTTCCACCACCGACGTGGGCGACGCGTAGCTGTTGACTGCCGCCACGTGTTCCGGCTGCCCGACCGTGAATACCTGCACATCGTGCAGGATGCGGCCGCTGTCGCGGTCGAGGCAGACGGCATACAAACGCGTCCCATCCTCTGTGGCCGTCGTGACCCAGACCTGCTGGTCCCAGGCGACGGGGGATGACCAACCGCGATCGTGAATGGCCGTCTTCCAGGCGATGTTCGACGTTTCGCTCCAGGTGAGCGGCAGGCCGGTGCCGACTGCGTGCCCGTTGCCCAGCGGACCGCGAAACTCAGGCCAATTGTCGGTGCTGGAGCCCGCAGTGTGGTCCGCTGCGGGCGGCTCTGCGGCCGTGGCACTGAGGATGGGCACCAGCGCCACAACCATGGCGGAGCGCACGGTGGATCGGATGGATCGAGTCGTCATGATCACGTCTTCCGCAGGCAGGGCGTGTTGAGGTCACACTCGAGTCACTCCCAGTCTACACTCCGAGCAGCCCCGGCGACCATCCATCGCCGGCTGTTGCGACGGGCCCGGACCAGGGTTAGACTGGCGAGCGCGGCAGATGACAGGACTTCGCAGGACCGTTGAGCCTCGAGACCGTTCGCCCGTCTCCGCAGTATCCCCCCTCAGACGTTTCTTCCAAGGAGTTATTGACATGAGTTCGACATCGTCATCGCGGCGAGATTTTTTGCGGCACTCAGTAGTCGCGGCAGGTACGGTCGCGGCGCTGCAGGCGAGTTTTGCCCGGAGCGTCCATGCGGCGAGCAACAACGCGCTCACGTTCGCGTTGATTGGCTGCGGCGGGCGCGGCACGGGCGCAGCCGTCGATTGCCTCAAGGCCGCGGAAATCCTCGGCCAGCCCCTCAAGCTCGTCGCCGTGGCGGACGCCTTCGAAGATCGTGCGAAGTCGTCGCTGCGCGGCATCACCGATCAGATGGCCGCACAAGTCGACGTGCCCAAGGAACGCATCTTCACCGGGCTCGATGCCTACCAGAAGGCGATCGACTGCGGCGTCGACCTGGTCGTCATGGCCTCGCCACCTGGCTTTCGACCCATGCAGTACGCCGCTGCCGTCCAGGCTGGCAAACATGTCTTCATGGAGAAGCCGCTCTGTACCGATGCGCCGGGGTTCCGCCAGGTCATGGCGGCCAACGAACTGGCCGACAAGAAAGGGCTGAAAGTGGTCGTGGGGCTGCAGCGGCACCACCAGGGGCCGTACCTCCAGGGGATCCAGGAGATCCACGACGGCAAGCTGGGTGACATCCAGTTCCTCCGCGTCTACTGGAACGGATCCGGCGGCGGCGCACGGGACCTCGGACCGCGCCCGCAGAACGATCCCAAGGAAATGGAATTCCAGGTCCGTAACTGGGGCTGCTTCCGCTGGCTCTACGGTGACAACATCGTGGAACAACACGTGCACAACATCGACATCGCCAACTGGGTGATGGCCAAGGACGGCAACCCGAAGACGGCGCATCCGGTCGAGGCCAACGGCATGGGCGGACGCGTCGACCGGGGCAACTACGGCGACATCTTCGATCACCACTTCGTCGAATTCACCTACGCCGACGGCACGAAGATGTTCAGCCAGAGCCGTCATCAACCCGGGACCTGGGACCAGGTCAATGAGTTCGTACACGGCACGAAGGGATCGCGCACCGCGGCCAATGGGAATCGTCCGAACCTCGAGAGCGACAACCCGTATGTCCAGGAGCACGTCGACCTGATGAAAGCCATCAGCGCGGACAAGCCGTTGAACGAGGGCTGGTTCGGCGCGGTGAGCAGCATGACGGCGGTCCTCGGGCGGATGGCGACGTATTCCGGCCAGGTGGTGCGGTGGGACGACGCGGTGGCGAAAGGTCCTCAGCCGACCAGGTGGCGGAGCCGTTGGGTTGCCGTCGCGGCCAGGACGCGGGCCGCCGTTGGTTCGAACGGCGGCAGGTCCAGGATCTTCGGCACCGTGATCGCCGCGTACTCCTGAGCCGTGAACGCCGTCGGGTCGGGCAGATAGCCCACGATGTCGTCGGCGTAGCCCACGACGAGCGTGAGCGGCAGTGGCGAGTCACGACGGATCGCCAGGCCGTAGTAGCTGTAGAGTTCCGCCGAGTGGAACACCAGCGCCACCTCGCCCAGCTGCATGACGCTCAGCGGCGTCGCGAGCGTCGTGCGGCTCAGGTCGCGACTGACCGAGTCCCGATACCACGCTTGCGCAAACCCGGCGTCGACCCACACGCCGGTGCTGCACGCCGATGGGTCGGCAGCGTACGCCGCGAGCCACTGGCGGAACAGCGCGATATCCAGCGGCAAAGCGACCGGCTGCATCTCGATGCGCAGCGTGTCCGTGCGCACGGTCTGCGCCGTGTCCAGGGCGCGCGTGATGGCGGCCGCCACCGGCACGGCCGTGTTGTCTTCCGTGCCGATCCAGTGTGCCGCGTCGCCCGCATTCACGTCACCGCAGTGGCCCTGGAGGAACGAGGCGGCCAGCTGGTGCCGCTCGCGCACCAGCTCCGCCACGCGTCCCGGCCAGTCCGGCCCGGCCTGGTCATCCTGGTAACACACCGGATGCGCCGAGAAGTGATACCACAACAGACTCTGCTTGCCGCTGCCGCGCTCGAAGTGCAGGACGTGGACTGCCGTGTCGAGCCAGCGATCCGCGTCAGTCGACTCGGGGCCAAAGTGCTCGTCCGTCTTCCAGTTGGCCGTCGTCCGGTTGTTGCTCGCCCCCACGGCCCGGCTGGTCCCGACGTGCAGCGTGGCCGGCGCCAGATCCGCCTGGGCCCGCACCACCGCCTCGACGATCTTCTGTTCCACCGTCGCCAGGTACTCGACGGGCAAGGCGCCCCATTGGCGCAGCAGGCGAAACGTCGGCATGGAGTGCGTATGGGTGACGCACAGGCGGACATGCGTGGCGGGGATCCCCAGTCGCGCGGCGATCTGCTGCTGCACCCGGTCGGTCATTTCCGTGGAGACGGCAATGGCGTCCAGCGACACGATGGCGACCTGGGTCTCGCCGAGTCGCAGGACGAGCGCCCGGGCGGCCGTCGGCCGGCGAATCCCGGCGATCAGGCGCTCCTGGCCGGCGGGCCGATGAAAACCCGCCATCTCAATGCCCAGCGGCGGGGTTGTGTCCACCACGCCCTCGCCAGCTTCGAGGCCGACGGTAGTCGGGCCGCCCGTGACAGGCCGAGCGCTCAAGAGCGCCGTCGCTCCCACAGCGGCGCCCGTCAGGAAACAACGTCGCGTGATGGTCTGGTTGGTCATGGTTTCTGAGCCTCCAGTTGTTGCGCCACGCGCTGCACTTCACGAAAGACACGCGCGAAATTGCCACCCCAGATCTTACGGATCTGCTCCTCCGTGTAGCCGCGACGAACCAGTTCCAGCGTGATGCGCCCCAGCTCGCTCACGTCGCGGCAATCCACCAGGCCGCCCCCGCCATCGAAATCCGTGCCGATCCCCACATGATCGATGCCGGCGATCTGCACCACGTGATCGATGTGATTGACCACGTCGCGCACCGAAGCGTCCGACTGCGGATAGAGACGATTGATTTCCTCCCACCGGTTGAGCACCTCGCGCTGCTGATCCTCGCTGAGATCTTCGTACTTGCCGTAACGGGATCGCAACTCGGCCAGCGCCGCGGCACGCTCGGGATGCGGCGGAGATTGTTTGACGTAGGCGTCCAGCAGGCAGATCTGGATGACACCCCCCTGCTGCGCCAATCGGCGCAGCATCGGGTCGTCCAGGTTCCGCGGGTTGTCGCACACGGCCCGGGCGCACGAATGCGACGCGAACACCGGCGCGGCCGTGCAGTCGAGCACGTCGTAGAACGTCTCGTCCGACACGTGCGAAACGTCGACGATCAGGCCGAGCCGATTCATCTCCCGCACGACTTCCCGGCCGAAATCGCTCAAGCCATGGTGCTCCGGACCCTGCTCGTCCGTCGACGAATCGCAGATGTCGTTGTTGCGCGAGTGGCAGAGGGTGACGTACCGGGCGCCCCGGTCGAAATAGGTCGTCAGGAGCGACAGGTCGTTGCCGATGGCATACCCATTTTCGATCCCGAGGTAGATCGCCCGCTTGCCCTGCGCCTCCAGCGGTGGGGCGTCGTCGGGGTGGAGCGCAATCGCGGCCAGATCCGGATACTGAGCAACTGAGCGGTGAATCGCATCGAAGATCTGCAGCGCGTCGTCCCGCGCCTTGGCGTTCCCCGCCGCGGTTCGTTCGCCCTGACCGAGGAACACCGCGAAGAAGATGGCATCCAGTCCCCCTTCCCGCATGCGCGGCAGATCCACGCGGCCGCCCCGGGCCCCCACGTCATGCCGCTGACCGATGTCGAAACCGCCTCCCACCAGCCGCATGGGCGTGTCCACGTGCGTGTCGATGGTCCACACACGCTGGTGAATCGCGGCAGCTGTTTCGATCAGCTCGTCGTCCGCCGTGCCGCCGCGCACGCCGCACAGCGGCAGCAGCACGACCGTCGTCGCGATCCATGCCAGGCCGCGAAGGAGCTGCGGGGACCGCTGCCGAGACCACGCCGGTCCTGTTGTCGTTGTCATGCGGGTTTCATTCGTGCTTGGGTCGATCGTGCTTCGTCATTCGCCCAGCGGTCGGGCTCGAGCCCCTGCGTGCCCCGGCTCAGGCCACTGGCCCGAAGTGCGCACCCCAGTCATTGGCGAGCCGGCGCCCGACCTGAGCCAGCTCACGCTGATCGTCCGCCGACAGCTCCTGGAATCGCTGTACCATGTCCAGGTTGCGCCGCAGCTGGTCGACATTGTGCACGCCCAGATTCACGGTGCAGACGCCCGGTGTGCCCAGCGCGTACCGCACTGCCCGCTCCAGGTACTCCACGTCCATCTCCGGGGGTGCCTGCGGGTTCTCGTACGAACCGGCACTCTGCCGCGCGCCGCCAAACACCTTCATGGCCACAATGCCGACGTTCTGTTGGCGCGCCACTGGGAGCACCCTGTCTTCAAACCCGTACGTGTGGCGGTCGACGAAATTCACGACCGTCAACAGAACGTCAACTTCCTTGGATTCCAGCAGCGGAATGAACTTCGCCGGGCGATTATGCCCCGAAATGCCCAGGAACCGGAAGCGGCCCGCTTTCTTCTGTTTCACGAGCCAGTCGAAGACGCCCCCGGGCTGCATGCCACGCTCCACTTGGCGGTCGCCCACATTGTGGTAGTAGACCAGATCGATCCAATCGGTCTTGAGCAGTGCGAAGGATTTATCCAGCGACTCCTGGGCCTCAGCCAACTCGTCGGCCATCACCTTGGTGGCCAGGAAGATGTCCTTGCGGCGCTCGCCCAGCGCCATCCCGATCCCTTCCTCCGACTGCAGGTAGGCGGGCGCCGTGTCGATGGAGTTGATGCCCAGGTCGAGCGCGACACGGACGATGTCGGCGATCTCGGGCGGGGGAATCTTGGGGCACAGACCGCAGGGGGCGGTGCCGAGCGTCAACGTGGTCACGGACACACCGGTCCGGCCCAGCACGCGCTGCGACAACGGGCCAGCGTCCGGGGCCTGCGGCGCAAGGACCGGCTGGGCCGCCGCGGCCGCCTTCCCACCCAGCAGCACGCCACCTGCCAACAGCCCGCTCTGCCGCACAAACATCCGTCGCGATACATTCGCATTATCGTCACGCAACATGGGTCGTTCCTCCTCATGCTCAGATTCGCTGGCCCTCCGCCCTGCCGCCGGTCGCCCGACCGCACGCACCCATTGTCTGCCACCCGACCGCGACGGGCAAGATCCGGAGCGGGGCCGGATCTGTTTCACCGCTGGGCCAGAGTCCGCCGGCAGGCGGACGGCGGCCCGCGCGCTGCACGCCGGCGGCTCGCACCTGCACCCGTGCCGTACGACACGCAGCGCGCATCCTGCACATCCTGTCCATCCTGTCAACAAGATCCCGTCACGTCCGGTGCCACCGGCTGGGGCGGCCTCGGCCAGCCGCGGGCGTGGTGGACGCGTTGGGACTCGGCCGCCGTGCGTGGTGGTGGCCGCACGTAGCCGATGATCTGCGTCCCCCATGACGCGAGGTCATTGGGGGGACGTCCGGGACGTCCCCGG
>JALOQX010000287.1 GCA_025459265.1 Pirellulaceae bacterium | reverse complement strand
GCCCAGGCAGGTCAGGGCCAGGCGCGCGAGCCCAACGGGGCGCCGCGTCGATGCCCGACGCCGCGGCGTGCCGCAACCATGCCGCAGATGAGTGCCTGTCATAGGGACGTTCATTGCCGGGACCAGCTGGACAAGTGCGGCGCGCCGCGCGCGCCTGACATAGTGTTGTGCTCGGAGTGCGGATTGTCAAATCACGCCGCCGCCGACCGCCGCGCAGCGTACAGGTACGGGTTGAGCGCTGGATCGTTGTACATTTTCAGGTGTTGATAGCTGCTGTGCCGGGTCCGACCGTCGGCGATCTCGGCCACCAGCTCGCGCAACGCTTGGCGGAGATCCCCGTGTTGCGCCCGGCAAAGGGACAGTTTGTGACGAACAGACCGGCGATGATCCGCGTCCGTATCGGTCCGACGGCACTGCTGCTCCAGGTGGTATATCCGCAGCGCCAGGATGGCCAAGCGGTCGATGGCGCTACCGGGCGTCTCGGTGGCGTACCGCGCATCCGGCGCCGGGCGTACGTGGTGCCGCTTCAACCACGCAGCCACCCACCTGTCCAGCCGCTCGATCCAGTCGTTCCGCTCCTGGTTCAACTGGTCGATCGACCGTTTCACGCTCGCAATCTGCCCGTCGCTGGCCTCTCGGCAGCGCGCCCGATCTTCCTCATGCCACAGCAGAAAATTCAGCGAACACTGATGGCAGGCCAGGGCGAGGAATCCCCGGTGCGGATTGTCGACGCGATGTACGTGCCAGCGGGCCACCGCCGCCTGCTGCATGGCCACCACCCGGTCAACGCTCAACATGGTCGCACCCATCCCGATCGCTCCTGGCCTGTGCTGTCGGATTGGACGGCAGGGACGTTCGCGCGTCGCGGCACAGGGCGGCCAATTGTAGCGCAGGACAAGGCTCAGGCTCAAGTCAAGCTGGGGGATTGGGGGACCTCGGGACCTCGTTTCGTTCGCCGTGGCAGAACTTTCGGCCAGCGGTTACGATTAACAGGGGAGCCGCGGCGCTTGCCGATGCAGCGGCGGACCCTTAGGAGCTGACCGATATGAGTGTCGCCCAGTCCAGATCACCCCGTGTCCGGACCCCCTCTGCGGTGTCGTCTCCTGCCCACCCGCGCGAGCCTGTGCCGCTGAAATGGGCGGCCCGGCGGCCGCGCTGGGTGCTGCCGGCGGTGATTGTGGCCAGTCTGGGACTGCTGGGGGTCGGAATCCGTGAGGTCTTGCGCGACTCAACGCAGGCAAACGAAGCGTTGATTTACTACACCGTGCGGCGCGGGACATTGCCGATCGTCGTGACGGAGCGGGGCAATCTGGAGAGCCAGCAGACGGTCCAGGTCACCTGCGAGGTGGAGAATTTTGGTGGCGAGCGTTCCGGCGTCACCGGCACGCAGATCTTGTTCATCGTGCCCAACGGCAGCTCCGTCAAGAAAGGGGACCTGCTGGTCGAACTGGACTCGGCGCCGCTCAAGGAACGGCTCGATGCGCAGTTCCTGGCCTTGCAGCGGGCGGAGGCGGAGAAGATCCAGGCGAATGCCAAGTACGAGAATCAGCAGACGCAGAACGAGACGAACCTGGCCGAGGCGCAGCTGCGCGAAGAGCTGGCTTTGTTGGAGGTGGAGTCCTACGAGGACGAGACAGGCGGCACGTTCCAGATCGAGTTGGAGAACGTCGAGATGGACATCAAGAAAGCGCGCGCTGAGCAGATCATTCGCCAGACGGACTTCGACGCGGTCAAGACGCTCTACGAACTCGGGTACAAGAGCAAGGGGAACCTGGATGCGGCCCGGTTGGACCTGTTGAAGGCGGACGCGGCGCTGGCCAGCAGTCTGGCCGCGGCGCGGCAGCTCCAGACGTACACCTACGTCATGGAGAAAAAAGACCGCAAGGGGAAGTACGACACGGCCCGCAACAACCGCCTGCAGGTCGAACGCAACAATGAATCGGAACTGGCGCAAGCGCTGGCCGCCAAGGAGAGCGCCGACCGCGCGTATGATAAGGAAAAAGAGCGCCACGATCGGTACGTGGCGCAACTGGAAAAATGCCGCATCGTGGCGCCTCAGGACGGGATGGTCGCCTACGCCACGGAGGATGGCGGGCGATGGAATCGCGGTTCGAGTATCGCCACCGGCGCCTTTGTCCGCGAACGGCAGGACATCCTCTCCATTCCCAATCTGACGCACATGCAGGTCAATACGGCCGTCCACGAGTCCGTGCTCGATCAGGTCAAACCGGGGCTCAAAGCGGTGATCCGCGTCGACGCGTTCCCGGATCGCATCTACTCGGGCACGGTCAAGACGGTGGCAGTCCTGCCGGACCAGGGTGGCTGGCTGTCGTCCGACACCAAGGTCTACAAGACGATCGTCACGATTGACGAGGAGGTGTCACAGCTCAAGCCGGGCATGACGGCGGTTGTGGAGATCGACGTCGAGCGTTTGACGGACGTGTTGAGTGTCCCGATTCAGGCGATTGTCCAGCGAGCGGACAAGAACTGGTGCTACGTGCGCACCGACCAGGGACTTGACCAGCGTGCGGTCGTGCTGGGCAAGACCAACGACAAGTTCGTCGAGGTGCGCGAGGGGCTGGTGGATGGCGACATGGTCGTGCTCAACCCGACGTCGCTGTTGCAGGAAACGCCGGCTGCGGCTGGCGACGATCGGTCCGCTGACCGGCGGTCCGAGAAAGAGGAGGAGGCGGGTGACGCGGAGGACGTGCAGCCGGAGTCGTCCAAGCCGGAGTCGTCCAAACCGGAGGCGTCTGCGCCCGAGGCGACGCCGCCTGCGGCGCCGGACGCGGGCGCACCGAGAGTGGATTGACGCATGTTCTGGATCACGCTGCAACTGGGTGTCCGCAACCTGATGCTGCACAAGCTGCGGAGCTTCCTGACGATGCTCGGCACGATCCTGGGGGTCGGGTCCGTGATCGCCATGCTGGCGATCGGGGAAGGGTCCAAGCGGAAGGCGGTAGAGCAGATTCGCCAGCTGGGGGCGACGAACGTCATTGTCCGCAGCATCAAGCCCGAGCCGGAGAACGAGGGGGAGTCGACGGGGACCAGTGCGACGCAGCAGCAGACCAGTCGTGTGTTGGAGTACGGCCTGAAATACAGCGATTTCGAGCGGCTGCGGGATACGCTCCCCACGGTCGTGCGCGCCCTGCCCATTGCGCTGTTGCGCAAGGACGCTCAGCACGGGCGGCGCCGCGCCGCCAATGCGCGGATCCTGGGCACGACGCCCGAGTGCCTGAAGGTCAAGAACCTCGCGGTGCAGCGGGGCCGGTTCCTCACTGACACCGATCTGCATGTGACGGCCAACGTCTGTGTCCTGGCCGCCGGTGCCGCACAGCGCCTGTTCGGCTACGAAGACCCGCTGGGCAAGGACTTGTTGCTGGGCCCCAGCGCGTATCGCGTGGTCGGGGTGCTCGCACCGCAGTCGAGCGGTGACGAGCGGCCCGGGGCGATGAGCGCGGTGAATTTCAACAATGACATTTACATCCCGCTGACGGCCGCCCAGCGGCGGTTTGGGGAACTGCAGCTGATTGTCCGTGCCGGCTCAGTGGAGTTTGAGCGGACCCAGCTGAGCGAGATCACGCTGACGGTCAGCGACGAGAAGTTGGTCAGCCAGACGGCGGCGATGGCCCGCACGCTGCTGGAGAAATCGCATGCCCGGGGCAACGACTATGAAGTCCAGGTGCCGTTGGAACTGCTGCGGCAGGCCGAGCAGGAGAAACGCATCTGGAACCTGGTGCTCGGCTCGATTGCCGGCATTGCCCTGCTGGTCGGCGGCATCGGAATCATGAACATCATGCTGGCCACCGTCACCGAACGGACGCGCGAAATCGGCATCCGCCGCGCGCTCGGTGCGCGGCGGCGCGACATTACGTCGCAGTTCCTGGTCGAGACCACGGTCCTGTCGTCGACCGGCGGCGTGCTGGGGATCCTGGTGGGGATCGCCATCCCGCTGGTGGTCACCGCATGGTCGGAGATTGAAACGGTCCTGAGCTGGTGGTCGGTGCTGCTGGCCTTCGGCATCTCGGTAGCGACCGGCATCATGTTCGGCATGTACCCGGCGCGACGCGCCGCCATGATGGATCCGATTGACGCTCTGCGGCACGAATGACGGGTGCAGCCATGCAGCGGTGGCTCAGTCCAGTGTGTCTGGTGTTGTGCCTGGCGCTGCTGGTGACGGCGTTTGCCCTGCTGGCGATCGACGCGCCCGAGCCGAACGTGGCCCTGCATCGCGCGCGGGCGGCGGGCGACCGGGCGGTCGAGGAGGTGCTGGAGCGCGAGCTGATGCGGCGGATCTGGCTGCGGCGGGCCGTGATCGGGGCGGCGTTTGCCGCCGCTGTGGCACTGGCCGCCGGCGCCTTTCTCTCGGCCGGCGGCGCACGGTGACGGGATGCCGGTGCGGGAAATGCGCTCCTATTCGGTCACCTCGGGCGGCGGCTCCGGTGCTGGGGGCGCCTGCGGCTCGAGCGCCTCAGGCGCTGTCGATTCCGTCGACGCCCCGTCCGCCGGAGGGACGCGGCCGGGCACGGCCCCGGGGGGCGGGTAGCCGAGCATCCGTCGCAGCTCGTGCGAGACCTTCAAAAATGACGGGTAATCCCCGTACGCGGCCCCCGCGTTCCACGGATACACGTAATTGGCCCGCGGCTGATACTGGGGGGCGTTGATGTCCGGCCAGAAGCCGGTATCGTCCAGCATCATCACCTCCAGCTCGAGGGAGAACCGTGCACGCTCCAATAAATACCCGACACGGCGGTTGAACATCGCGCCCAAGGCTTCCCGTGAGTCGTTGTAGGCCAGGACCAGGTCGATGGCACGGACATCGGGGGAACCCAAGATGAGCTGGAGCCGCGTGCTCAAGACCTGTTCCTGGGACAGCGCCGCTTGCGCGACCGCGATCGGGTACTGGTAGCGCGCCTGTTCCAGATTGCGCAGCTGCCGACGGATGTCCAGCTTGATGGTATCCTCAGTCTGCTGGAGACGCCGCAGCTCTGCGTTGTAGCCGATCAGGGCGCGGCGGAACAGGTTGCGGTCGCGCTTGCGGTTGAGCGGCAGATCCCAGGCCACCTGGAGCCGCGTGTCGGCATTATCGAGCGAGAAGTCGAGCGGACGATTCTGCCGCGTCCCGATGGTCTGACTGGCACGCAGGTCCAAACGCGACCGCAGTTCGTCCGCTGCCAGTTTGATCTCGCGCCAGCGGTCTGCCAGAACGCCGCGCTCGTTCATCAGGTCCAGCCGCTGGACCAACGCCGTGACCATGGCTGCATCCGCACTGATCTTGATCGTCGGCAATCCCTGTTCCGCGGCGTCGAAACTCGTCTGAGCGAAGCGCACCAGCGCGTCGCTCCGCGCGATCGACTGCTCCAGGTCCACCGTCGCGACGGGTCCACCGAAGAGCAACTGGTCCAGATCATCGACCAGGGCATCCAGTTGCGCCAGGGCGACGGTGGCGCGGTCAATGAAGCTGACGATGGTCACATCGTCCGGGCGGGTGTCCAGTGCAGCGTTCACATCCAGCTTGAGCTGTGCGAAATCCCGCGCCTGTTGCCGGTACGTGTCGCGCATCCGCTCCAACTCCCCGAAGGTCTGCCCCTGAAGCGAGGCAAGCTGTCCCAGACGCTGCACGAGGACCAGCTGGCTCTGAATCATGTCGGCCTGACGCTGGAACACCAGAATCCGCTGACGCGGCGGGTCCGCCGAGACGACGGCCTGCAGGCTTTCACCACGGGCCACCGACTCGAGACGCGCGGCGTCGAGTCGGAACAGGGCCCGCTCGTGATACAGATCGACCGGTTCCGGCACGCGGGGGTCCGCTTTCCGGCGTTCCAGCAACCAGCTAATCAGGCGTTCGGTCAGCGAGTAACTGGCAGTCAACAGGTCGGCGTGGTTCGCCGCAGGATCTCGGGCGCGGATCGATTGCACGCGGACCACCCATCGGTCCGCCTGCTCGCGGTTCACCTCGACAATGTCCCGGCGCGTCAGCTGCTCAAACTCCGCCAGGTCCACGTCAATCTGGGTCTCGGTGGGCAGGCCCAGCGTCAGTTTCATCGCGTCGAGCTCGTCCTCCAGTTGCAGGCAGCGCTCGATCAGCAAACGCTGCGCGCCGAGCACACTCTGTTCGAACTGATTCAGTTCCGTCACGTTCGGCGCGGTCGAGATCTCCGACTCGAACTCCTCCACGTTCTGCTGGAAGTTCCGCACCTGCGCGAAGTAGTTCTGCGCCTCGATTTCGATCTGCCGATACGTCTGCAGGATGTCGTAGTAGGTAGCGGCGATATCGAAAAAGAACTCCTTGCGGTAGCGAGAGAACTGACGCGCCGCATAGACCATATCCCGCTCGGACTGGATCAGCGGTTCTAGCAGAATGTCTCGCTGGAACACCGCCTGTGTGACCTCGAAGAGCAGCTCGGAACTGACGTCGGCGGCGAAGCCCGACGGTCCGTTAAACGTCAGCAGCACGTTGTTGGCGAACCGACCAACCAGGGTGCCGCCCGTGGCCAACAGCTTGTCGCCATTGACGCTGCTGGGCACGGCCAACTCGTTGCGGGTCGTGCCTTCCAGACGGCGATGCGTGTAGGTGGTATCGATCGTGTTGCCGGGCACCGTGAACTTGGTCGCGTAGGCGAACCGTTCGAGCGACAGGGTCAGCGCAGTCTGATAGAGTCGCTCCTTTTCTGTCTGGTAGGCGCGACTGTTGAGCAGGGCGAGCTGAAACAGGTCGTCAAACGTAGCCCGCGGTGTGGCGTTGCGCAGTTCCGGGGGAGGGGACGCGCCGTACGACAGTTGGTACTCGTCGCGCACACTGGCGAAGTCCAGGATGCGGGTCACGCATTGCGCGGCTCCTGGTAGGCGACGGTGGCCACCGTCGCGTCCGGCATCGTCGCGCCGGCCGCGGGTGATGGGGCATGGAGTGGTACCGCCGAGACGTCCGCCGGCTGCGGCAGCTCGTCCGACTCAGGTGACAGACCTGGCGGCGGCGCCGGCAACGGTTCCGCTTCCGGATTGGCCTGCGCTCCGTGCAAAGGTGGGAGTCGGTAGGCATAGAGCTGCGGACCTGCCGGAGGCAATGTCGGAAAGTCGGGGTGAGTCGGATCGTGGAAGCGGGACTCCGGGTCCGGTGTGACGGAAAACCAGTCGGGGATGGCCCACGGGGTCCCCACCGACTTTTCCTGAATCAGG
>JALOQX010000069.1 GCA_025459265.1 Pirellulaceae bacterium | reverse complement strand
CGGCAGGGCGTGGAGATCGACTACTGCCCTGATTGCCGCGGCGTATGGCTCGATCGCGGCGAACTCGACAAGATCCTGGAACGGAGTGGCGGAACTCAGGCGCGCCCGGCCGACCTGCGGCGCGATGACGAGTACTCGCGCCGGGGGGACGTGGAACGCGAAGCAAGCCCGCGGAAGCGCCGCGGTGGGTTCCTCAGCGAGCTGTTCGACTTCGGAGACTGACCCCGCTGCGGACCAGGAGATGTGCGATGAACATAGCCCTGTTGCTCAAAGACCTGCAGGTCACCGCCTCGGATCGGCAACGGATCCACGACCGGATTCGCGTGGCGTTAACTCGCTTCACGCCGCTCATCCGTGGCCTGACCGTGACCATCAGCGACGAGAACGGCTGGCGGGGCGGCGTCGACAAGAAGTGCCGACTGGTCGTCCGCCTGCATGCCGGAACGGTGGTTGTGAACGAACAGGCAGAGGCGGTGCTGGCAGCCGTGACGCGGGCTGCCGAGCGTGCAGCTCGGACAGTCGCTCGCGTCCACCATCGAGCGGTCGACACGCGTCAGGCGGTGCCGCGCGTCGGTCGGGTTGGCCGCGCGTCTCTCGACCCCCCGGGTTCGGAGGAGGTCTTCTGACCGTTAATCGCACACCTGCCCTGACGGTCGGTGAACTCACCGAATCAACGTCCCCCGGTCGCAAGTCACGGACTCCTGTCACAGACCCTGATATCTCACTGCGCACTGTGCCCTGGACCCTTCCCGGCTCGCCTCGAGCGGACCTCGCGGTTTGTGTGTTCCGCGGGGGGGCAGAAAGATGGGGGACAGAAAGATGGATTGTGAGGGATTTTTCTGTCCCCGATTGTTCTGTCCCCGGCCCCCGTGCGGGAGCGGTGCGTCTCGCCTCCGCCCTCCCCCCTCCTTTCTCTTGACGCTGCGGGCTCGTTCGACTACAAGGGCTCGCCCTGGGCGGTCGCGGTGCGCTGGTGCAGTGCGAGCGCGTGTGGAGGCACACGCTGGTCATCGCGGCCGATCAGCTTCCGGGAGTGTGGGAGATGGAGGTGGTCTTACGTGCCGGGGAGAAAAAGCTGCCGCCGACTCCCTGGGGGCATTTGCCGCCGCAGATGCGCGTGCTGTTGATTGCCGGACCGCTGCGTCACGGCGGTTGGCTGGCCGACGCGCTGGCGGCGGACAGCGCGACCGACGTGCAGCTCGAGGAAGCGGCGGGCATTGCGGCCGGACTGATGCGGCTGCGCGACGCGCTGTTCGATGCGGTGCTGGTCAGTCACGAGCCGGGCCAGCTGGACGCGTGGGCAGCGCTGGATGCGATCCGGGCCGGGGTGGGCGAGGATCAGGCCCTGGTCGTGCTGGGCGACCGCGACGACGCCGAGCTGACGGTTTATTGTTTCGAGTCCGGCGGCGACGCCTACCTCTGCACACGCACCGCCACCACACGCAGTCTGTTGTGGGTCGTCGCGCGGGCGATCGAACGCCACGCGCTGATTTCGGAACACCGCAAGCTGCGGCAGGCGCAGCAGCTGCGGCTGCAGCGCGAGCAAACCGAAGCGCGCCAGCAACTGGACCAGCAATGGGCGATGATCGCCGCGCGTCGCGCGGCGTTGGCGGCGGACGCCTCGTGCACGTCGTGGGACCCCGTCGCGGCAGACGCTCCGACCGGCTTGCCGTCCCCCCTGGTGCAACACTACCGAGAGCTGTTGCGTGCCTACGTCATCATGGGATCGGGACATCTGGCCGACGAGATGGACGGCTTGGCGGCGCTCTTGGCCGGGGCGCACGTGTCGCCGCGCGACGTGATGCGGGTGCACCTGCACGTGCTGCAACAGATGATCGCGGACCTGGGTTCGCGCAGCGCGCGGCACGTCATGAACCGGGCCGACATGCTGAGTCTGGACGTGATGCTGAGTCTGGCAGAACAGTATCGCGCGCAGTCCCGGCAGCAGGTCGGCACGCCGCGACTGCTGCCGCGCACCGGCTGCGGCGCGTGACGACTGGACCTGGCCTGGGCGAGGCTCAGCCGCGCAGGCGGTCGGCCGCGTCATCTGCGAGACCGGCCCGCGCGGCCGCACGCCGCCCGATCGACAGTCCGATCCACCCGTCCTGCAGCACGATCTGCGTGACGCGCAGGTCCTGCAGCCGGCGGTCGCGCGCCAGGAAAGAGGCGAGCACGTCGATGTCCGGGTTTTGGGCCAGCACGCGACTGAAGATGCCGCGCAGGGCGACTTGATCGCGCATGGACAGGCGGCGGCCCTTGAGCGAAATGGGACCATCCCGCACCAGGCGGACACTCAGCCCCTGGACCCGCGGCAGGTACGAGGCCCGCACCTCGATGTCACGCCACACCGCGTCGTTGCCGCTGGCCAACTTGGCGATCCGCAACGCCACGTGAATCCGCTCGTCGCTGCACCGGATCCGGATCGGCTCCACCTCGGCCAGCCGGATCCGCACGTCGCCGGGGATGTCTTCGGGGACCTGATACGTCGACCGGTTGAACTTCCGGGCCACGTCCGCCAGCAACGTCGGGAGGTCTGTCTCGGCCGTGTTCAGCGCGAGACTGGCCAGAATGTTGTTCATCGCCGATTCGTGCACCTGGACACTCAGCAGACTGTCCGTCGGCGCCTGCGGCCGCGGCGTATAGGCAGCCAACTGCTGCAACGCGGCCAGGCGATAGCGGGCGATCAGCCGCTGGTCGGTCGTCTCCAGCTCCACCGCTTCGGGACGCAGGCCGAGCCGCTGGAGGGGTTCCAGCAGCTGCGTGCGGAACCGCGCCGTGGCCTGGTCGACCTGCCGGTCAACTTCCGCGTTCAGGCGGGTCTGTGCGCGGTGCGCCAGCAGGCCTTCCGCTTCCCATTTCGCGGCGTTCGACTGACTGTCATATTGTTGGCGCGCGATGGCCCGCACGAGCAGATTGACCAGCGGGACGGCGTCGACGTCCGTTTCCAGGCCGGTCAGGTTGGCGTGGGAGACCGCCGCCGCCTCGGCGTCCTCGCTGCGCAGCCCGCGATGATCAAGCGTCAGGAGCTTGACGGCCTGATAGCGCGCGCGGCCCGCGTTATGGAAGAGAGCCGGGCCCCGCTTGGTGGAGGTCTGCGAGTTGACGTGACCCTGCGCCTCCAGCGCCATCTTCCACTGCTGGCGATCCGGCAGCAGGACCAGCCGCAAACGTGTCGACACGCGACTGCGGCCGAAAATGCGACCACCCAGCAGCATATCGTCGACGTCTTCATCAACCGGGTCGGGATTGGGAAGCAACATGTTGACCAGTTCCGCCGCGACGGCGACACGTACGTTCGCATTGCGATAGTGCGTGTTGACCGCCTCGGCCAGCGCGAGGACCTGTGGCGAGCTGGACCAGCGCAGCCGCTCGTAGTGCCCGGCCACCTCTCGGATGGCCTCCTCGGCACCGGTCTGCTCCAGCCGTTCCAGGTCGCTGAGCAACAGCGCATAGTCAACCGGCTCCACCACCCAGTGACGCAGCTGATTCGCGAGCTCCTGCCACGGCCCAGACGCAAAGTAGCGCTCCGCCGCCGGTGTGGCCTGGGCCGATTCCAGACGCAGCAGAACATCGCGCGCCAGCTGACTGCGTGTGGCGGCTGGTACGGCGCGCGTGGGATCCGCAAGGTCACGAAGCTGGTCCAGCAGCAGGTACTCATGCCACTTGGCGGCATGCTCAAGTCGAGCCACCTGGCGCGCGAGCTGCTCGACGTGACGCTCCAACAGCGCCGCGTCGACCGGAACCGGGCGGGGCGACGTGGACAGCGAGACGGACAGAAACGCGGGCCGGGCCAGATTGTGCACCGCGCGCCACACGGCCAACCGCCGCTCCAGCGCACACGACACTCTCAGGAGCTGGCCGCGCGCGTCCGCGGTGGACGGTTCGGCTGCGAGCGCAACAGCCGCGGTGGACAACCGCTGCAGGTCGTCCAGCACCGTGGCGACACGTGCGTCCGAGAGCGAATCACACGTGTGCAGCTGCCGGAGGTTCTCCGTCACGCTCTCTGACCAGGACGCCGCCACGCCGCCACGCAATGGATTCAGGGCCGACGCCAACGTTGCCGGCCAGGGCCACGGCGAAACGACCTCCGGCGCAGGCGACACGTCCCGTCGTGCCAGCCGCGCGTCCCACACCGCATCGCTGCCTCGACCGGCCGCGGGACCACCGTCATCCGCGGGCGCTCCCAGCACGGGCCGCTCCAGCCGACCAGCGTTCGGCCAGCGAACACCATCGCCCGGGTCGCGTGGTCGGCGCTCCGCTACGGGCGGTAGCGTCGGCACGCCTCGCTCGGGTGCGATCGGGTTGGCCGGTTCCCCGTGCGAATGGCCGAATACGGTGGCCAGTGGCTCCCGTTGGCGAACGCCGGCCGGGCCCGTTGCCTCGGCGATCGGCAACTCGCGGCCGCTCAGCTGCGGAGTTTCCCCCGACGCCGTCGCGCGGACGGCGGCACGCTGCCAGGACCAGCTGGCAAGTACCACCGCCGTTACCGTGACGGCCGCCAATCCCACGCGGGGTCGTCTCAGGCCGCAACGCTTCTGCATGACACCGTTCTCAGCGTGTGCGCACTGCCTCCCTGTAAGCCGCATAACAGTGAGAATCGGTCAACGTGCGGCGGCAAATCGACTCCGATTTCGGATTCGAACTCAAGCGGGCTCTGAACGATCACTCGCAAGGGGGGTGTATCGATGCGGCCACCGCGCCAAGGACTCACGCCGGCGGCTGACCAGACTGGGGGGCAGCAGCGGGGACGCCAGCGGGAAGCGGGTTCCGCACATCACCCACGGCAATCACAGCCGGCGGATAGCCGCGGATATCCCATTGGCAGGAGGCGGGGAGCAGCGCCGGATCGAATCGCTCGTCCGCCTCGACAACGAAGACACTCTGGTTTGGTGCCCGGCTGGCGAGAGCCGACAGCAGCGCCATGAGTGCGGGAGCCTCGCCAACGTACAGGCTGTAGGGCGGAGCGCAGAAGAGGAGCCACGGCAGCGCCGCTTCGCACAGCGGAGGCGTGGCGGGCAGCTGCGGAGCCCAGACGAAGGCATCGCCGGCGACAACGGAGACGCGGTCTGCCAGCCCGAGGGCCGCCGCATTCTGGCGGATCAGCCGCACGGTGGGGAAATGACGCTCGATGAGTGTGGCCCGGACGGCACCGCGGCTGAGTGCTTCCCAGGCGAGGGCACCGGTCCCGGCGAAGAGATCCAGGGCGTGCGTACCGACGACCCGGTGGCCCACCAGGTTGAACACGGCCTCGCGGACACGTTGCTTCATGGGCCGCGTGCGGGGGTCGCCGGTGTAGGCGATCGGGCGGCCGCGGAGCGACCCGCCGATAATACGCAGCGTGCCACTAACGGCCGAATCGGGGTGGGCGGGTTGCCGGGCTCGCACACGCTCTTTCCTGGCCATGCCGGACATTGTGGCGACTGGACCGAGAACGGTCGACCCCGGGGGTCACCCGGAGGTGGGACGCGGCTCGAACCGCTTGCGGGTGCGGCTGCGTAGTGAGCAGAGCGGATTGTGGGGCCACGCACGGTCCGTCAGATTGTCACTGTGACGCGTTCAGCTAGACTTGTGTCTATCGAACTCGAGTCTGTGATGGGAGGGAGTGACGTTCATGGTTCGTCGACAGTTGGTGGTTAGTGGGCTGCTGTGCGGTATGTTGGGATTGGGTGCGGCGCTCAGTTCGGCCGGGGCGCAGGACGCGCCGCCGGCGGCAGTGGACGCGCCGGCGGGGGGCGCAGCTGCGCCCGATTCCGTGCAGGCACGTGGCGAATTTGACGCGAAGTTCACGGCGTGGAAAGAGACGCTCCAGCAGCTGCGCACGCTGCGGCATGATTATCAGCTGGCGGACGAAGCAGGGCGTGCAGCGCTGGAGGAACAGTGGAAGACCAAGTTGGCCGAGGCCAACGCCATGCTATCCGAGGTGGTCGCCGCCGCCAGGCGAGCGTACGCGGCAGCGCCCAACGAGGACCGGGAATTGACCACGTTTCTGGTCAAGATGCTCGAGGATGACGTGGCTCGCGACCGCTATGAATCGGCCGCGGAATTGGCCGCGGTCCTGCTGGACCATGGCTGCGATCAGCCGCAGGTCTTGCGGAATGCGGGAATCGCTTTCTTCGCGCTCAACGACCTCGACCGAACCGTGGCCCTGCTGGAAAAAGCCAAGTCGATCGACATGTCCGCCGAAGACCTCACCACGCTACGCAAGGAGGTGGAGGAGTATGCGGAGTTCTGGAAGCGCGAGCAGGAGCTGCGTCAGGCGGAGGCGGCGGCGGACGATCTCCCACGCGTGAAACTGACCACCACCAAGGGAGACATCACGGTCGAGTTGTTTGAGAATGAAGCGCCGGAGACGGTGGGCAACTTCGTGAGCCTGGTCAAGCAGGGTTTCTACAACGGGTTGACCTTCCACCGGGTGATTGGCGGGTTTATGGCGCAGGCGGGGTGTCCGGCAGGGGACGGCTCCGGCGGTCCGGGATACGCCATCTACGACGAATGTCAGAAACCGGAAGCCCGGAAGCATTTCCGTGGTTCGCTGAGCATGGCCAAGACCGCCGCCGCCAATTCGGGCGGTTCGCAGTTCTTCATCTGTTTCCGCCCGACGGCGCCCTTGAACGGACGGCACACGGTATTCGGCCGTGTCATCGAGGGCCTGGAGGTGTTGGACAAGCTCCAGCGGCGCGAGCCGAGTGATGAAAAGCCGGCGGAACCGGACCGCATTCTCAAGGCCGAAGTCCTGCGGGATCGCGGTCACGAATACGTGCCGCACAAGGTGGAGTAGCGGATCGATCCTGTCCCACGTCCGCAGGGTGCGTCCGCCGGGCATTCCGAGTCGACCCCTGACGGCTCGGCGAGCCGCGTGACAAGGTTCGATTCGGCGCCTTGTGACGGGTCGCGCCCCTACCCTTGACTCTCGGTCGGCCATTGCGTCGAGAGCGAACCGGGCGATTCTGGCGGTGTGATCCGCCACGACTCGGCAATGGACTCGAGTGAGCGCCCTTTGGTTTCCGGCAGCAGCAGCCAGCCGAAGAAAAACGACAGCACGCAGATGCCGGCGTACACGGCGAACACGCCGACGACCGAGCCAAACTGGCGTTGGGACCAGCCCTGCAGGATGGGAAAGAGCATGACGGGAAAGAACGAGGTGATCCACAGCACGGTCGTCGTGATCGACACCGCGCGGGCCCGGATCCGGTTGGGATAGAGTTCCGACATCATCAGCCAAGGCAGCGGGCCGAGGGCAAACGCATGGGGGATGGTCAGCAGGCAGACGGCCAGCAGCACGGGGATGCCGGTGAAGTTCGCATGCAACAGGTACCCGATCAGCAGGTTCGCGGTGACCATGAGTGCGGACGCGCCGATCCACAGCCGCCGGCGGCCCGCGCGATCCACCACGAAGCAGGCGATCAGCGTCATCACGCCCATGAACGCGTAGGCCAGCAGGTACTGCAGGATGGCCTCGCTCGTCTCGGCAAATCCCGCCTGGCGGAAGATGGTCGGCAGGTAGTTGTAGATGCCGCTCCAACCCGTGTAGTTGTTGAAAATGGCCAGCAGCAGTCCGACTGCCAGGGCCCGGCGGATGCCCGGTGCGAACAGCTCGCGCCACGTGCCCGTCTCGTGCGCGAGCGAATTGACGATTTCCCGCATCTGTTCGCCCGCGAAATCGGCCCCCCCGATGCGTTGCACGACGTCGTACGCCTCGCGGTGGCGGCCCCGCGCGGCGAGCCACCGCGGCGTCTCGGGAATCATGGCCAGAAAGACGAGGAAGACCAGGACGACGACCAGCTGCGACCCGAACATCCACCGCCAACTGGTGGCGGCCGGGAGAAGATCGGCCAGAAAATAGGCCACGACGATCGAGAGCACGCAGCCGGTCACGATGGCCAGCTGATACATGAACCCCAGCGCGCCGCGGTTGCGCGGCGCCGCCACTTCGGCGATGTACAACGGAGAGGCGATCGAGCACAGGCCAACGCCCAGGCCCCCCACGATGCGAAAGACGTTGAACGTGGTGATGTCATGCGGCAGGGCGGTGAGCGTGGCGCCGGTTCCCAGCAAGAAGGCGGCCGCGATGAGCGTGCGCCGGCGGCCCAGCCGGTCGCACAGCCACGCGCCCAGAAACGGGCCGGCCGCACACCCCAGCGTCGCGCTGGCGGTGGTGAATCCCAGTCCGGACGGGGAGAGTTTGAATTGCTGCTGCAGCAACTGGTTGGCCGCGCCCATGATCGCCAGGTCGTAGCCAAACAGGAACCCGCCGACGGACGCCACGAACGCAATGCTGAAAACGTAACTCGTCCCCTTCAGTCCAAACACGCTGCAGCCTCCCCGCGGGTCGCCTCACGCCGATCGCGCGTGCACCACATCCCCAAGCTCCCGAACCAACAGATTGTCTTGCGGATAGCCGTGCCCCAGATGCTGTCGACAGCCCTCCGCGTAGTCGACGCCAATCAGCTCGCCGCACCGGCGGCTCATCGCCTTCATGGCTTCAATGTACTCGTCCATTCCGTGCTGTTGCAGCAGCCACTCGCGCTGACTCGCATGGCACGCCAGCATCCGCGCTTTGACGTCAATCACGCGACCGATGTCCACCACCGTCGTCGGCTCGACCCGTGTGCCGAACAGGTCCTTCCCTTCCACGGGATCGACATAATACACGTACGGTACCGGCCGAAACGGACCGAAGCGTTCGGTCTTGAGGTTCGGCACGCCGGCGAAGAACGCCGCGTTGCGCGCCAACGAGCTGGCTACTTCGTGGTCGATCAGATAATCGTGCGGCGCGTGCGCAAAGAGCAGTAGGGGCTGCACCTCCCGGACCAGCGCGACCGTGGCGCGGATCGTCGGTTCGTCGTAGGCGATGAAGCCGTCGCGGCGTTCCAGGCAGTGGTAGGTGCCATCGAGCACCGAGGCGGCGTGCGCGGCCTCCTCGCGCCGGATGCGGCTGATCTCCGCCGCACCCAGGCGCTCCGAGCCGCAGTCACCCGGCGTCAGCGTGGCGATGTGAATCTGCCAGCCGACCTCGTGCAGCAACGCCAGGACCCCGCCACAGGTGAACTCGGCATCATCGGGATGTGCCATGCAGGCCAGCGCCACTTTGCGGTCCGCCACCGGATGGTCCTTTCGTGACTGTCAATACATGACGAGCACCTGCCGTACGCTGCGCGACGGGCCGAGGGTGACGGTCTCCGCGTCGGCGTCGAATTGCGCATGCGGTTGACCGTCCACCGTCACTCCGCGGATGCGCCGACCCTCCGGATGCCGCACGCGCAGCACGACGCGCGCCGGCGACGCGCGGTCAGGCCCGTCGATCGTGGCCACGATCCGGCCCTGCCCGACCTCGGACCGCAGCGTGTAGCTGACGCGCCCGAACCGCGTGGGGGCGGCGCGGACGACGATCTGCTCACCGTCGTCCAACCAGGCGCTCGTGGTCAACGGTGCCAGCCACAGATCCTCGCCACGCTCCATCACCAGCATGATCCGGCTCTGGCAGAGAAACCAGCCCGTCTCGTGGGTCTTGTTCCAGCCGGCAATGTTGTGGAAGTGCTCCCAGAACGACAGATTCTCGCGACTCAGCAGCGACGGAATCGCGTTGAAATAAGCGCGAATGAACGGCTTGACGTCATCCCGCAGCGCATACACCTCGGCAAACCGCCCGTAGTACGGTTGCACTTTGCCGAAGCCGCCCAGGTTGTACGGGTCCTCGCGATTCCGTTCCTCCGGGTAGTCACCCATGCCGGTGCGCAGCAGCTGCTGCTCCTCGAGATACTCCATCATCCAGCCGACGTCGGGCGCGGCCGGATCCAACAGACCGGTGGCTGCCAGGTGATGCGCGCCGATCTCGACGCTATAGGCCCAGCTCCGATTCCCGTCCTCGCCGGGCAGGAAATCGTCGACGCGCCCCGGACAGTCCAGCAGCGCCGGGTCGCCGGGAACCCACGTGCCGTTCTCCAGCGCGACGACGGGCGTCCGGGCCTGTGTCCACCGATACGCCCGCACCACATCGGCGCGGTACTGCCGCGCGGCGTCCTGCAGCGCGGCGGCGTCCGGATGCTGGATCGACGCCAACATGGTCGCCGCCGCCTCCAGACCGTGGCAGTACTGGGCGTCATTGAAAAACCGGTACGCGTAGCGATTCCAGTCGGCCGTCACGCCCGGCGGAAACAAGCCGTACTCCGGGACCTGCCCACCACGGGCATCCCGCAATTGAGTCTTGGCCCGCTGGGCCGCCACCCACCGGCACACCCGCGCCACGTCCCCCGCCACGGCCTGCAACCACTCGGTGTCCGGGTCCCGCGCATAGTGTTCCGCCAGGGTCCACAGGTGTTCGCCGGTCCCCACCATCGTGTAGCCGGTGGTCAGATAGCCGGCGTCGTTGTATCGGGCCAGGAAGTAGTCCAGGCTGCGCCGCGCGAACTCGTCGTGCCCCAGCAGGCCCATGCCGCGAATGATCGAATTCGCTTCGCTCTCCAGCGGTCCGTACCGATCGGAACTGATCCAGGGCGAGACGCGCCGGCCGGCGTCTTCGTTGCGGGCCGCCAGCAGGCAGTGCACCTGGGATGCGCGCATCACTTGCGTGAGGAACTTGTCGGGCAGCTCGACCTGCATGGCAGGCTGCAGCAGTCCGGTCCAGTAGCGGTCCAGCCGCGGCAGGTAGGGCGCGGCGCCGGTCACCAGGGCGGCATCGCCCGGCTCGGCCGGCCACGCCGGCAGGTACACGTCGCATCGGCTGGTCGCGCCGGCCGTCAGCGTCGCCGCAACCGTCACGGTCGGCCCGTTCGTCCGGACCTCGCCGGGTGCATCCGGATCGAGCCGCAACAGTGCCAATAGTCTGTCACCTGACTTGACGATGACGCCGCCCTCGACCGGCTCCCAGACCACCGGTGCCGCACCGGCTTGACCGGGCGCCAGGGTCAGTTCGAGGGACGCGGCACGGTCCTCCTGGGACGAGTTCGTCAGCGCGAATTCGATCACCGCGACGGCCCGCTCACGCACCCAGGGTGGACTGCCCAACGGCGGCGCTTCGTCGATCGGGGCGACGTAGGTGCACTGGCTGTAAGCCACCTCGCCATCCTGGACGGTGATCGTGGGTGCGGGCAGCCAGCCGCCGGCCAAATGCCGCGTGACGGGCAATTCACCGCCGCGGCCGAACCGTGGTGTGAGCTGCCACTGCGTGGGAATGGGACGCTCCGGGTCGTCAAACTGCGCATAGCTGTCGAACAGGACGCGACCTTCCCGCTCGGCCACGAATTTCCGGCAGTCGCAAGCCAGCGAAATCATCATCGGGCCCAGATCCTGGATCGGATTGTGCACCTTCGCCATCGCCTGCTCAAACGCCTGGTCCGGCAGCGTCCGCACCTGAGCCAGCAGTCCCTGCCGCTGGCCCACGCGACGCGCATAGGTCTGCCAACTGGCCACGGCCGGATCGCGCGTGACGAACAAACCCGCATGCGGCACGTACACGCCGTCATGCGCCAGGACGTCTTCGACCGCCACGCCGAACGGCACGTCCGCGACCGCAAACAACAGCACGGTCCGATCCGCCTTGTAGCGTTTCGTCACG
Source organism: Pirellulaceae bacterium (assembly GCA_025459265.1). Lineage (GTDB taxonomy): Bacteria > Planctomycetota > Planctomycetia > Pirellulales > Pirellulaceae > JAAYDI01. Next base: position 49,528 of record JALOQX010000069.1, on the reverse strand, counting down.
GCCGACCGCACCTGGAGACGCAAGGGGGTGGCCCCGTCCCAGGTGCGGCGCAGTGGATCGGAGCCCGCCGGGCCCAGCAGCGTCCCGTTGTAGATGTCGATCGTCACGGAGCGGGCGCCGCCGGGCTGTGTGGGCTGAATTTCCAGGTCGGTGGTGATCCAACGCGAGCGGGAGTAGGCGTGGAGGCCGGCCACTGCGGGCGGATGCTCGAGCCCCGACCAGAGCCAGCGCACCTTCTGCGTGCCGCGCGCCATGCTCTGCGAACGCAGGTCCCACACCAGCTGCCGCTCCGCAACCGTCGCCGGCACAGCCACTGGCTCCCAGACACCCTGCCAGGCCGATTCGCCCGACCACGTCTGCAGCTGGATCTGGTCCGCCGCAGGCACGTCCGCCGCCGATGGAAATGTCAACGCGACACGCCGCAAGAGCCGATTCTCCTGCCACTGCATGCCGATACAACCGACTCCGTCCGTGACAGGCACCCGGTACGTCCCGTCGGGCTCCGGCAGCAACTCGACATCCAGCCGCACGTCGGCGGCCGGGAATTCCTCGACGCGTGTCGCCGCCGTACCGGTCATGCGCTGCGGATCCCAGGTGGCGATGCGCGCAAACGGCGCGAGATCGACGCCCAGCGCCGGCGGGCGACGGACGGCCTGCGGATCGGGGACCAGACGAGGGTCCGCCCAATTGGCACAATCGCACGTGATGCCATCCCCTGCATCATCGGCCACGAGCGTCAGTTCCTCGACGCCCTCCACCGGGATCGTCACCGAACGTGGCGCGTCCCCTTCGCGCACGACGCCGCTGTCGAAGACCAGCTTGTCGTCGGCCAGGATGCGAAAGATCACCGTCGCGACGTGCTGTCCCCCCTGCCACTGAATGCCGATGTCGACGCTGAAAGTCTGATACTGACCGGCGAGGTCGAGCACGATCTCGCCGTTGGCGTGGTGACCCAGTCCCCGTGGGTAGGTCCGGTCGAGGATCCGCAGCGCCATGGGTTCCCGGTGGAGCGGACGCACGGCCGTGTCGATGCCCAGTTCGCCCCAGCCTTGGGTCACGGCGGCGATCCGGTCAGCCGCCGCGCCGGTAAGCGACTGAGGTTCGCTGCCGGCCGCCTCTTGGGCGCGCAGCTCCCCGGTGAGCCCGGACAGGATCGCGACGAGCAGACACGCGGTAAGTAGCCGAGAAGACATCGGTAGAGCACTCCTGATCCAAACCACCGACACAGACGCGCAGGACCGCGGCCTGACCGCCGCCAATGTACCGCCATTTCCGTCGTCCCGCTACAACGTGAGGGGCCCAGTGCGGTACAAAGTGCGGCCCGCGACCTGAATCTCGACCTCCACCAGGTATTTCGCCAGCGCGTCCAGGTCCGGGTGCAGGCCCAGTCCGGGGCGCTCGGGGAGGGCGACCTGGCCGTTGGCGTCCGGGACAAGATGCTCCCGCGTCAATTCGACCGCCAGCGCCTTCGGCTCGACGGGGTACTCACACAGTGCATGGTCACGGAGGCCGGCGTACGGCTGCAGCGATGCGCTGAGCGCCAGATGAGACGTAAACGTGTGGTTGACGTACGTGATGCCGCGCTGCCGGGCGGCGTCGGCCACGCGTTTGGCCTGCGTGATGCCGCCGATGCGTCCCGCATCGATCTGGATGAACCCCAGCCCGGCGTGGTCAAGCATGTGTTCCGCCATGAAATAGTTGTGACACCCCTCGCCGCCCGCCAGTTTCACCCTCCCGGAGCGGGCGGCCAGGGCGCGATAGGCGCCGTGCGCGCCGCTGACAAACGGCTCTTCCAGCCACGTGGCGCGGCACTGCTCGAGCGCCGCGAGCGATTGGCTCGCCCGCTCGACATCGTCCTGCCACACGGTGCCCGCATCGATCAGCAGCACGGCGTCGGCGCCGATGGATTCGCGTGCCGCCACGATGTGGTCCCGATCGAGGTCCGCCGTACCGCGCCCAAACGGCCCCCAGCCGAATTTGACGGCCCGGTAGCCCTGCTCGGCCACACGCCGCCCCTTGGCATACGTCTCCTCGGGCGAGTCCCCAAAGAGCTGGGATGCGTACGGCGTCTTGGGGTACGCGCGGGCATATCCCAGCAGCCGGTAGACCGGCGCAGCGAACCGCTGGCCCAGCACGTCCCACAGCGCCATGTCAATCCCGGACAGGGTATGGTCCGCCTGCAGCAGGTCGAGACTCTGTTCGCGCACGAGCTGTCCGATGCGCGCGATGTCGTCCACGCGATCCAGGCGTTGACCGAGCACCGAGGCCGCGACCGGCTTGCAGGCGCTGTGCGAGAGCGGACAGACCAGGCTGGCGATGGAGACCAGCGGTGCCGCCTCGCACTCGCCCCATCCGACGTAGCCGCCGGCGCCGACGCGCACCAACAGCGCGTCCTGGCTGCCGTCGCCAATATCCAGCACCTCGGGCATCGCCAGATAATAGAAGTCGACCGATTCGATCTGCATGCGTGCGTCCCGCTGCTGTTGTCTGTCTGCCCTGGGCGCCCCTGGGCGGCCGGAGTCGAGCGTTGCTGAGCCGGGCTGAGCCGGACCGCCGCGCCGGCGGCTCGCCAGGCTCGCTCGCGTCCACCCCACGATACGCGGTTTTCGGCATCACGCAATGCCCGGCGGCGTTCCCGCGCTGCCGCTGCGAATTGGCCGCACCTTCTTGCCGACGGCGCGCCCGCGGGATAGAGTGACGACACTTCGCGCGCGGCGATGCGCGTGTCATTGCGGCCCCCGGATCCGCTTCGCCCAGGCTTATTCCATGTCGCCTGCACCTGAGTCGCCGAACGCTCCCGGAACGCCACCGGATTTCGCGCAGCTGCTGCCCGCTCTGCGCCGGCTGTGCGAAGTGGTGGCCCACCTGCGATCGCCGCAGGGCTGCCCATGGGATCGCGAACAGACGCTCGACAGCATCAAGCCGTGCACGCTCGAAGAGACGTATGAACTGTTGGAAGCCATCGATCGCGGCGATGATGTCGCCATCGTCGAGGAACTGGGTGATGTGCTGCTGCAGGTGGTCCTGGACGCGCAGATCGGTGCCGACGAGGGGCGCTTCGAGCTCACGCAGGTCGTGCAGGGTCTGACTCACAAGCTGGTTGCCCGGCACCCGCACGTGTTCGGGGACGCCATCGCGTCGACCGCCGCGGAAGTCAAGCGGCGGTGGGATCGGGACAAGCAGGCCCATAAGCAGCGCCGTTCCGCGTTGGACGGACTGCCCCCGGAGCTCCCGCAGTTGGCCCGCGCGGCACGGCTGTCTGAAAAGGCCGCGGCGGTGGGCTACGACTTCCCGGACCGGGCCATGCTGTTTGACAAGCTGCGTGAGGAACTGGAGGAACTGGCGGCCGAGCTGTTCCCGGGGGCCACACTGCCGGACGTGCCCGCCACGGTCGACGCGGTTCCCGTCCCCGACCAGCCGCTGCGGGATCCGCGGCAACGCGGGCGTGTGGAAGAGGAGCTCGGCGACGTGCTTTTCGTCCTGGCCAATATCGCCCGCCGCTGGCGCATCAATCCGGAGGAAGCACTCCGCCGGAGCAACGCCAAGTTCGAACGGCGGTTTCGCTATGTCGAACAGCAGCTCAACGAACAGGGACGCACGCCCGCAGAGGCCTCGCTGCGGGAAATGGAGGACCTGTACCAGCAAGGGAAACAGACCAGCTAGTCGCGGTCGCAGGACCGCCTGGTTCCGCGAGAAACAACCATGCACCGCCCGTGGACGACCGCACTCGTCGTGTTGAGTCTGGTGGGGAGCGCCGGCGCAGCGCCGCCGCAGACAACGCGGCCCAATGTCGTGCTCATCCTGGCCGATGATCTGGGATACGCCGACGTCGGCTGCTACGGCGGCAGAATTCCCACACCGCACCTCGACCGTCTGGCGCTGGCCGGCATGCGGTTCACCGACGCACATACGTCCTCCTCCGTCTGTTCGCCGACACGTTACGGCCTGCTGACGGGACGCTACAACTGGCGGTCGAGGCTGCCACGGTTCGTCCTCGGCGGACTCAGCCCGCGCCTGATCGAACCCGACCGGCTCACACTCGGCACCCTGCTGCAGGCACACGGTTACCACACCGCGTGCCTGGGCAAATGGCACTTGGGAATGGACTGGGTCGTGCGGCCGGGCTGTGCGGTGAGCGAACTGAGTATTGAGACGCGTGAACAGGTCTGGAACGTCGATTACGCGCAGCCGATTGCGAACGGTCCGAACTGCGTGGGGTTTGACTACTACTTCGGCATCAGCGCCTCGCTGGATATGGTTCCGTACACGTTCCTTGAAAACGATCGCGTTACGGTGCTGCCGAGCGAAGATCGGGACTTTCTGTTGATGCTGGGTCGCGAGCAGGGTGGCCGGACCCGGCGCGGACCGGCCGCACCCGGATTCGATCCCGCCGCGGTGCTGCCGGCACTGACCCGACACGCGGTCGAGTATGTGGCCAGCCGGGCGGAGCGTGCGCGGGCGGGGCAGCCGTTTTTCCTGTATCTGCCGTTGGCCTCGCCGCACACACCGATCTACCCGGCCTCGACCTGGCACGGGGCCAGCGGCATCAATCCCTACGCCGACTTCGTGATGCAGACGGACGCCGCCATCGGCGAAGTCCTCGCGGCGCTCGACCTGCACGGCCTGACCGGTGATACGCTCGTCCTCGTGACGAGCGACAACGGGTGTTCTCCGCAGGCGATGTTCGATGAGCTCGCTGCGCACGGACACGTCCCGAGCGGGCCGCTGCGCGGCTGCAAGGCGGATCTGTTCGAAGGAGGGCACCGCGTTCCCTTCCTGGTGCGCTGGCCGGGACGCGTCAGAGCCGGCGGGACCGCCCCACAACTCGTGTGCCTGACCGACGTGCTGGCGACTCTGGCCGAGCTGCTGGGCGCCTCGTTGCCGCCGCAGGCGGGTGAGGACAGCATCAGCTTCCTCTCCGTGCTGCAGGGTGACCCGCACAGTCCGCGCAGCCAGCTGGTCTCCCATTCGATCAACGGTTCGTTCGCCGTGCGCGAAGGACCGTGGAAACTGCTGCTCTGCGCCGATTCGGGGGGCTGGAGTGCACCGCGACCAGGCAGTCCGGAAGCGGCGCAGCTGCCGCCGTGTCAGCTGTACCATCTGGCGGAGGACCTGGGGGAGCAGCACAACCTGTACGACCGCGACCCGGCACGTGTGGCGCAGTTGACCGCACTGTTGGCACAGCTGGTGGCCGAGGGCCGCAGCACGCCCGGCCCGCGCCAGGCCAATCATGGTCCGATTCGGATCCGTCCGGAAGAGAAATGAGGGACACCACCATGGACGCGTCCGCCGCCGCCACGTCGCCGGAACCGTCGGAGCTCACGGCCGCTGAGCAAGCCGCGCTGCAGCGCTGTGCGTGCGCTCTGGTGGCCGCCGCGGCACGACACCAGGCGACGCGTTTCGACAGCACGCCGCTCGGCCCGCTGGCCGCCCGGTCCGTCGTCGGCGTGTTCGTGACGCTGCGTCGGCACGGAGCGCTCCGCGCGTGCATCGGGAATTTCGCGGAGTCGATCCGGCTGGAGCAGGCGCTCGAGCGCGCCGCCACCGGCGCGGCGCGGCACGACCCCCGCTTTCCACCGATCGACCCCGCGGAGCTGCCCGACCTGACGGTGGAAGTGTCGGTGCTGCATGCGCGGGAACAGCTCACTGGCTCGCCGCGCGACCGGCTCGCCGCCGTGGAGATCGGACGTCACGGATTGGACATCCAGTATCAGGGACGCATGGGCCTGCTGCTTCCCAGTGTGGCGGTCGACCACGGCTGGGATGCTCCGCGTCTGCTGGCGGAAGTCTGCCGCAAGGCGGGGCTGCCACTCGACGCGTGGCAAGAACCCGAGGCGACGCTGTACCGGTTTTCGGCGCTCCACTGCAGCGGGCCGTGGACCGACCCCACCCCGGAGACGCCGCCCTAGGGTTTTGACACAACGTTACTCTGGGATTGGGTGGCTCGGGTCGAGCGTGTGCTCGCCGCCAGCTCTTCGGAGCTGGGGGCTCACTTCGTTCGTCCCCAGCCACCCGGGAATGCGCGGAGTCTGGCACGTCCCTGTCGCGGATCGCTCGAGCGCAAGGAGGTCCGTGGGTTGCGGCGCGCGCGGCAGCGCAGGATCACGACCCTCTTGACAACCGGCGTGGGCAGGCAGGATGATTGGTCTGCGCACGCTCGTTGTGCCGCGCCCGGTGCGGCGATCGCAGCGTGCGGATAGACCGCGCGGGTGTAGTACAATGGTAGTACGCCAGCTTCCCAAGCTGGACACGAGGGTTCGATTCCCTTCACCCGCTCTCGATCACCCCTAGAATCTGGCCTCCCACTACCGCTTCATCCTCTTCTACCAGCCGCTGGTGCAGGCGGCCGTTGGCCGGCGCGGGCAAATCGACCGTCGCGGGGCCGGCCAGCAGTTCGACGACGCGATCCCCCCGGGTCACGCGCGCGTGCAGCGGCACGAGCCAGCAGCTGACCGTCACCGGGACATGTTCCATGCCGAGATCCGGCACGATCAGCAGGTGGCAACGTGTTGTCATAGGTGGTGTCGCGTGCCATCGGGCATTGTCGCACGGCTCTCCGAGCCGTGCAATCTCGACTCGGAGAGTCGAGCGACGGACGGCCATTGGGCATTGTCGCTCGGCTCTCCGAGCCGTGCAATCTCGACTCGGAGAGTCGAGCGACGGACGGCTCGCTTACGCCGGGAGCGCCATATCGCGGGCATGGTAGCTGCTGCGCACGAACGGGCCGCTGGCGACGCGCGCGAAACCGAGCTGCCGGGCGATCCGACCCAGTTCCTCAAACTCCTCCGGCGGCAGATAGCGGGCGACCGGGAGGTAGCGGGTCGGATCCGGCTGCAGATACTGGCCCAGGGTCAGATACTCGCAGCCGTGGTCGAGCAGATCGGCGAGTGTCTCCAGCAGTTCCGTGCGCGATTCGCCCAGGCCGAGCATCAAGCCGCTCTTGACCTTGATCCGCGGGTCGCGTGTCTGGACGCGGCGCAGCAGCGCGAGCGTGCCGCGATAGGCAGCCTGCGGGCCTCGCACCTGGCGGTACAGTCGCGGGACCGTTTCCGTGTTGTGATTGAAGACTTCGGGCGCCGCGTCCGCGACCGCGTCGATCGCCGCGGGGTCGTAGCGGAAATCGGGTGTCAAGACCTCGACACTGGCGCCGGTCACCTGGCGCACGGCCCGGATGCAGGCCACGAAATGCGCGGCGCCGCCGTCGGCCAGATCGTCGCGCGTCACCGACGTGATCACGACGTGGCGCAGGTCCAGCCGTCGCGCGGCCTCGGCGACCCTGCGCGGCTCGTCCGGGTCCACCCGCTGCGGCCGGCCACGGGACACGGAACAGAAGCTGCAAGCCCGTGTGCAGATGTCCCCCAGAATCATGAACGTCGCCGTCTTGTGCGCATAGCATTCCATGCGGTTCGGGCAGCGGGCATGGTCGCATACGGTTTCCAGCGCGAGATCCTCGACCACCGCGGCCGTGAAATGCCGGAAATTCCCCTTGGGCACGGGCCGCTTGAGCCAGCGAGGCAGGCGGCCGGCCGCAGGGGGCGCGGTCAGGATGGGCAACTCAGGACGCCCGGTGTCGTGCGGCACGCCAGGTACTCCGCAAGGGACTCAACCACGGATGACCAGTCACTAAATAATAGCGCGCCGTGCCCAGCGCGGCAGCCAGGTGCGGGATCAACGTCGCCCGCACGTGCGGTACGGACAGCGCCCGCCGGCGCTCGGCGAACCAGCTGCCCATGGTGGTTTTCTGGCCTGGCAACCGCCGCAGCGGATCCACCACATCCACAAAGCCGAAATCCGTGGCAGGCGGGTTCACGTTCAGGAACATGCCGTGGTAGGTGGTCCAGTCGCGGACGGCCACCCCGCACGCGGCCAGCTGGCCGGTACGCCCCCACAGCCCGCCGTCGCTGGCAGACAACTCGGACGCGATGTGAAGCTCCTCGAGCGTGCCGGCCATGGCCTGCTGCAGGCGGCGCAGGTACTGGCCCACGGTCCACCCGTGCCAGCGCAGCGGGACAATCGGGTACACCGCCAACTGCCCCGGCGCGTGCAGCAGGCAGCCGCCACCGCGATTGACCCACCGCATCGCCAGCCGACGGATCCGGAGCTGTTCGTTGGTCAGGCGAATATGCCCGCGCGATCCGGCGCGCCCGATCGTGATCAGCGGCGGATGCTCGCACAGGATGACCGCGATATTGCCGTTGTCGCTCCCCCCGGCTTCGTACACCATGCGCCGCTGCAACTGCTGGCAGTCGTCAAAGTCGACCTGTCCCAGGAGGTGAAAGTGCACGGCATGTGCCGCACTGCACTCGCCGGACTCGTCCTGAAAAGGCGCTGGGTAAACCGTCATGCGAGCTACTCTAGCAGGAGCCCCCAGGTGCCGGAAGCCACAGCAGCGGGTCCGTGCTCGGAGCAGCTGGCCCTGGGCGCGGGCAGGCGGCCGCCAGCGCGTCGGCTGTGGAACCCTGGCCGGGACGCTACAATGGGAGGCATGGCCAAGGGCAAAGCAACTCAAGCGCGCGGCGGCGATGGGCGGCCGTCCGTGCGCCCCGTGTCCGAGAACCGCAAAGCGCGGCATCGGTTCGACGTCCTCGAGACGCTCGAGTGCGGGATCGCGCTGGTGGGGAGCGAAGTCAAGAGCCTGCGCAACGGCAAGATCTCGCTCGATGAGGCCTACGGTCGTGTCCGGGACGGGGAGTTCTGGCTCGTCGGTTGCGACATTGCGGAATATGCCCAGGCAACGATCTGGAACCACGACCCGAAGCGCCCGCGCAAGCTGTTGGTGCACGGCCGCGAACTCCGGCGGTTTGCCGGTCGCGCCCAGGAGAAGGGCCTGACGCTGGTGCCGCTGCAGGTCTACTTCAACCCGCGCGGCGTCGCCAAGGTGCTGATGGGACTCTGCCGCGGACGGAAGCTGCACGACAAGCGGGAATCGCTCAAGAAGGCGGATGCGCAGCGCGACGTGCAGCGGGCGCTGCGGAGGCGGTGAGGTCCGCGAGGATGAACCATGCCCGCGCCGCGGGCGTAACGAAGTGCGGATCCGAAACGAGACAACGCGGACGTGCCCGATGCTGCTGCGGATGACGAACCTGACGAAGTCGTATCTGGAGGCGAACGGGCACGTGCTGCCGATCCTCGACATCCCGCAGTTTGCGCTCGATGTCGGCGAGCAGATGGTGTTGCTCGGGCCCAGCGGCTGTGGCAAGACGACTTTCCTGCACGTGATTGCCGGCATCTCCGCCGCCGACCGGGGCGACATCGTGCTCGACGGCATCGCCCTGGGGCGACTCTCGGAAGCGGGTCGGGATCGGCTGCGGGCGGACAAGCTCGGGTACGTGTTCCAGACGTTCAACCTGCTCCCCGCGTTCACGGCGCTGGAAAACGTCTTGCTCGGCATGACGTTCTGCCGCCAGCGGCGGGACACGGCCCGGGCACGACATCTCCTGGAACGCGTCGGCCTGGCGCACCGGGCCCACCACAAGCCGGCGGCCATGTCCGTCGGGGAACAGCAGCGCGTGGCCGTGGCCCGCGCCCTGGCCAATCGTCCCCGCCTGCTGCTGGCCGATGAACCGACCGCCAACGTCGATCCGGCCAATCAGCAGCGCATCATCGACCTGATCCGGGAAACCTGCCGCGAAGAACAGATCGCCCTGCTGATGGTCACGCACGCCACAGAAGTGGCAGCCCAGTTCCCGCGCGTCGATCGGCTGGCCGAACTCAATCGCGTGGTGAGCGATAATTGAGCCTCAACCTTTCCGCGAGGAGCCGCCGCATGCCGCGCCCCCATCGAATTCGCCGAGTCCTGATCGCGCTGACGCTCACGGCGCTGGTGGCCACGGCGTGGCGCGCAGCCGCGTGCCCGTTCTGCGACTCGGCGTCCCAAACGTGGACCGAAGAGATCGACGCCATGGATGTCGTGGTCATTGTGGAACTGGATCGCATGGCGGCGCCGGCACAGCCGGATCCGCAGGCTGGTCCCCTGCCCCTGCCGTCCGCGACGTTCGCCATCACCCGCGTGCTCAAAGGGGATGCCGCGCTGGCCGGCCGCAAATCGCTCACCACCGTCTTCGCCGGCGAACCGAAACGCGGCGAGAAATTCGTCGTGATGGGGGTCGGACCGCCGGACTTGAGCTGGTCCACGCCGCTGCCGCTCAACGAGCGCCAGTACCAGTACCTGCTGGAACTCATGCAGGCGCCGCGCGAAGGCGCCGCGCGGCTGGTGTTCTTTCTGCCGTATCTCGAAGACCCGGACAGCATGCTCTCGGGCGATGCCTATGACGAATTCGCACGGGCCAGCTATAACACAGTGAAAGAGCTCAAACCGCACCTGAACCGGGAACAGCTCGCGGCCTGGATCAGCGATCCCGACGTGCCGGTGAGCCGCCGCCGGCTGTACTTCACCCTGCTGGGTGTGTGCGGCGACCAACGCGATCTGCCGATGCTCGAACAGCGCCTGCGCGGTGCCGACCCGCAGTCCCGCTCCGGCCTCGATGCCCTGATCGCCTGCTACCTCACGCTGCGCGGTCCCGAGGGCGTGCCGCTGATTGAAGAGCTGTTCCTGCGCGCACGCGAGGCCGGGTCGAGCGACGACTATGCGGACGTCTACGCCGCCATTTTGGCCCTGCGATTCCACGGCCTGGAAGGCGATGTCATCCCGCGCTCCCGCCTGCTGCAGGCCTTCACGCTCGTACTTGACCGACCAGCTATGGCCGACCTCGTCATCCCCGACTTCGCCCGCTGGGAGGACTGGTCGCAACTGGACCGCCTGGTAGAACTATTCAAAACGGCTGATACGAAGGTCACCTACGTGCGACTGCCCATCATCAACTACGTGCGGGCCTGCCCGCTGCCAGCCGCCAAAGTGGCCCTCCAACAGCTCGAGCAGATCGATCCCGAAGCCGTGAAACGATCGCTCGTCTTCTTCCCGAACGCTACGGCCGACAAAAAATAGGCCCCGTCCCGGGAGGTGGAATGCTGGCATACTATAGTGGGGTCGGCGGCCGGTGGCGAACCTCCCGCGGTGCCGCTGCGTAACGACGACGGTGCGAGTCGGTCGAGGGAATGAATCTGGCAGGGTGGGGATGGTATGGCACGCGCAACCGAGATGATGACTGCGATCGATGCGGACGAGACGGCGGCAGTGGGGATCGAAGAGGAACTGTATCGGGAGCCCGAGGAGGGGGAGCCGACCGCGTACGACGAGTACAAGACGTTAAGCAAAGCGGCGATTGCGTCGGTCTTGCTGCTGATCATCGGTCTGCTGGGACTGGTCTCCGCGCCGTTTCTGGTGGTTCCGGTCCTGGGAATCCTGTTGGGCGCCTGGGCGTGGCGGAATTTGCGGCGTTATCCGGACGAGCTATCGGGTCGCCTGCCCACGGCTGTGGGGATAGTCGGCTCGGCAGTGGTGCTTGTGGCGGGGTCGATCTGGCACATTCACGAGTACATGACGGAAGTCCCGCCCGGTTATGTGCGGATCTCGTTTGACGATCTGCAGCCGACGGCCGGACAATCGTCGACGGGTGAGCCGGCGTCGACGGGTGAGCCGGTGATCCCCACCGAACTGGATGGCCAGCGGGTCTTCGTGAAGGGCTATGTGCATCCCGGGGTGGCGAGCCTGGGTTACAACAGGAAGTTCATCCTCGTGCCGGACATGGGGACATGTTGTTTCGGAGGGCAGCCAAAACTGACAGACATGATTGAGGTCACGATTCTCGACCAGAAGGGAGTCAAGTACAGTACGCGCAAGCAGAAGTTAGGGGGCGTACTGCGGGTGACCAACCGGCTGAAGAAAGTGGCGGGCGGGTTAACCGGCGGCATTTACGAGCTCGAAGCGGATTACGTCAATTGACCCCAGGTGGTGGCGGGCAGCGTGAGCGGTGGTGGCGGGCGTGGGCGCAGGCCTTAGCCGGCCGCTGGGCGCGTCAGATCTGCGTGATGGCTATCGGGTGTTCGGTTGGCTGCATGCATGCGCCCGCCGATGTGCCGCCCCCCGCCGCAGCGGAAGCCATCTCCCCGACAGCTCCGTCTTCCTCCAACCCGGTGGCGCAGGACGAGCTATCGGCCGCGTCAGTCGAACGCAAGGAGGACGAGCCCAGGTTGGTCGCTGAGTCTGCGAAGCCAGCCGCCGAGATGGCTGCGGCCGCTGTTCGCGCTGGGCCGGCGGCACGCGATGACGCGCCGGAACAGCCAACGCCGCGGGCAGCCGGCGCAGCGGCATCGCGGCGCGTCACGTTTCCGCTGCGACCAGGTGCGCTCAACGACATCACATTCGACGATCTGGAACTCGACATGCCCCTGGGCACGCTCTTTGATCGCGCGATGTTGACTCCCCGCGCCGCGCAGCTGGACGGTCAGAAGGTGCGCATTCGCGGTTTCATCTACCCCGGGGTCGTGCAGCAGTCGGGCATCACCAATTTCCTGCTGGTGAAGAACCTGGAGTGCAAGTTCGGACCGCAGGGACTGGCCTACTGCGTGATGCGGGTCGATCTGGATGAGGGGGTGACGACCGAGTTCACGACGTATCCGATTACGGTGGAGGGAACGCTGAGCGTCCGTCCGTACGATGCGGGCGGATTCACCTGGTCGGTCTACCATCTGCAGGGACAGCGGGTGGATTAAGAGCCGACCCGGACTCCTCGTCGCAGGACGGGCAGGCCCGGCCCGTCCCGCGGTTTTCGGATGGGCTCTCGGTCGAGTTGGGCTGACCGGGGTATCTGGCTAGGCGTCGGCGCACCAGAGCGGTTGGGGCTGGTCGTAGATCGTCGGCGGGGCGACCTGCAGCGCGGCGATCTGCTGCTGAGCGCGGTGCACTTGGTCGGCTGTCACGTGGATGTGCAGCTCGACGTCGAACGTCGCGGTTTCGCCGGGTCCGAGCGGTACGACGCGGCCCTGACGGGTTTCGAACGATCGCGGATTCGGGTAATTCGTGGCCGGTTCCAGCCCGGTGACATAGCCATCCGCTTCGGCGGTCGGATTCTTCCAGAGGGTGAAACAGGGGAGTTGCCGCGTGTTGTAGTGAACGCTCACGCCGCGCGCGGCGGTCGCATCGTGCAGCAGGACGGCGGTCTGCTGCTGGTGGTTGCTCTGGAGCTGAAAGAAATACACCTGTTCGAGTGTGCCCGCGCGGGGAGGCGGGTAGCTGTCCCACTGCGACAGCTCGGCGGCGGCGGCGGCCGTGCGCGGCACCAGGGCCTGGACCGGTGCGACGACCCGGGCACCAGCTCCCAGCAGGGGCGGGCCGAAGTTGATGTGGTACAACAGCTGGATGTCCGTCGGACTGCCCGAGAGATTCTCGACCGTGTCGCGAATCCGCAGCGAGGGCTGACCCACCCGGGTGGAAATGCTCGAGAACATGCGCAACTTGCAGAAATGGAAGCGTGTCTCGTCGACAATTCCGGCCACGACCAATTCGCCCGACTCTCCATCGGCATGGACTTGCAGCTGATGGGCCGGTCGGTTGGCAATGCGGCCGTGCAATCCATAGCGCAGCTGTCCGTGTTCGGTGAACTCCGGCGCTCCGTTACTTTCTAAGCCGCAGCGGACCAGCAGTTCATCGAAGCCATCGAGCCAGCCCAGGCCGCTGGGTTCGGCCAGGGGTACGAGGCTGGGGTGCACCGGCCCCGGGACGGGCGAGTTCCAGCCGACGGACAACTCGCCGACCTGGGCTCGCCAGATGCCCATGCCGCGCGTCGGCAACACATCGAAGCTCAACAGTCCGTTATTCACGTGCACGACGTCCACGCCGTCACTCGGGCCGCCCGCCAGGCGTTGTTTCTCGATCAGGTAACCGACGTGGGCTCCGCCGACCATCTCGGGCGTGAGGCGGGCTTGTGCGACGTAGATCCCGTCGGTCCGGTGGATCCAGGTCCAGGATTTCTGTGTCATGGACGGCGCTCCTGTCTGCCGAAGGGGGCGGTGCGGGTACGCGGCGGCAGCGCCCGCCGCGGGTATCAATGTACGGTGCGGCGCGGCGCCTGACCAGTCGCGCGCCTCGGCAGCGCGATTTCTGCGGGCGTTACTTGCGAGCGTGTGCCAAAGTGAATACAAAGCAGGGGACAAAAAACACGGTCCAGAAGTCCCCGGGGCACGCGGACCCGCCAGCGGCGGGACTGGCGTTCGCGACGGGTTCTGCCACACCATGGTTTCGGGAGGACAACGATGATTGCGACCAACGTGATTCAAGGCGGCGCGGTGGGTTCGGTACTTGAGCAGGCCCTGTCGGCGAGCGGCGGCCTGTTGCGGCTCACCCCCACCTGGGTGCCCCGCAGCTTCCTGCATCCCGGACGCCGCCTGAAGCTGCACCCGGACGATCTGTATGCGTACGGGGCGGAGCGCGGGGGCATTGACGAGCGGTGGTTTGCCAGCACGACCGAAGCCGCCAACCAGGGACGCGTGTGGCACGAAGGGTTGAGTTTTGTCAGTTTCGGCGGGCAGCAGTTCACGCTCAAGGACGCCGTCGCGGCGGCGGGCCCGCGCCTGATCGGCCAGGCCATGTGGAACGAATACCAGCGCTGGCCGGTCTACTCCAAATTCTTCGACAACATGGGGCCCATCCCGCACCACATGCACCAGAAGCAAGAGCACGCCCGGTTGACGGGTCAGGAAGGGAAGCCGGAAAGTTACTACTTTTCGCCGCAGTACAACAACGTCGACAACAACTTCTGCTACACGTTCATGGGACTCGAGCCGGGCACGACCAAGGCCCAGCTCCGCCAGTGCCTGGAGAACTGGAGCAAGGGGGACAATGGGATCCTGGACCTGTCGCGGGCGTACCGGCTCAAGCGCGGGAGCGGCTGGTTGATCCCGCCGGGCGTGCTGCACGCGCCCGGGTCGCTGTGCACCTACGAACCGCAGTGGGGCAGCGACGTGTTCGGCATGTTCCAGTCGCTGGTGGAGGGGCGCGAGGTGCCCTGGTCGCTGTGCGTCAAGGACGTGCCGGAGGACAAGAAGCACGACCTGGACTACATCATCGAACAGCTCGACTGGGAGAAGAACGTCGATACGCACTTCAAGGAGCACACGTATCTCGAACCGATTGTCGCGGCGCAGGGACCGGGCTGGGTCGACAAGTGGATTGTCTACGGCCGGATCGACGGGAAGCAGCTGTTCAGTGCCAAAGAATTGACACTCGAACCGGGTGCCCGCTGCACCATTCGGGATCCCGGCGCCAGCGGCTGGATCACGGTGCAGGGGAAAGGTTCGCTGGGCAAGCTCAACCTGCAGACGCCCGCCATGATCCGGTTTGGCGCGGAGACGGAAGACGAGGTCTTCATCACGTTCGAGGCCGCGCAGGCCGGCGTCGAAGTCGTCAACACCGGCAGCGAACCGCTGGTGGGCCTGCGGTATTTCGGTCCGGATGTGCACGCCAACGTTCCCAACGTGGGTGACTACAAGAAGTAACAGCTTGCAGCGGAAAGGGTAAGCACCATGTCCAAACGCACTTCGATTGGGACCTGGGCGTTTCTGTTCAATCAGAAGGAACCGATCGGGTTTGAGGACGTTGTCCACGGGCTGCACCGGCTGGGATTCGACGGCCTGGAGCTGGGCGGGTTCGGCATCCACCCGAACCCGGACCAACTGGCCACGCCGGACCAGCGCGCGGCGGTGCGGGAATTATGGGTGTCCCGCGGCATGGGCTGCAGTGGGTTAGCCGCTGATCTGTGGGGCGAACGGCTGATCACGGCCCCGGACAACAAGTCGTATCTGGCGACGTTCGGCAAGAATCTGGCCTTCTGCCAGGATCTGGGGATCGACGTGATCCGCGTGGACACGACCGAAGACCCCTGGGTGTTGGGCGAGGTGCCGGGCGAAACACGGCCCGAACAGGTCACACGTCAGGTCGCGTACGACGCGGCGCTCGAGCGGGTCTGCCACACCTGGCGGCAAGCCGCCCAGCAGGCCGCCGACTGCGGCATCCGCGTGGTGTGGGAGTTCGAGCCCGGTTTCGCGTTCAACAAGCCGAGCGACATCCAGCGCGTCCTGGACGGCGTGGGCCATGACAACTTCTACGTCATGTTCGACACCTGCCACGCCGACAACGTGGCCGTCCACGGCCGGCGGCAGCCGGGTCAGCCGGAGACGCTGCCCGGCGGGATTCGCGAGCTGGCCCAGCGGCTGCGGGGCAAGATCGGCCGGCTCCACCTGATCGACTCGGACGGCACGATCAACGAGCACAAGACCAGCACGCATCCGCCGTTCGGCGAGGGGAAGCTGGACTTCCCCGAATTCATGCCGGCCATCGTCGAGGCCGGCTGCCCGGACGATTGGTGGACGATCGATCTGTGTTTCTGGCCGAACGCCTGGGACGCCACGGCCAAGTGCAAGGCGGCGCTGGATGACCTGATCCGCACCTACGGGTGAATGTCGACCAGGCCGTCGGGTTGAGTGCGGGCGGCGGAGCCCGCCGCGCCTGTGCGGCGCACGGTAGCCGGCGTGGCAACGCCGTTGAAGATTCTATCTGTACGTCATCCACTGGGAGGTCGCGAAAGCCATGGCAACACCACTGAACGTCGGCATTATCGGCATGGGTTTTATGGGCCGCGCGCATTCGAACGCCTACCGGAAGGTCGGGAACTTCTTCAGTCCCCTCCCCCGGCAGCCGGTCCTCAAGGCCATCTGCGCGCTCGAGCCCGAGGACAAACTGAAAGCCTTCGCCGACACGTGGGGGTTTGAGTCGTATGAGTCGGACTGGCGCAAGCTGATCGCTCGCCCGGACATCGACCAGATCGACATCTGCACGCCCAACGTGACGCACAAGGAGATCGTCCTGGCCGCGGCGGCGGCCGGCAAGAGCATCATCTGCGAGAAGCCGCTGGCCATGACCGCGGCCGAGGCGCAGGAGATGGTGGCGGCTGTCGAGAAGGCTGGTGTGGCGAACCTCGTCTGCTTCAATTACCGCCGCGTCCCTGCCATCTCGCTGGCCAAGCAACTGATCGACGAGGGCCGGATCGGCCGGCCGTTCCACTACCGCGCCACGTACCTGCAGGACTGGACCATCTCGGCCGACGTCCCGCAAGGTGGCGCCGCGCTGTGGCGCCTGGACGCCAAGACCGCCGGCTCCGGCGTGACGGGAGATCTGCTGGCCCATTCGATCGATACCGCCGAATGGCTCAACGGGCCCATCCGCCGCGTCGTCGCCAAGACCGAGACCTTCGTCAGGGAGCGGCTGCACCAGGACACCGGGAAAGTGGAGCCGGTCAAGATCGACGACGCCTGCATGTTCCTGGCGGTGTTCGAGAACGGCTCGATGGGAACGTTCGAAAGCACCCGCTACGCCCGCGGCCGCAAGAACTACAACACGTTCGAGTTGAACGGAGAAGCGGGCAGCGTGTTCTTCGATCTGGAAGACCCGCAGTACCTGGACTACTTCCGCTATGCGGACCCGGCCACCGGCAAGAAGGTCGAAGATCACCTGACCGGTTGGCAGCGGATCCATGTGACGAACTTCGAGCATCCGTACATGAAGAAGTGGTGGGTGCCGGGCTGCACCGTCGGATACGAACACACGTTCGTGCACACGATCGCCGACTACCTGCAGGGCATGGCGACGGGGCAGCCGGCCCAGCCCGATTTCCGTTCGGGCCTGCGGACCCAGCAGGTGTGCGATGCCGTGCTGGCCAGTGCCCAGAGCGGGCAGTGGGTCGACGTCGCCTGACGGCCACCTCTGCCGTGCGGACCGGTCATGAACTACTTTGCCCACGGCTACGACCACGTGCAGGAGCCGTATTTCCTGGCCGGGACGGCGGTGCCGGAGTGGTTGAGCGTGGTGGATCGCCGCGTGCGCGCCCGGGCCCGGCTGGCGCGGCCGTGGGTGCAGGATGCCGATCCGCGCCGGGCGGCCCTGGCGGCCGGCGTGGTGCGACACCACGACGACGACCGCTGGTTTCATCGCACCCGCGCCTTTGCCGAGCTCAGCCTGGAACTGACCGTGCTCGCCCGCGAACAGCTGGCGGGGGACCCCGGCTTTCGCCCCAGCTTCCTGGGGCACATTCTGGTCGAGATCCTCCTGGACGCCGCGCTGATCGAACGCGACGTGCGACGGCTCGATCAGTACTACGCCGCCCTGGCGGTGATCGACCCCAACCTGGTGGCGCGGGCCGTCGCCCTCATGACGACCGGCCCGGCGCCGGGGCTGGCCGGCCTGATCTGCCTGTTTTGCCGCGAGCGGTTCTTGTACGACTATCTGGACGATGCCAAACTGCTCTTACGCCTCAATCGTGTCATGCGGCGCGTCCGACTGCGTCCCTTGCCTGCGACGATCCTGGCCGCGCTGCCTGGTGCGCGGCAGCGCGTGCGGCAGCGCGCCGGTGAACTGCTGACGGACGATTCCGAGCCCGGAAATGCTGGAGAACGCACATGAAATTCGGGATGAACTTGCTGTTGTGGACGGGCGACCTGCACGACGATCTGCTGCCGGTCCTGGAGCGGCTGAAGGCCATGGGCTACGACGGGGTGGAACTGCCGATGTTCAACCTGACGGTCGAGAAGTACGCGGCCTGGGCGCGCCACCTGGATGACCTCGGCCTGCAACGTACGGCGGTCACGGTCCGAGGTGAAGGCGACAACCCCATCAGTCCCGACCCGGCCTGCCGCGCCGCGGGCGTGGCCAACAACAAACGCGCCCTCGACTGTTGCCAGGCCGCCGGCTGCACGCACCTGGTCGGCCCGTTCCACTCGGCGCTCGGCTACTTCACCGGACGGGGGCCCACGGCCGACGAGTGGCAGTGGGGGGTGGAATCGATGTCGCAGGTGGCCGAGTACGCGCAGCAGGTCGGCGTCACGCTGGGGATCGAGTGTCTGAACCGGTTCGAGTGCTATTTTCTCAACACGCACGCCGACTCGGCCCGCTTCGTCCAGGCCGTCAATCACTCGCACTGCCGCGCCATGTACGACACGTTTCATGCGCACATCGAGGAGAAGAACACCGAGCAGTCGGTGCGGGCCTGCGCGGACGTGCTGACCCACGTCCACATTTCCGAGAATGATCGCAGTACGCCCGGCACCGGCAGCGTCAACTGGCGGGCCACCTTCGATACGCTCCACGCCGTGGGATACGACGGCTGGCTGATGATCGAGGCCTTTGGGCTCGCGCTCCCGGAACTCGTGGCCGCCACCAAGATCTGGCGGCGGATGTACGAATCGGAGGAACAGCTGGCCCGCGACGGACTGGCCTTCATGAAACGGCAGGTCGCAGAGCGATGGTGAGCACACCGCGGGGGCGCGAACCGGACCGGCCGCAGCCGGAGACCGAGCTGGGGTTGGATCAGTTCGAGTCGGTGCCGGACGATCAGGGCATTTCCCTGGAGGAACTTTCGGCGGCCTACGCCCAGCTGCTGGGCAAGGGCGCCGATCCGTACGAACGCCCCATCGAGGCTCCCCCCGGCTCACTCGCCGAGATCCTCGAAACGACCCCCGACACCGGGAGCGAGGACGAGGTCTGCGACCTCTGCCCGCGATCGATCGTCGAGGCGATCCTGTTTGTCGGGCATCCGGGCAACGAGCCCCTGACGGCCGAACAGATCGCCCAGCTGATGCGCGGGGTGCCGGCGCGGGAAGTCGAAGAACTGGTCCGCGACTTGAACCAGACCTACGCGGAACACGGCCACGCGTTTCACATCGTGTCGGCGGGTGCGGGGTACCGACTGGTGCTGCACGACGAGCTGGCCGCGCTGCGGAACGTGTTTTACGGCCGTGTCCGGGAAGCGCGACTCTCGCAGGCCGCCGTGGATGTGCTGGCGATCGTCGCCTACCAGCAGGGACTCACGCGGGCCCAGATCGAGCAGTTGCGAGGTCGTCCCTGCGGGGCCATCCTGGCACAGCTCGTGCGCCGCCGATTGCTCCGGCTCGACCGGCCGCAGAAGAAACCTCGCACGCCCCGGTACGCGACGACCGACCGCTTCCTCGAACTCTTCGGGCTGAGCAGTCTGGACGAACTGCCGCTGAGCCAGGACCTGGATTGAGAGCCGCACGCGATTTTCTCTCAGGGAGGCACGGAGCCACAGAGCACCAGCCCCGTTCGCCTGCCTCTCCGCGTCTCTGTGTGTCCATGAGAGGCTGGTCCTATGATCCGAATGGCCTTTTCGCGGAACAAATCCGCAACTGCAGCCAGCGTAAAGATGTTCGGCCATTCAACTACCCAGGCCCGTCGTGTCAGCCGCGCCGGCTGCAGCCCGGGCCGCGGCTCGACGCACGCGTTGGGGGGCGGTGGGGTACGGCCCGTGGCCGGGTGTATTTCGTAAGCGCTTTGGAAATAATCACTTACAGCGACCGTCCAAAAGACGTACTGACGTTGCTGGCACGGACTGCTAGAATCTCGCCATTCTGACCCGCGCTGACGAGGCCTGACTCGGAGCATGTTCCCATTGCGGCTGGACCTGATGCGGCACGCGGCGTGCCGCCGGGCCGGGAGTTTTGGAGAGGGAGCGGCGCGAAACGCCGGCTGGAAGTTATCGTCGGAAGTCTGACTGCCTGCTGCCCTGCTGCGCATGTTCATGCGGGATGCTCCTCGATGTCGCGACGTGATCAATTTCTGAGTTTGCGCACGCACCAGCCGGTGGTCTTGCCGTCGCTGTTGTCAGCCGATTTCGGGCAGTTGGCCCGCGAAGTGGAACGGCTCGAGCAGGCGGGGGCGGCGGCCCTGCATCTGGATGTGATGGACGGATGCCTGGTGCCCAACTTGTCGTTCGGCCTGCCCGTGGTGGAGGCGGTACGGCGCTCGACGGCACTGCCGTTGGATGTGCACTTGATGATCTGCCAGCCGCAGCGTTACATCGCGCAGTTTTTCGCAGCAGGTGCCGACTGTCTGACGGTGCACATCGAAGCGCTGGAGCAGCCCCGCGACGTCCTGCGGCAGATTCGAGACACCGGGGCCGCGTGCGGCATCTCGCTCAATCCAGCCACTGACGTGGCGCGAATCGAGCCCCATCTTGACGAGTGCGACGTGGTGTTGGTGATGAGCGTACCGGCGGGTTTTGGGGGGCAGGAGTTTGACGAGATCGCGGTGAGCCGGCTGCGGCACTTGCGGCGGCTGGTTCGCGACGACGTGTTGCTGGAAGTCGACGGCGGGATCAACGAGGTGACCATTGGCCGCTGTGCAGCGGCGGGCGCCAACCTGTTGGTGGCCGGCTCGGCCATCCTCGGGTCCGGCGATTACGCTGCGGCGCTCCAGCGACTCGGCCGCCTGGCGACCGCTTCTTCATGAGGACGCGAACAAGTATGGTACGGATTGTCCTGGTCCAGCCGGGTGCCACCGATCTGGACGATCAGGGACGCATCAAGGGATCGCTGGATATCCCGCTGAGCGTGACCGGCGCGGAACAGGTGGCACGAACCGTGCGCGAACTGGCGGCGGCGCCGATCGAGGCGATTTACGCGGCCAAGTGTCAATCGGCGTTGCAGACGGCGGAGGCGTTGGCGCGCGACCGCGGCTTGAAGGTCAAGGTCGTGGCGCAGTTGCAGAACCTCAACCACGGCCTGTGGCACGGCAAACTGATCGACGAGGTGCGGCAGACGCAGCCGAGGACCTATCGGCACTGCCGTGAGTTCCCCGAACTGGTGTGCCCGCCGGAGGGCGAGTCGGTGCAGGCCGCGCGCGAGCGGGCGCGGCGGGCCGTCACGAAGCTCTTGAAACGGCATCGCGCCGGCACGATCGCGCTGGTCGTACCCGAGCCCATGGCCAGCGTGGTGCGCGGCCTGCTGCAGGCGGACGAGCCGCTGGACGATCTGTGGCAGGCGGAAACGGACACGGCGGACTGGAAGATGCTGGAGATGCACCCGCCGGGACATCGAGCCGCCGAGCCGGTGCCGGTGTGGCTCCCGGACCAGTCGCGGGAACCCCGTGCGGAGACGTGATGAAGCGACAGAAACGTGGAGTTCCGGAGGGGCTGTGGCAGCGCTGCCCCGGCTGCGAAGCGATCATCTTCCGCAAGGAAGTGGAACGCTCGTTAGGGGTCTGTCCGGAGTGCGAGTACCACTTCTATGTCGCGGCGCGCGACCGCATTCGCCAGGTGCTCGACGACGGGACCTTCGAGGAATGGGATGCCGACCTGCGTCCCACCGACCCGCTCGGGTTCTGCGACAAGACGCCGTACGCCCAGCGGCTCCTCGAGGAGCAGGCCCGGACTGGGCTGACCGACGCCGCGCTGACCGGGACCGGCATGATCCGGGCCCGCCGCGTCGCGTTTGGCGTCACCGATTCGGCGTTCATCATGGGCAGCATGGGATCGGTGGTGGGGGAACGGTTGACGCGGCTGGTGGAACGCGCCACCGAGGAGCGTCTGCCGTTGATCATCATCAGCGGTTCGGGCGGCGGCGCCCGCATGCATGAAGGCATTCTGTCGCTCATGCAGATGGCCAAGGTGTCGGCCGCGCTGGCGCGATTCGACGCGGCCGGCGGGTTGTTCATCTCGGTGCTGACCAATCCGACCATGGGGGGCGTGGCCGCCAGTTTCGCCGCGCTGGGAGATCTGGTGTTTGCGGAACCGAAAGCGCTGATCGGGTTCGCCGGTCCCCGGACAATCAAGGCCACACTGCGGATCGAACTGCCCAAGGGGTTCCAGACCAGTGAGTTTCTGCTGGAGCACGGGTACATCGACCGGATCGTGCCGCGGGACAAGCTCAAGAGCGAAATCGCCCGCAGCATCGACTACTGCGGGAAATGACCCGTTTCCCGCCGCGGATGTTGCTCGAACCGCCTCCGCAACCTAGATTGACAGCATGGGTTTTTTCGAGCGGCTGCAGGCCATGTTTCACAGCGACCGCGTGGATGTGCGCACGCGGTTTGAGATCCTGCGCGAGGCCGTGTCGGGAACCATGTCGAAGTTCTACATGGCCCGCGACCGCAAGCTGGAACGGGTGGTGGGGCTGAAGATCGCCGATCGCGACAAACTCGCTGTGTTCGAAGCGCGGTTCAAGGGACTCAAGAAGCCCAGCGAAGGGGAGATTGCCGCCGGCATGCACCATCCCTTGGTGGTGGAGACGTATGAGCACGGTACGACCCACGACGGGCTGCCGTTCATCGTGATGGAGTATGTCCGCGGGCCCGGCCTGCACCAGCTCCTCTATAACCGGGACCGGTGTCTGGAAGGTCAGCGCCTGCGCCTGGTGCGGCAGATGGCCGAAGCGGTGGAATATGTGCACAGCCGGCAGTTCATCCACCGGGACGTCTGCCCGCGGAATTTCATCTACGAGGCGGACACCGGCAACATCAAGCTGATCGATTTCGGCCTGTCGGTACCCATGCTTCCTGAGTTCATGCAGCCGGGCAACCGGACCGGCACGCCCCTGTACATGGCGCCGGAACTGGTCCGCCGCCGGGCCACGGACCAGCGGCTGGACGTGTTTGCCATGGGGGTATCTGCCTACCAGATCTGCACCTATGAGCTGCCGTGGCCGGTGACGGACACGACCGGCCAGGCCGCGTTGGCCCATGACACCCAGCTCCCGCGGGACGTGCTGGAATACCGCCCCACGCTGAACCGGACGCTGGCCAAGGCCATCATGCGCTGCCTGCGTCCCAACCCCCACGAACGGCCGGCGACGGTCGGCGAGTTCCTGCGGGCCATTCGGGCCGTCGAAGCGGACGACGAATGATCCCCGGGGCCGGCCGGGCGCGCAGAGCTGCACCGGGACGCGGCGGGACACCGGCGCGGTTGCCCGTCGGGGTGCCAAACTCTATACTCGGAGCTCACCCCGATTCGCGGCGAAACGGCAGGAGCAGATGTCGATGACCATTGATAAAAGCCTCAGGATCCGCGCGGCGTCCGTCCGGTCCCGCAACGTGCTGACGCGTGCCGAACGCATTGAGAAGTTGAAGGAATCCGAGCGGTGGGAGGAGGGCGACCCCGTCTTGGGCCTGCCCAAGGTCCTGGTGCCGAAGGTCGCCTTGAAAAAGAAGAAGAAGGCCAAGAAGGCGGAAGAGGAAACCTAGTCGATGCGTGTCCGCCTGGAATACGGCCGCCAGGGACTCGACGTGGAACTGCCCGACGCGCAGGTCGTCCGGACCCTGGCGTATCAGCCGGCGCAGCCGCTGGCCGATCCCGTCACGGCGCTGGCCCAGGTGCTCGCCCGGCCGACCGGCACGCCCCCGCTGGCTGCGCTGGCTGCGGGCAAACGCGACGCCTGCATCGTCGTCTGCGACATCACCCGCCCCGTGCCCAATGCGCTCATGCTGCCCCCCGTTCTGGCGACACTCGAACAGGCCGGGATCCCGCGCGACAAGATCCTGATCCTGATCGCCACCGGGCTGCATCGCCCCAACGAAGGGGACGAGCTGGTCGAGATTCTCGGTCCGGACATCGCCCGGCAGTACCGCGTCGAGAACCACCACGGCCAGGTGCGCGAGGAACACACGTTTCTGGGAGCGAGCCCGCGCGGCGTGCCGATGTGGATCGATTCACGCTATGTGCAGGCCGATCTGAAGATCACCGTGGGGCTGATCGAGCCGCATCTGATGGCCGGCTATTCGGGCGGACGCAAACTGATCTGTCCCGGCATCGCCGCGCTGGACACGGTCCGCGTCTGGCACAGCCCGCAGTTTCTCGAGCATCCGCGCGCGGACTGCGGCATCCTGGACGGCAATCCCGTCCATGAGGAGAATACGTGGATTGGTCGCCGCGCCGGGTGCGATTTCATCCTCAACGTGGTCCTGGACGACCATCGCCGCCCGCTCAAGTTCGTCGCCGGAGACATGGAAGCCGCGTTCCTCGAAGGCGTCGCGTACGTTCGCCAGGTCGTCACGGATCACGTGGACGAACTGGTGGACATCGTCGTCACCAGCAGCGCCGGGTATCCGCTCGACACGACCTTCTACCAGTCCATCAAAGGCATGACCGGCGCGCTGCCGATTGTCAGACCGGGCGGCACGATCATCATTGCGGCCAGCCTGAGTGAAGGCGTGGGCAGTCCGCCCTTTGCCCGGCTGTTCGAGGAGTTTTCCGACCTCGAGACGTTTGTGCAGCGCATCCAGTCGACGGACTATTTCGTGATGGACCAGTGGCAGTTGGAGGAGCTGGCCAAGGTGCGTCGACGCGCGCACGTGACGATGGTCAGTGACGGCCTGTCCCCCGACGTCTTGAATCGGCTCTTCGTGCGCAGCGCGCCGACCGTGGAACACGCGGTGGCACAGGCGCTGGCCGCCTATGGCGAGCGCGCCACGATCGCGGTGATTCCCAAGGGCCCGTACGTGTTGGCGCAGGTGGCGTGAGTCGCCGCGCGGCTCAGGCCCAGAACTGCCACCAGGGACGCGCCGTCTTGCGTCGCGTGGCCACGGTCGCACCGACCCGCTGCCCGTGCGGACCGATCGCCCCCTCCATCTTGATGCGCGCCATCTTGGCGTCCGCCAGCTTGGCATCGAACATGTTGGAGAGCGTCAGGTTGGCGCCGATCAGGTTGGCGCCGGTCAGATCCGCGCCCCGCAAATCCGCCCGCGTCAGATTGGCCTCGTTCAGATTGCCGCGCAGATCCGCCACGCTCAGATCCGCCCCCGTCAGATTCGCGCCGGTCAGATCGGCTTTGGGCAGCCGGGCATAACGAAAGATGGCGCCCGCACATTCGGTGTCGCGCAGCTGAGCGCCCTCCAGCAGCGCATCCGTGAAGTTGACCCCGCGCAAATTCGCGTGGACAAAACTCGCGCCCGTCAAGCTGGCGCTGTGAAACGTCGCCCCCTCGAGATTGCAGTTGCTGAAATCCGCCTCACGCACGTCCGCGTTGTGAAAATCCGCCTTCCGCAGGTCCATCCCGGCAAAGTTCGCTCCCGGCAGTCGGCAACTGTCAAAACAGTGGCTCGCCGCAGACTCGGCGTCGATCTGCAGAAGAACCTGGCCAGTTTCTCTGTGCTTGATCTCTATCATCCTCGCGACCCCGCTGCGATCGGCGCCCGAGTAAACGAACGAGGAACACACCGGCTTGCCATGCCGACTGCGAAGTTGGTTCTCCGGGAGACATCCAGGTTCCGCGGACTGCAGGGAACCACACCACGCGGTTCCCGCAGAGCACCACGAATATACCAAACGCCCGCCCTGCCACCTACGATAAATTCCTGGCAAAATTCTAACATCTGCACGGCATCGACCGTCGCGACCCGGCGGACGCCGCAACTTCACCGGCTCGCCCGACTTGCCAGCTTGCCCGTCAGATTGGAGAATCCGTGCCGAGCGTACCGATTATTACACGCAACGGGAGTACTCCCCGACACGGGCGATCCCCGGAGGGGGGGTGGCGGGGTGGACAGCGTGGCCTGGGTGGACGATGAGCTTCAGCGTAACACTTGATACGTACCGCGGTCCGCTGGACCTGCTGCTGTTCCTGGTGCGCAAGCACGAGGTCGAGATCACCGACATTCCGATCGCCCTGATCACGCAGCAATACCTGGACTACCTCACGGTGCTGGAAGTCCTGGATGTCGACGCGGTGGGGGATTTCCTGGAGTTGGCCAGCATACTGGTTGAGATCAAGTCGCGGCAGGTGCTGCCGCAGGCGGATGAGGACCAGGCGCCGCTGGACGACCCCCGCGGGCAGCTGGTGGAGCAGTTGTTGGAGTACAAGAAGTACAAGGACGCGGCGAGCGTGTTGGAGGAACGCAGCCGACAGTGGCAATCGCGGTACGCGCGGCTGGCGGACGATTTGCCGCCGCGGCGTGTCGACCCGGCCGACCGACCGATTCAGGAGATGGAGTTGTGGGATCTGGTCAGCGCTTTTGGGCGCATCATGCGTGACAGCCGGGCGGCGCAGCCGGCGAGCATTGTGTACGACGACACGCCGATTCACGTGCACATGGAGCGCATTCACCAACGGCTCGTGGCCCAGGGGCGTGTGGCGTTTTCCGAGATGTTCGAGCCCGGCATGCCCAAGGCCGCGCTCATCGGCGTCTTCCTGGCCCTGCTGGAACTCGTGCGACATCACAGCGTGCACACGCACCAGGAGCAGGAGCAGGGGGAGATCTGGATTTCGCCCGGTTCGCGGTTCGCCGCGCCGCTGGACCTGTCGGAAGTCGATGAATACGGCTCCGCGCCGGTGCCCGAGCCGAATCGCCCGGCACAGCCACGCTGAACGGCGGCGCGGGATTATGCTACGATCAGGACGCTCGGGAACGCCGCCCTCGCTCAGCGCCGCCCTCGGTCCAGGAACTGCGATGCCGAAAAACGCTCCTATCAAGACGCTCGTGCACAAGGGGCTGACCGTCGAAGGCTATTCGCGTGCCGCCGTGCAGACGTACTGGCGGATCCCCGAACTCAAACTGGGGTTCGATCTCGGCGCACAGCCTTGGGAGTTCATGGGCACGCCCGTCTGGTTTGTCTCGCACACGCATCTCGACCACATCGCGGCGCTGCCCGTCTACATCGCGCGGCGGCGGATGATGAAGATGGAGCCGCCTACGATCTACCTGCCCGCGCACGCGGTCGACATCATGCAGCATTTGCTCCGGCTGGTGAGCCGTTTGGATCGGGGGCGGCTCCCCTGCGATCTGGTGGCCGTCCGGCCAGGTGACGAAATCGCGCTCTCCCGCGAGCTGCTCGTCACGGCCCACGCGACGGCCCACACCGTGCCGTCGCTGGGCTACATCGTCTGGGAACGCCGCCGCAAGCTGCGCCCGGAGTATACGCATCTGAGCGGCGACGAGATCCGCGACCTGCGGCTCTCCGGCGTGGACGTCGTGGCCGAGACGCGGTTGCCGCGCGTGGCGTACCTGGGGGACAGCCGTCCCGAAGGACTCGATGACAACCCCGATATGTATCGCGCGGAAATCCTGATTGCCGAGATGACGTTTGTCGCGCCGAGTCACCGCAAGGACAAGATCCACAAACATGGGCACCTGCACCTGGACGATATCGTGCAGCGACGGGACCGGTTCCAGAACGAACAGGTCCTGTTTGCCCACTTCAGCACCCGCTATCATGCGCGGCAGATTCGCGAGTTCGTGACGAAGGCCCTGCCCGACCTGTTGGGGGGCCGCGCCCATCTGTGGCTCTGACGGGGAGCGCCATGGTGGAAGATCCCCCGCCCGCGGCACCGCGCGCCGTGTACGTCCACGTGCCCTTCTGCCGCCGCCGCTGCGGTTACTGCAACTTCACGGTGGTGGCGGGCCGCGACGATCTGCAGGAGCCGTACCTGCAGGCCATCGAGCAGGAGCTGCGGTCGGTCGGGGGCCCCGTGCCCGTCGACACGCTGTACCTTGGCGGCGGCACACCCACGGCGCTGACACCCGCACGGCTGGCCCGCTTGTGCGCGCTGCTTCGCGAGACCTGTCCGCCGCGCGACGGCTATGAGTGGTCGGCCGAGGCCAATCCGGATGGCCTCGACCCGGCGCGACTCGAGGCACTGCGCGCCGCCGGCGTCAATCGGCTCAGCCTGGGCGCGCAATCCTTCGATCCGCACAAACTGGAACAGCTCCAGCGCACGCACCGTCCGGCCGACATCCGGCAGATCTACCCGCTCGTACGCGCCGCGTTCCCCTCTGTGTCGCTGGACCTGATCTGTGCGGTGCCCGGCGAAACCGGCGACCAGTGGCGCGCGGATCTCGATGCAGCGTTGGCGCTGGAACCGGACCATCTGTCGGTCTACACGCTCACCTTCGAAAAGGGCACGACCTTCTGGGGCCGGCGACTCCGGGGCACCCTGCGGCCGCCCGACGAAGAGACCCAGCGCGCGCGGCTCGAACTGGCCTGGGACCGCTTGATCGCGGCCGGCTGGGAACACTACGAGGTCTCGAATTTCGCGCGGCCCGGGCACCGCTGTCGCCACAACGAGGTCTACTGGCGCGGTGAGCCGTATTTGGCCGTGGGCCCCGGCGCCGCACGCTACGTGGACGGGTGCCGCGAAACGAATCACCGCAGCACGTTCACCTACCTGCGCCGCGTCCGGGCGGGTCTCTCGCCGGTGGCCGAGTCGGAACGGCTGACGGCGGTGGACCGCGCCCGCGAGATGCTCGTGTTTCGGCTGCGGATGCTCGAAGGCATTTCCCGGGCGGAGTTCCGCCAGCGCACCGGCTGCGACCTGGACGAACTGGCCGGCCGCCCGCTGCGCCGTTTCGCCGCCTGGGGACTCGTGCAGGACACCGGCGACCGCATCCGCCTCACGCGAGAAGGCCTCCTGGTGAGTGATGCCCTCTGGCCCGACCTGCTGTGAGCGGGCGGTGTGCGAACGAACATCGAACATCGAACATCGAACATCGAACATCGAACATCGAACATCGAACATCGAACATCGAACATCGAACATCGAACATCGAACATTGAACATTGAAGGAGTGCTCATCGTTCTTCTCGCACGTCACGCGTCATTCGCGGCGGATGCGTCGCGGCGGTGCACGAAGTTGGGGGAGTCACCGCGGCCGCCGCCGATCTCGCGTCCGAGCTGTTCAATGCGCGAGGCAAGGCCCGCGTGACATTGGTCCGCGGTCTCGCGCAGGCACGCCTTCTCCGGATAGATCTCGTACAACGCGCGATACCTGGCCGGCGTCAGGTTGGGCATGATGATATTCGCTCCGCGCTGCAGGCCGAGCTCCCGACCACGATCCGGACTGATGGTAGCCAACGCGGTCGTGGCGGGGATATTTGCACGCGGGCAGGTCAGCCGCGCCAGCGCAATCACCTTGCAGGTCATCAGTTCGCTGCTGGGAACCTGGTCGGCGGGGGGCACGGAGGGACGGCCGACCGGATCCGCCAGCGGTGTCGCGGGATGCGGCAGATACGGACCGACGCCGATCATGTCCAGGTCCAGCTCCCGGAACAACCGGATGTCGTGCGCCAGATCGTCATACGTTTGTCCCGGAATGCCGACCATCACGCCACTGCCGACCTCGTAGCCCAGCTGGCGGAGTGTCCGCAAGAGCCCGATGCGGTCCGAGGGAGGTTCGCCGGGTCGCGGCGGGTGCACGCGCTCAAAGAGCCGTCGGTTGGAGGTTTCGAACCGCAGCAGGTAGCGATCCGCGCCGGCCGCGCGCCACGCGGCCAGTTCCTCCGGCCGGCGCTCACCCAGACTCAACGTCACGGCCAGAGGCGTCTGCCGCTTGATCCGCCGTACGAGCGCGGTCACCCAATCGGTGCCCGCGCCGAAGTCTTCGCCCGATTGCAGGACCAGTGTGCCGTAACCGAACGACACGGCCTGCTGGGCGCACTGCAGGATCTCGTCCTCGGTCATGCGGTAGCGAACCAGCTCGTGGTGGTCTCGCCGCAGGCCGCAGTAGGCACAGGCTCGGCCGCAATGGTTGGAGAATTCGACGAGTCCCCGGAGATGCACCTGGTCGCCCACGGACTGACGACGCACGCGATCCGCGTGCTGCCAGAGGGAGGCCAGGCGAGCGGCATCCTCGTCTCGCAGCCAGGTCACGAGCTCGGCGATCGTGTTCATGCGCCCTTGCCTCTGCGGCGCCGCCCGTCCGGGTGGGGACCGCGGCCGCGCGCGGGTTCACACCGGTTCGCGCGTGCAGGCGGCCAGCTGCCGCTGGATCTCGTCGCGCGACAGCGCCACGCATGGCATGACGGACGCCAGTTCGTGCTCGACGCGACGACGATGAGCCGGCTCACGCGCTCGGTCAACTTCTTCCTCTAAGGCCAGCAGCCACACAGGCAAGTCAAAACCCAGACCTGTCGACTCGCCCGCCAGTCGCTGTGTTTCGTACTCCAGAAGCTCCAGGACGGGGGTGGCACCGGGGCGCTGGGCTTCTGCCATCGCGGGGCGGACCATCGCCCGCATCCGATCGATGATCATCGGCCGCGCGAACCGTTCGGCGATCCGGTCCGCGACAGTGGACATCCGCATGGCGTACGTGTCCTGCAGTGCGCGCAGGCGCTCCAGGTAGTGTTCGGCCTCCTGGCCGATGCGTTCGGTCAAGGCGCGTCGCCACCGCCGGGCGGCCTTCTCCTGACGGCGCGTGACCAGGATCTCGTGGGCCAGGATGACCGGCTTGAGATGCCAGCACACCCGGTCATATTCGGTCCGCAGCCGCAGGAAATCGAGGAACATGTAGAGCAAGTCGCCGCGATCGGACTGGGTCGTGGTGCTGTTGTAGTCGCGGTACTCGCCGTAGTTCTCCAGGACGGCCTCCAGGATCAGTGACAGGATGTCCACCGCCTCCTGGCGGCTGAGTCGCGAATCCAGTTCCTGCAGCAGTCTCCAGGGTGGGTCGGGGCCCGCCTCCCGCTCCACACAAGCCAGCCAGTTGCCCACGCCCTGGTGCAGGATGCCGCGCACATTTCCCAGGCTGAGGAAGCGCTGGGTGAAGACATCGGCTCCGTAGCGTTCGATGAACTTGACCAGCCGTTCCCAGCTGCGGGCACTGGCGATCCGTTCCAGGACCGAGAGGCGCAGGGTCCGGCTGTGCTGCAGCCAGCTCCCGAGGAGGACCTCGGTCAGCGACTCGAGGGTGGCAACCAGGTTCTTCTCGGGCGCCAGCCCGGGGGTCGGCTCCCATGACTCGGCCGACGTGACGAGGCTGTCGACCAGCGCACGGTAGCCCGTCTTGAACAGCTCGTCGAATTCCGTCACGGCCCCGGGCCCGACCGGATTGTTGCGCTCCATGCGCCGGGCGGTTTCGATCAGCTGACACGTTTCGAGCCACAGGCCGCGGCGCGGCAGCCACGCCAGCAGATGCTGCAGCTGGACCTGACGGCAGCGCGCGGCGACGTACTGCCGCGTCTGCGACTCGCGCC
Organism: Pirellulaceae bacterium; assembly: GCA_025459265.1. Classification (GTDB taxonomy): domain Bacteria; phylum Planctomycetota; class Planctomycetia; order Pirellulales; family Pirellulaceae; genus JAAYDI01. Next base: position 17,888 of record JALOQX010000069.1, on the reverse strand, counting down.
CGGCGGCGCCGTCCTTCGAGAGCGGCACGTACAGCAGCGATTGACCGGCCAGCGATGCCAGCAGCGCCGGCCACTGGTCGCGGACCGCCTGCGGATCACCCTGGAGCACCGCGGCCAACACGCGGACCAGCGCGTCCGACTCTTCCCCGAAGTGCTCGCCCAGCCGACCGATGTTCGGGTCGCTCCCCTCGCCCCGCGCGGCGTAGGCGGCGAGCATCATGTGGCCGGCATCGGCCACGTCGACACAGCTGGCGGCAATCCGTTCCAGCAGGGCATCTTTCACCACGCGCTGCCGATCGTATTGCGCCAACGCCTCGGGATCGGGCCCTGCCAGGGGGATCCGATGGCGGCGGACCTGGTCGAGCAGCGTCAGGAGCTGGCGGTGGTTCGCGACGGTCTGTCGAATCCAGTGCTGCACGGTTTCCGCGTCCGTCGCCAGGCCGCCGGACGCCGGCGGGGCATGCCCCGCGGCCAGGGCATTATGGACGGCGGCCAGTTTCCACAGCTTGGCCAGGGAACTGAGGAAGGTCACGCGGTCGACGATGCGGCGCGACTCGCGCGACAGCTCGTCCGTGGTCGCATCCCCGATGTCGAACAACTCGCCGTCGATCCCGTCGTCGGCACTGTCGGTGTAGACCACGCCTTCATAGGCCGCGCTGTAGAGCCCGCCATCCTCGTCCTCGTCCTCGTCGCGTTCATCCTGGTCCGCGTCTGCGGCGACGTCGGCCGGGTCCGGATCGGCAACCGGCTGGTCGGCCGTCGCGTTCGGACCTGCCAGCGCGAACGTGGGCGCCTCCCAGTAGTCGTCGGCGTTGGCCTCCAGGAACTCGAAGAACTTGCGCACGAGGTCACCCGGCGCCGCCGCAGGAGGCAACTCCTGCGCCGGTTCCCGGGTCCGCTGCAGGAGTGCCAGCAGCCACTGCTGGGCCAGCGCGTCAAAGGAACTGGTGCCTTGTTCCAGCGGGACGTGGTCGGCCTGGCTGAGCCAATGCACGAGCAGCGACATGGAGGCGACGAAGTCGTCGCGTTCCAGCAGAGCCTGCACGACCAGCGCGAACGCGTTCGGGGAGTTGAAGCGATGCGCGTACGGGGCCCAGAACCGAAGGTCGCCCGCACCCGCGCCCCCTTGGTGCCACAGGTTCAGACTCTCGGCGACATGCTCGGCGGCCCGAAACACCTCGTGGGCGTCTACCGCATCGACGCTCGAGACTTCGTGTGCCGCGAACTGCCGCCACCAGGACGCGGTGCGTTCGAACTGCTCGCGCACCTGCTGGCAGATCTCCTGCGCGTTCTCGGCCGCCGCCGCGCTCCAGGTCCGTGCGTACAGTCCAAACAGGTTGTCCATCAGCGCGACCAGGTCGTCGGCGCGATGATCGTGGACGCTGTTCTCCAGTGCCGGGAACAGGCTGAAATGCGCATCAAACCCCAACAGATTCCACGGATCGATCACCGCGCCGCAGTCGATGGCGCGGTGCAGCAGGGTTACGACGTCGCCGGCCACGGTCAAGGCTTCGGTCAGCGCCCCCCGCTGGACCGCTTGATCGCCGGCGGCGAGCCGGCAGTCCATTTCGCACTGCAGCCGGGCGCTGGCGACCGGCACCACCTGCACCTGACGCGTGGCCGCCTCAGCATGTCCCATCCGGGCGAAGATCTTGGCCAGGTGGACGTGTTCCAGTTGTCGCGCACGACGGCGCGCGAGCCAGGCGTTGAGGTGCTGCCGCGCCGCGCCAAAGGGCTGATGACGCTGCTCCGCCTCCCGCGCCAGCCGTCGGCGATGTGCCGCGGTCGCCTGCGCGAGCAAGCGTTCGTAGAACGCGTCGCGATACGCCGCCACGGTCGGCAGCAGCGTCGCCAGGGTGACCGTGGAATCGAAGACGCCGGGTCCGCTGCCGCTGATGCCCGAGGCCATGAGTATCGTGCCGGCCAGGACGGCTGCCGCTTCGAACAGCAGCTCGTCCTGCGGCAGATCCGCGGCCTCCTCGACGCGCGCCCACAGCGCCTCGAGCGTCACCTGCTGCACAACGAAGCGGCGATACCGTCCGGCCTGGTCGATCTGATGCGGGTCCCACTGGCCAAAATGATAGTTTGGCCGCTTGTTGACCGGGTGATCGAAGTCGTATGCCCGCGGGTCAAAGGCCAGTTCCGTCAGCAGGTCGGGGTCGAAGTGTGCGGCCCGCAGGATGGCCTCGTCCGTCGCCCTCAGTATGTCCAGGGCCCGCGCCACAACCGCCGCATAACGCCCCGACTCGACACCGGCCCCCTGGATATACAGCGGCACGGGACGCAGCCACTCGTGCGGATAGGCCTCGTGGCGGCGCGATTCGAGCGTCGCCACCGGGCGATAGCCCACGTAGTCGTTCAGTCGCGCAAGGGCACCGGACACGACGCGCTGCGTCTCCTCCCACGGCGCGCCCTGCTGCAGAATCGCTTCGCAGGCCCGACCGACGAAGAACGCCCCGAAAAGCGTCTCCTCCGACTGGTGGAAGAGTAGATCGGCGTGGAAGGCGCGATAGGCGGGCAACAGTTCTCCCAGCAGCCGCACAACCGCCTGCGCCTGGGATATGTCGGCAAACGTGGCGGACACGCTGGCCAGACGCGGCATGGCCGCCTCCAGGGCCCGGACCGCCCCGCGCCAGGCCGGTGGCGTCCCCGCGAATTGGGCACACAGATCGTTCAGATGCGCCAGGAACTGGCAGTCGGGTGCCCCGGACGAGAAGTTGAGGTAGCCGAGCATGGCATCGATCGACGGCCGTTCCGTCGGCGGTTGCTCTCGACCTGCCATCACACTTACCCCCGGGCCACGGACGCTTGGGAGTGGGGGACGGGCCGCCCTCCGACGAGCGGGAGAGCCAGCGCCGCTCCGACCACCAGACCCACATGGTATTGGCCAGCGCCCACGTGGTCCAGCCGTTGCGCCAGGGTGGCATCCGTCCGTCGGCGCGGCCCGCCGCGGGGGCGATTTTTGACGTGCAACGCGCGCCGCGGGCAATTATGATAGAAACCATGGTCCGCAGCCGCCGTACGCGCCGGTGCCGGCGGCCAGCGTCCGGGGTGGCCGCGGCGCGTCGACAGCGCGCCGGGTCGCCTGAGTCCGATCGGTTGCCTGATCCCCAGTGAGCCCCAATGATGAATCGCCGCTGCGTTGTCGTGAGTCTGATGCTGTTGGCCGTCGTGATCCTCTGCCCGGGCGCGGTCGCCGACCAATCGTCCCGCGGCCTGATCTCGTCGCTTATGGCCGAGCGACACGGCCTGGAACGCGTCTGGTTCGCCCCCGTCCGGATCCAACCCTCCCGCGGTGAAACAGCCTACCTGCAGCTGCACGTGAGTGAGTCGACATCGCAGACCGTGTTCCGCGTCGTCGATCGGCACGGGCGCGAGGAGCTGATCTCGGAGCGGCACCTCGACACGTTTGGCCGGCCGTGGGGCGTGGACGGAGCGCAGCGGGCCGCCGCCGAACGCGTCCGACTGCTCCAGCTGCAGGGCAGCGACGCGACGGTCGAACAGCAGGTGATCCCGGACATCACGCTGTACGTGACCGGCAGTCGCGGCACGGTGCACGCCCTGGATGCCGAAACGGGCGCGGTCCGCTGGATCACCAGCGTCGGACAGTCCGATTACCGCACGACGCCGACGGCGTTCAACGACCAGTTCCTGGCGGTGGTCAACGGCCAGCGGCTCTACGTGCTCAAGGCCGAGGACGGTACGCTCTTCGGCGAGCGCCGGATCGTCGGCGGGACACCCGCCGCCGGACCGGCCATGATGGGCGCCACCGTCTTCGTGCCCACGCTCAGCGGACGGCTGATCGCCTATGCCTTCGGCCCCGAGGACAACCCTTGGGCCGAGCGATTCTACGCGCGCGGCACCGTCCGGTTTCCACCCACGGTCGTCGGTGACCGCGTGCTCTGGCCAACCGATCAGGGCGTGGTGAGCAGTGTCATTGCGGGCAAGCAGAGCGTGTACTATCGCGTCCAATTCCACGACGCGATTGCCGGTCCGCTCGTCTACTCGCCCCCCGGCAACATCTTGCTGGTGACCGCGTCAGGCTACCTGTACAGCTTCGACATCAAGACGGGCGCGGTCGCCTGGCGCTTCTCCACGGGCGACGAAATGGCGGAACCCGCCTCTGTCGTCGGCGACACGGTGTATCTGATGAGTCGCCGCGCGGGGATGCACGCCGTGTCGACCGCCGACGGGAGCACCAAATGGTGGTCCCCGACCGCACGACGCTTCGTTGCAGCGACCCGACAGCGCGTCTACACTACGACGACCACGGGTTTGGTCCTCGTGCTCGACGCGGCGACCGGGAACCTGGTCTCTCGGATCCCGGTCGATCCGACCGATCAGGTCTTCATCAACAACCAGACGGACCGGATCTACGTCGGCACGAATACGGGAATCATCCAGTGTTTTCGGGAGCGCGGCGCGTGGTTTCCGACCGTGCACGTGACAGGCGGCGAGATGGCTGCGGCGGAGGCGAAGGCGGCCGCCCCGAAGCCCGAGGCGGCGCCGGCGGAGCCGGCCGCACCACGCGATCCGTTTGCGCCGGAACCGGAAGGACCGGCGGACGCGGCGGAACCGGACACGGACCAGCCCGACGCGGCCCCCAAACCGGCGGAGGAGGAAGATCGCGATCCCTTCGGCTCGTGATCGCCGCGGCTCGCTTCGGCGTCCGCAGGCCGTTGGACAACCTACACAATGGAACACACCGGCATGGAGTCTCCCCGGCTTGAGCGTGCGCTGATCAGCGTCAGTGACAAACACGGGATTGCCGCCTTTGCGCAGGCGCTGCACCGGGCGGGCGTCGTGCTTTACAGCACCGGGGGCACTGCGCGCTGCCTGCAGGACGCCGGCGTGGACGTGCGGGAGGTGTCGGCGTACACGGGCTTCCCTGAGATGATGGACGGCCGGCTCAAGACGCTGCATCCCAAAATCTTTGGCGGCCTCCTGGCGCGTCGCGATCGCGATGATGATCTGGCGGCCCTGGCGGCCCACGGGATTGTGCCGTTCGAGCTGGTGGTCGTTAACCTCTACCCGTTCGAGGCCACGATTCAGCAGCCGGGCGTGACGGACGCGGAGGCGATCGAGCAGATCGACATCGGCGGGCCCAGTCTGGTGCGGGCGGCAGCCAAGAATCACGCCTGGGTGGCGATTGCCACGCAACCGGCTCACTATGCGGCGATCCTGGAGGAGTTCCAGCGCGACGGCCGTCTTTCTCCGGCGCTGCGGCGACAGCTGGCGGCCGATGCCTTCGCCCACACGGCGGCGTACGACCGCGCGATCGCGGCGTATTTTGCAGGCGGCGGCCAGGCCGCGGACTTCCCCGCGGCGCTCCCCTTGACGCTCCAGCGCATCGCCACGTTGCGCTACGGTGAGAATCCGCACCAGCGCGCCGCGTTGTACTACAACCCGCGCTCGACGGGCACGCGCCTGGCGACCGCCCGTCAGCTGCAAGGCAAGGAGCTCTCCTACAACAATCTGATGGACCTCGATGCGGCCTGGGCGCTGGTGCGCAGCCTGCCGCAGGCAGCTGCGGTCGTGATCAAGCACACGAATCCCTGCGGAGCCGCGTCCGCGCCCCAACTGGCGGCGGCGGTCGAGCGGGCATTTGCGGGGGACCCGGTGAGCGCGTTCGGGTCGGTGCTCGGCTTCAACCGCGTGGTGGACGCCGCCACGGCCGAATTCCTGGCGACCCCCGGCCTGTTCGTCGAAGCGATCGTGGCACCCGGCTTCGACCCGGCCGCCGTGGATATCCTGACCACGCGGCCGAAATGGAAACACAACGTGCGGCTGATGGAGCTCGACGCCACCTCCACGCCGCCGGACACGATCCACTTCCGCCACGTCGACGGAGGACTGCTGGCGCAGGAAACCGACGCCGGGCCCGATGACCCGCAGACCTGGACCGTCGTCACGACGTGCGCCCCGAGCGACGCGCAGTGGGCCGAACTCAAGTTCGCCTGGGCGGTCGTGCGGCACGTGAAATCCAATGCCATCGTCCTCTGCCGCGACCAGATGCTCTGCGGCGCAGGAGCCGGTCAGATGAGTCGGGTGGACTCCGTCGAGATCGCGATCGGCAAGGCGGCCGAGCGTGCAGCCGGCTGCGTCCTGGCCTCCGATGCCTTCTTCCCGTTCCCCGATTCCATTGATCGCGCCGCGGAGGCGGGCGTGGTAGCGGTGATCCAGCCGGGCGGGTCGCGGAACGATTCCGAGGTCATTGCGGCCTGCAACGCGCGGAGCCTGCCCATGGTGTTCACCGGGCGGCGGCACTTCAAACACTGATGGCGTGGCCGTCTCCGCCGCTGGGCGACCACGGACCCCCCGGACTGGAATTCGCGTGACCACCATCCTGGACCAGATCGTCGCGACTAAACGGCAGGAGGTCGAGCGGTTGCGCTGGGAGCGCCCGGAACGCGAACTGCGCGCGGCGCTGCGCGATGCGCCCCCGGTCCGCGACTTTCTCGCACCGCTGGCTGCCCCAGGGCCCATCCGGCTGATCGCGGAGATCAAGAAAGCGAGCCCTTCCAAGGGAGTGCTGCGCGCGGACTTCCAGCCGCTCGAGATCGCCGACACCTACGCCGCCAACGGGGCCACGTGTCTGAGCGTATTGACGGATCGGCCGTTCTTTCAGGGTGGACTGGACATCCTGCAGGCCGTGCGGCAGCGCGTGGCGCTGCCGCTGCTGCGCAAGGATTTTGTGCTCGACCCGTACCAGGTCCTGGAGGCGCGTCTGGCGGGTGCGGATGCGGTGCTGTTGATTGCCGAGTGCCTCTCGGACAGCGACCTGCCGCGACTCGCGGAGGCCGTGCGCCAGCTGCAGATGACCCCACTCGTTGAGCTCTACGAACCGCGTCACCTGGACCGCGTGCTGGCTTTGGGGACGCGTCTGATCGGGATCAACAACCGTGATCTGCGCAACTTCACGACCGATTTGGACCACACGATTCGGCTGCGCCGCGAGATTCCGGCGGACCGGGTCGTCGTGGGAGAAAGCGGCATTCGCTGCCGCGCCGACGCGCAGCGATGGGAGCAGGCGGGCGTACAGGCCATGCTGGTCGGCGAAGCACTCATGGCCGCGCCGGACCTGGGCCACGCCGTGCGCAGCCTGGTGGGTGCTGCGGATCTCGCGTAGTCACAGCTCCGGGGCCTCAGTATGATGGTGCGAGTCGGGGGCGGCAGCGACGAGCCCGGCGGCGCCGCGGGCCGCGCGGGCCCGTCCTCGGCGGCCCATACCCACCTGGCTCAGCGGAGATGCCATCATGCCTCGAATCGTCGAGTCCCTGTCGACCATCAATAGTCTGCTGCGCACCGGACTGGCCATTGTCGTCGTCGCGATCCTCGGGACCGGCGCCTGGTTCGGCTATCAGGCATACAGCGCTGGTGATCGAGCGCTGCAGGAAAAGGACCAGCAGCTGGCCAGCATCCGCCACGAGCTGACCGCGAAGGAAGAACTGCTGGCCCAGCAGGAGCAACTCCTGCGGGACAAGGACCAGCAGATCAGTGCCCTGCACGTCGACCTGCGGGCCAAGGAAGAAAAAATCCAGAAACTGGACACCTCGCTGCGGCTGCTGAAGGTCAACCACCGCGTCGGCTGGCTCACGGTCCTCGAACAGGATGTGGACCCGACCACGAACGAACTGTTCACCGTGGGCCAGTTCGTGGAAGTCAACGATCAAGGACAGCCCTTGGGCGAGGCCAAGCAGTTCCGGATCGCGGGGGACGTCGTGTACGTCGACAACTGGGTGGTCAAATTCGACGACGAGTTCATCGAACGGGCGGAGATCGATCGCTCAACGTCCCTCGTGCTGTTTCGCCGGATTTTCGGCGAGCATCAGAAGCCCAACGAGGGGTATGTCCTGGACACAGTCGGCACTCGTCCGCAGGCCTACGGCTCCGGCACCGAGATGTCGGATTTCGAGCGACGGATCTGGGACGAGTTCTGGACGATCGCCAACGACGAAGCCCGGGCCCGCGCGTTGGGCATTCGGGCGGCCCACGGCGAAGCGCCGTCAATGAAGGTCCGCAAAGGCAAATCCTACAAGGTCCTGCTGCGGGCTTCCGATGGGCTTTCCATCGTTCCCGACGACGCGTCCCCGCCGGTGACGGGCAAACCGCCGGCCTGAACTGACCCGCGCAGCTCGTGACGCTTCACAACGCGACATGGAATCGCGTGAGTCCGGCCGTGTTAACCTGAGGGGGTGGCCGCAGGTCACGATTCCGTGGGCGCCCGCTGTTGCAGCAGCTGATAGAGGCTCGAGCGGAGCTGCCGGATCTTCAATCCCAACGGGAGCAGAATCCGGTGCTCGCTGGTGCGGGCCCGGCGAATCTGGTCCTTGTTGCGGCGGTCGACCAGCAGGATGGCCGGCACGTGGCGGGTCGCGTCCGCCTCGCCCAGAACATTGAACGCTTCAATCGCCTCGTCACCCAGTTCGCCGGCCGAAAAGATCACACCGTCGGCCAGCGGTTCGGTCTCGATGTGATCGTGGAATCGCTGGAGCGCCCGGCTGGGGCTGCTAAACACGAGCACGCGATACCCGCGTCGCTTGAGCGCTTCGCGTATCGCGTCCTGCATCGCAATACTCGACTCGACGAGCATCACGGTGCGGTTTTCCCCCTCCCGCTCCAGCGGCGTGTCCTGGGCGGTCAGCCCGTCGTCGGCCACTTCCTCCGACACCGCCTCGTCGTGTGCCGCGACCGGTGTCCCCATGTCCCCCGCCTGGAGCCGCTTCATGATGTGGTTCAGTTCTTCCAGCATCTCGCCGGGACTCTGAAACCGTCGCTCGGGCCTGAGGTCCATCGCGCGATTGCAAAACGCGATCACGTAGCCGGGCAGACCGGGCACGAGCTGCCCCAACGGCGTGACGTCGCGGAAGCGCGCCACACTGAGCCGTTTGATGCGATCGCGCGTCTCGAACAATGGCGAACGACCGGAGAGCATGTGGTAGAGAATGCAGCCGGAAAAGTAAATGTCACTCCGCTTGTCGTTCTTGCGCACCCCCGTGATCCGCTCCAGGCCCGCGTAGTCGATACTGCGCGGATTGGGCGCTGCCGCAATGGCCTCCTCGCTCATGTCCGCCGAAATGGCCGCCAGCCCGAAGTCCACCAGCTTGGCGCGCCCGTGGCTGGAGATCAACACGTTCGAGAGCTTCATGTCGCGGTGCGTGACCCCCTTGCCCACCGCATAGTGCAGACCCGCCAGCATGTCGGCCAGGAGGCGCAGGGAGACTTCCAGATCGAGGTGCTTGCGGACCTTAATGAAGTCGCGCAGGTTCTGCCCCTCGATGAAGTCCATCACCATGAACGGTCGACGATGCTCCTCCAAGACCTCGTACACCGGCACGATGTTGGGGTGCCGCAGCGGCATGACCATCCGCGCTTCCCGCAGAAACTGCTCGGTCGTCACCGAGTCGTCCGCGTACCGCTTGCGCAGCACCTTGACCGCCCGGTCGCGGCGGGTGTCGCGCTGCAGCGCCCGGTAGACGCGGGCGAACGTCCCCGCCCCCACCATGTACAGCACCTTGTAGTTGCCGTAGTAGTAACCGTCCCGCTTCCCGTCCAGCAGGCGGTCGACCTGGAAATTGGTGAGCAACTCCCGGCGGACCATCAGGCCGGTGAATTGATTGAGCGGCACGTCCCGACTGCCCAACTCCCCCCAAATGGCTTCCAGCTGGTGGGCGTCGACCAGGTCGCAGTCAAAGGCCCGCTGGGCAAATTTCTCCGCCGTCATCTCGGCCATCGAAGCACGGAACTCCTCGTCCAGAGTGACTTCAACCCGCAGCGGCGGGGCGCAATCGCGTCAACGCTTATCATGGTATTCGACGGGCACGGCCGAAGCAACTTAGTTGCCTTGCCGACGCCCCTTCAGTCGGTCTGACCATCGTCACCGGACTTTTGCCGAAAGGCGTCCCGCTCGCGTCGCGTGGCTTCCAGGTCGAACACCAGGTACTTCATATCAAGGCGCAGTTGGCTCAAGGCCTCCTGCACCAACGTCAAGATCCGGCGCCGCCGTCGCGTACTCTCGACCACCCGGTCGAGCACGGGCTGGAGGTTGGCCCGGAACTGGGGGGGCAATGCCGCGACGAGCAAACCCAGTTCTACGACATCGCGGGGGAGATCGTCGGCGTCAGCGGGGGTGAATCGAGGTGCAGCGGTCATTCGGTCTTAGACCTCCGGAGATGAGTGGTTTTGACTCTCTTTTAAGCACAGCGCGTGCCACGAACCGAGTCGCCGCTCACGATTCGTGTAAGTGGCCTGCAAAAAAGGGTTTACAGAGATCAGTCTGCTCGCCTTCAACGGCAGGCTTGTCGCTCGCCCGCCTCAGAGTTGCTCTGGTCGCCCACCACAAATCCTGATACAAGCTGGTTTTGCGCTCATACCACGGCATGGTCACCAGGACGTTGCCTTTTGGCGACCTGTTGGCAAGTTCTACCGGGAACGTGACGGCCGCCACGCGGATCATCATGACGCGCACGCATGCAATGATTCACCGGGACCGGGCACTGGCCTGGGCAGGGCTGCTCGCGGTCAGTCTCTGCAGCGGCGGTCTCTGCGTCGCGCGGGCGCAGTACCACGAGCCGTTTGAAGCGCCTGAGAAGAGCTGGCAGCCGGCGGATCACGATGGCAGCCTGCGGCTGATTCAGCACGTGCGGACGTTCGATGCCGCGCACGAAGGCCAGGCCAGCGAGTTTCTCCGGTTTCAGGCCGGTGGCGGCACGTACTTTCATCTCACGCACGTCGTCCCGGAGTCGCGGGTCATCGAGGAACTGAGCATCAGCCTGTGGGTCAAGTCCACGCGTGCCGGCGCTCAGCTGGCCGCGCGGGTCGTGCTGCCACGTTCCAAGCACCCGCGGACCGGCGTCCCGATCTCGCTGCTGGTGCGCGGTTCATCCTATGCGCAGGTCGGGACTTGGCAAAGACTCACGATCCAGCAGCCTCAGCTCCTCGTAGCTCGGCAAATCCCCCTGCTCCGTTCGCAGTTGGAGTGTGAGATCAGTGAGCGCGAGGCCTATGTCGACCTGGTGGTGCTCAACGCCTATGCCGGAGCCGGCGTCACCGACCTGTGGCTCGACGACCTCGAGCTCAATGGCCAGGTCTCGACGGGGACATCGATTCGCCTGGTGGGCGCACAGGGGGAGGATGCCGATCCGCGCGGGCCGTCGGCACCGGCCGTGGACGGCGCGGGCTCGATGAGTCGACCGGGGCCGGGATCCGCGGAGCAGGGCCGGCCGCAGTTGGTGCGCGCCGTCGATTACCAGGGCGAGCCGTTTGCCTGGCTCAAAGGGCTGGGTTTCAATGTCCTGTGTCTGCCCGCGGCGCCGACCGACCAGCAGCTGCGCGAAGCGGCGAAGCACGGTCTGTGGCTGATCGCTCCACCGCCGCTGGGCAAGTCGCCGCTGGTCTACGGCGCGGGGCTGTCGCGCGTGGCCGCGTGGAACGTGGGCGAGTCGCTGGGGCAGGAGCTGGTCGAGTCCACGCGGCGTCTGGCCACGGAGCTGCAGAGCGTGCCGCTGGAAGCGCGCAGACCGGTCTGCTGTCTGCCGCGCGACGACCTCAGCCAGTACAGCCGCATCGTGGACGTGGTCCTTTGCGAGCCGCCCGGCCCCCCCAGTTCGCTCCCGGTGCAGGACTACGGCCGCTGGTATCTGCAGCGTGCGCGGTTGATGCGGTCGGGCACGCCGTTTTGGGCTGTCATTCGCACGCAGGTGCACGCAAGCGTGATGGAGCAGGTGCAGGCGCTCACTGACGCGCCGGCCACGCCCTGGAGCCTCGAGCCCGAGCAGATTCGCCTGCTCGCCTATCATGCGCTGGCCGCCGGCGCGCAGGGCCTCGTGTTCCGCTCCCACTCGCGGCTCGACTCACCCGATCGTCAGTCGGTACTCCGCGCCAACACGTTGCGGCAGTTGAATCTCGAACTGCTGCTGCTCGAACCTTGGGCGGCGACCGGCCAGCACGAAGCGGAGCTGGATGCGGGCGACGCGACGGTGCGCGCCAGCGTGTTGAAAACAGATCGCTCGCGCCTGCTCCTGGTGCTGCGCCACGCGGGGGACGAGCAGTACGTGGCCGGGCGGAGCATCGAACGACCGGTGACGCTGGACGTGCCGGGCGTGCCCGAAACCGATGAGGCGTACTGGCTCACCGCGGCCGGCCTGCAGCGAATCCGCCGCGAGCGCAGTGCTGGCCTTCGCATCACGCTGGAACGACCCCAGGCCGTGGCACTCGTGGTCCTCACCCAGGACCCGCTGGTCATCAACTTTCTGGCCCGGCAACTGACCGCAACGCGAACCCTGCACGACGATCTCTCCCGCGAGATCGCCACGCAGCAGTATGCCGAAGTCGTGGCGACGCATCAGCAACTGCTGGCCGCCACACCTGCCTCGCGGTTGACCGCCCATACGCTGGATGACCGTTCGCTCTCGCTGGCCCGCAGCGAACTTCAGCATTTCGAGCAGCTCATGTCGAGCGGCGGACATGAGCGGGCCTACGACTTCCTCCAGCGCGGACTGCAGCAGCTGTCCGCCGCCCGCTACCACCACTGGCGACTGGCCGTCGACTCGTTCCCCTCTCCCATCTCCAGTCCCCTGTGCGTCTGCTTCGCCGCGCTGCCGCAGCACCAGGCCTTGAGCCAGCGGCTGCAGACCGCCACCTGGGGCGCCAACGCGGTGGCGGGCGGGAACTTCGAGAACCTGCAACATCTGCAGGCCGCCGGCTGGCGCAACCTCGTGCGCCCGCACCCGGACCTGACCACAGGCGTGGAACTCTCGCTCCATAACCCCCACTCGGGCCGCTCCGCGCTGCGCCTGCAATGCTGGCCCGCGCGTCCCGACCAGACACCGTTGGCGGTCGAAGCGGCACCCGTCTCCATTGTCAGCGGACCGATACCTGTGCGTGCGGGGCAAATTGTGCGCATTCATGGCTGGGCACGCGTGCCACAGCCAATCCAAGCCAGCCTCGACGGCTTGCTCGTGTTCGACTCCCTGGCAGGTCCGGAACTGGCCGCACGCATCCTCGTGACACGCGACTGGCAGGAATTCACGCTCTATCGGGCGGCCACGCGGGACGGTCCGCTGACCGTCACCTTCGCGCTGACCGGCTTCGGCCAGTCCTGGCTCGACGACCTGACCGTCCATCTGCTCGAACCAGCCAGCCACCAGGCCCGCCGGTGAGGGAGGGCGGAGGGCGGAGGCGCGCAAGGGAGGGCGAGGCTCCTGCCGAGCCGGCACGGGAGGGCGAGGCCGGCAAGGGAGGGCGAGGCTCCTGCCGAGCCGGGAAGGGGCACTACCGATTTCTGCTAGCTGACACGAGATTCCTCACAGGCCCGGCAGGGGAGGGACGATTAGCGACCAAGGATCTCCGAGCCAAAAGGGAGATGTTCCCTCTGAGCTCGTCCCTCCTTGCTCTGCACTCGTCCTTCTCCTCCGCCCTCTGCCCTCCGCCCTCCGTCCTCCGCCCTCCGCCCTCTGTCCTCCGCCGACAGCCGCGGCGCTCACCCGGATCGTTCTTCCTTGTTGGCCAGCCGCGATTCGGTGATACTTGGGTGATGGGTAAACAACGGCTCGCGACGTCGCTCTGGGCTCTGCTGCGGCGATGGCTGCCCATCATTCCTGCCTGGTGGGTCGGGGCGCTGATTGCCGTGCTGGTCGTGTTCGTGCTGCTGGGCGTCATTCGCCTGTGGCGTCGCCGCCGCCGCGCCCAGTGGCAGCGCCAGCGCCATCTGTGTCTGGATGTGAGTCAATTGGACGCGACCGGCCCGCCGCCAGCGAGCCCGCGGCTCGAGTTCTACGGCACGCCGGTCCGACTGGCGGTTGTCGTGATCGCGCCGGCCGGGCGTCACAGTGATCTGCCCCCCGTCGAGATGTTGCCGAGCCTCCTGGACCGCCTGGAGCCGGGTATGGCGCGGGTGATTGCCAGCCATCAGCCGCTCGTGCGCACCTGGCCGACGCAGCTCAGCTCCCAGGGATTTGCGCAGGCCTTTTTCAACCAGGTCTTGTTGCCGGGCGACCGGGGCAAAGGCACGCCGTGGTGCAGCATCGCCGGGAAGTTTCAGGTCGGCGAGCGGCTGTTGTTGGTCGGATTCGTCTGCTGTGCCCGTGAACCCAACGGGTTGAGCCAGATTACGGTGCAGCACGAAGGTCAGTGGCTGGACATCCTCCGGATTCGAGGCGAATGAACGATGGCCCCGCAGCGATCCGCAGCACAGCTTCGCGTTGACGCGCAGGCGATTTGGCAGGCGGGCGTGGCGGCGGTCGCCAGCGATCGCCTGGTTCAGCAGGCGGTCTGCGTCAAGCAGGGCACGCTGCGGGTAGTGGACGAGTGCCTTCCGCTGCACGAAGTGCGCCGGATCGTCGTGGTCGGCGCAGGCAAGGCGGGCGCGGGCATGGCGGCGGGGCTCGAGGCCGCGTTGGGGGCCGAGGTGCTGGAAGACAAGCAGGTAACAGGCTGGGTGCATGTGCCGGCGGATTGCGTACGCCAGCTGCGCCGGATCACGCTGCACGCGGCACGACCACCAGGCGTGAACGAGCCGACCGTCGAAGGTGAAATCGGCTGTCGGCGCATGCTCGACCTGGTGGAATCCCTCGCGCCGGACGACCTGTGTCTGTGCCTCTTATCCGGCGGTGGATCGGCGCTGCTGCCGGCACCCGTGGCGGGCATTTCGCTCAACGACAAGCGGGCGGTCACGAGCTTTCTGAGCCGCGCAGGCGCCAACATCCGGCAGCTCAACACGGTGCGCAAGCAGTTAAGCCGGATCAAGGGAGGAGGGCTGTTGCGTGCCTGCCGCGCAGGCCGGCTCATCACACTCATCATCTCCGATGTCCTGGGCGATCCGCTCGACGTCATTGCCTCGGGGCCCACAGTTCCCGATCCGACGACGGCCGCCGATGCGCTGGAGATCCTGCGGCAGTTCGGGGCTGAGGCAGCGGGCATCGCGCCGGCAGTCTTCGATGTGCTGCGCGCTCACGCCGGAACCCGCTCCCTGGCGGTCGCGCCTTCGGCCTGCCAGCTCGCGAACCACGTGATTGGTAACATCACGCTGGCCGTCGACGCGGCCGGTCAGGAGGCCGCGCGGCGGGGCTACTCCCATGCGCTCGTGGCGGCGCGCGAACTGGAAGGCGAAGCCAACGACGTGGGCCTGCACCTGGCGACGGTGGCCAGGCGGATGCAGAGCCAGCGGGGGCCGGATTGCCTGATCAGCGGCGGAGAACCGACCGTGACGTTGTGCACGACGCGGCCGCCCGGGCGCGGCGGACGCAACCAGCAGGTGGCCCTGGCGGCACTCTGCGCATGGCTGGCCGAGTCGTCGGCCGGGCCGCGCTCAGGCGCGCTCGACGGGCTCCTCGTGCTTTCAGGCGGCACGGATGGCGAGGATGGTCCGACCGATGCGGCCGGTGCAATCGCGGACGCGGACGTGGCCGCAGCCGCGCTCCGGCAACGTCTGGATCCCGCTGACCACCTGGCGCGCAATGACGCGTATCCGTTCTTCGCCGCGACGGGTGGGCTCCTTCAGACGGGACCCACCCACACCAACGTGTGCGACCTGCGTGTGGTGCTGGTCGCTCGTCGCGAACTGGCCGGCGTGACGTGATCAGTCCCACCACCACTGGCCGGCGGGGAGATCCTGCAGCGTCACCTGCCCGTACCACTTGCTCACCTGCCCCTCATCGTCTGCCTTGACGTTCTCAGGCTTGAGCGCCTGCAGCGGCTCGACGTGCACACCGCCACCGATCGGCGTCATCAGCGCGTTGCCTTTCCAGATCACGTTCACCGCCGACTCGACCTGCTTCGGCGTGTCCAGCGTCTCGACGGGGTACTGCGCCTCGTCACCCAGCACACCCAGGTCCCAGTTCGCCTGCTGGTAGTAATCACGATCCTGAATAAACGCGGCCGCGACCGACATGTCGATCAGATTGCGCAGCTGGGCGTAGACCGGTTCGAGGTCAGCCAGTTTCGGGTACAGCGACGTAAACGAGTTGCAGAACTCGCGACTGGCCTTGCTTTCCCCTTCGGCCTGCTGGCGCACACCACCCTGCTGCACGATCTCCGACTGACCAACCAACTTCACGCCCCAGCCTTCCATCTGCATGGCCAGTCCGTCCTCCGACACGCGGACGCACTCGTAGTCGGGCACGAAATACCAGCGTTGCAGGGCATTATTGGCCACGCTGCGCGGTTCGGCTCTCGAGACGAAACTGGTGATCTTGACCGGCGGCTGCTCCAGGCCGATCCCGATCAGCTTCATGCGGTAGTCGGCCTCGACCAGCACCTGGGCAAAATGTGTTTTGGGAGAAATGCCCTGCACCGATACGGTCTGCAGGCCCAGGGCCTCCCGCAACATCGCGGCAACCCGCACGTCATCCCCAGGACGAATCGTGCGACCGATGTTGGCCAGCGTCTGCCGCAGTCGTTCCAGTCCCTCCTGCGTCGGATCGATGGACACGCCGATGACGTTCAGCTTGTCGCCCGATGGCGGGTAAGCGCGCAGCGCGGTGACCAGGTCCTGCAGCTGGAGCACCGGCCGTCCACTGGTCAACCCGCGCACGCGGCCCACCAGGTCGGTGGCATACCCTTCGGCGGGGCCGGCCAGGACGATGTCGCCGGTTTCCGGGTAGAAGAACACGTAGTGGATCCGCAGCAGTCCGGCCAGGTACTGCATCTCTTCGGAGACGGCTTCGCCCTTCTCCAGGCACTCAGCCAAGGCGGCCTCGAGGCGGTTGAGCGAGATTTTCCGCAGGGCGCTCTGCTTGGCCAGCTTGGGGTCGAGCGACGCCATGGCGGCCTGGACGAGCCGTTTGGCCTGCAGGCCGCCCGGGTCGGCCAAGGTCTTGACGCGCAGCACGCCTTGGGCGTCGATCACGACACCGGCATTCTGGAAGTTGCCGCCAACGCCGAGTCCGCCGCCGCCCCCTAAGCCGCCGCCCCCAAAGCCGCCCCCGCCAAAGCCGCCCCCGCCAATCTGGGCGTGGAGCGCACCAGGCGTGAACGACGTGAGCCACACCGCTGCCGTCAGTACTGCAAACCGCGCTGTGAATCGACACGCTGCCATCATGTTCACCTCAACCTACATTGGGACCTACAAAAGGATTGTGCCAACCCGTTACTGTGCCGAGCCGTCTGCGTGCGCAACCGATGCAGCAGGATACCTCTTGATTGTGTATCCGACAAGAACCAGCGCCCGCGGTCCACCGCGCCCCGGGTCAGCGGAACGACCGGCGCGCCGAATCTGGCCCCGTGTCCCGCGAGGTGCGCTTGCTTCACCACCCAGTCCGATCTTAGTCCCGGTGCCACGCGGCGGCAACCAAAAAGCGGATTCAGCCTGGACAAGGCACTAGGGTTCACGGCGACCCGCACCGGCCGGACGGCCCCAACGCTGGCCGTTGCCGTTGGACGGCTTGGGAGGCGCGGTGACTAGCTGGTAATGCCCCGGTCCCAGCAGGTTCTCGACACGCTCGCGCAGTTCCGGATGAATTTCCAGGTGCAGACGCTCAGACGTGAGGTGCACCCGGCTGCCGTCGTCCAGTGACAGCACCAGTTCAAGCGACCGCGTCCCTGGGTAGCAGCGGACGATTTCGCGGACCTTCGGCAGCACGTCGGGGCCGTGGATCCGCGGATCGATGCGAATCACCACGCCGGTCGTGTACCGCGTGTCGAGCTGGTCGAGCGGCACCAGCTCATTGACGATCAGATTGGCCTCCTCGCCGCCGCGGCGGTCGATCGAGCCGCGGACCAGCAGCATGGCATCCGGCTGCACCAGTTCGCCGTACGTCACGAACTCATCCGGCCACAGGATGCAGCGGATCATGCCGTGCAGATCTTCCAGGTCGAAATTGGCGTATTTGGTGGCGGTCGCGCCCGGCCGCACCTTGCGGATATGGCCGATCTTGATGGCGGAGAGCATC
>JALOQX010000068.1 GCA_025459265.1 Pirellulaceae bacterium | reverse complement strand
CCAGCGCGTCGAGCAGCAATGGGACGGCGGGGGCGAGTCGGTCGGTCCCGCTGAGCGACTCGACCAGGTTGAAGACCACATCCGGACGCTCCTCCTGGAGCTGATCGGCGACGCGCGACAGGTTGAGCGTGCAGGTCCCGGCGCTGGCCTCGTGTCCCAGCAGTTCCAGCGCGGTGAGCACGGCGTCCCGCTGCACCAGGACATCTCGGTCTGAGGCCGACATATCGGCCGCCACGAGGTTATGGAGCACCAGGACCTTCATGACGCCTTCACCCGCTCTCGGGCCGAGTCCACGATGCAGCCGATCAAGGCGGTGTAGGACATGCCCAGGGCCGTGGCGAGCATGGGCAGGTCGGAGTGCGAGGGATGCAGGCCCGCCAGCGGGTTCGCCTCCAGGAACTGCGGCTCGCCGCGCGCGTCCGATCGCAAGTCGATGCGGCCGCCGTCGCGGCAACCCAACGCTCGCCACGCAGCCAAAGCCGTCTCCTCAGCCCGCCGCACCTCCGGATCGTCCGAGCGGACCAGCCGGTATTCCACCAGCTCCTCGCAGCGTTCCTTGTTCACGTACGAATACACGCCCGGCTCCGCGTCGCTGCGCAAGACGATCTCCAGCGTCCCCAGCACGGTGCTGCGTGGGCCGCTGCCCAACACGCCGACCGTGAATTCACGCCCGGGCAGAAACTCCTCGACCAGCACCGGTTGGGCGAAATCCCGCAGCAGATCGCGGCACACGGCCCTCAGCGCGTCGGGGTCCATCAGACGCGAGGCAGGCGAAATCCCTTTCCCCGTCCCCTCGGCCAGTGGCTTGGCGAACAGGGGATAGCTCAGATCGCAGTGCCCCAGCTGATCCAGCGTCTCGACCACCATCGCGCGAGGCGTGGGCAGACCGGCCCGCTCGACCAGCATCTTGGCCAGTCCCTTGTGCAGGCAGACGGACATGACCAGGGGGTCGGCGAACGTGTAAGGAATGTCGAACACGTCCAGGATGGCCGGGACCTGCGCCTCACGGGCGACGCCTTTGAGTCCCTCACAGATATTGAACACGAGGTCCCACCGGGCGCCGGCGGCGAGCTTCTGCACCAGGCTCCTGGCTCGGCCAATGCGGTCCACACTGTGGCCCAGTTCGACCAGGCTGGCGGCGAGCGCATCGATCGTATCGGGGCGGTCGAACTCGGCCGTTTCTTGCTCGCCGTATCCTTCCGCCAGATACTCATCGCGCAGGTCAAACGTGAGGCCAACGTGCATGGTGGCTCCGCAGGCATGAACTCCCCCGGGGGCGGTCGCCGCGCGGGACGACCGCTCTCCGGGTGATGGTTCCGTCTGAGATTCCCTGACGGCCGCCGTCAGGACATAGGCAGTTGGGGGTCAGGATACCGGAATGTGCGCCCTTCGAAGTTGCGCAGCAGCAAGTCATCCCCGTCCCGGCCGACGACGTTGTCCGGCTGCAGCGGAATCTTGCCGCCGCCGCCCGGCGCGTCGATCACGTAGGTGGGGACCGCGTAGCCGGTGGTGAACCCGCGGAGACCGGCGATGATCTCCAGCCCCTTGGACACCGGCGTGCGGAAATGGGACGACCCGCTGATGGGATCGCATTGGTACAGGTAATAGGGCCGCACGCGCATCATCAGGAGTCGATGCACCAGCTGTTTCATGGTGTCGACGTTGTCGTTCACTCCGCGCAGCAGCACCGTCTGCGAACCCAACGGGATACCGGCGTCCGCCAGGCGACCGCAGGCCTCGGCCGATTCGGGCGTACATTCATCCGGGTGGACGAAGTGCAGGCTCATCCACAACGGGTGGTAGCGGCGGAGGACCTCACAGAGCTGTGGTGTGATCCGCTGGGGGAGCACCGCCGGCATCTTGGTTCCGATCCGCACGAACTCGATGTGGGGGATGGACCGCAGGCGGGAGAGGATGGCGTCGAGCCGTTCGTCGCTCAGTGCCAGCGGGTCGCCGCCGGAAATCAGCACGTCCCGCACCGTGGTGGCCCGCTCCAGGTAGTCGAAAATCGCATCGAGCCGGGCCTCGTTCGGCACGATCTCGCCATGCCCCACCACGCGCGACCGCGTGCAATAGCGGCAGTACGTGGAACAGAAATCCAGCGGCAGGAGCAGCACTCGGTCCGGGTACCGGTGCACCAGCCCGGGCACGGGGCTGTGGCCGTCCTCGCCCAGCGGGTCGTCGGCTTCCCCAGGCATCCGCGTGAACTCGGCCGTGGTTGGCACGACCGTCTTGCGCAGCGGCTGCTGCGGGTTGTCCGGGCTGATCAGACTCATGTAATACGGTGTGACGCCGACGGGCAGCATGGTGCCGCCCTCGAGCAGTGCTGCGTGTTCGGTCGGACTCAGCTGCAGCATGTGCGCGAACTGCTCCGGGGTGCGGATGCGATGTCGCGCCTGCCAGCGCCAATCGTCCCACTGGGCGTCGGTCACGTCGGCAAAAAACCGCTGGCGGAAGGCTTGCGTGGGCGGGCTGCTCCGCCGTGCGCTCGGTGTGCCGACCAGGTCAGCCGTCCAGCGGCGGACCGCTGCCTGATTCGTGACCGGGATCCGCCGCCAACGGACCTCGACCGGTGCCGTGCGGTGCGATGTCGCCCCGGGGGCGAGCGTCAACCGATCAACAGCGATCAATGGAAGGTCCGACGCCGTTTCGGCTCGCGGTGGAGCCGCGACGGCCAAGCAGGACTCGGTGGCGAGATTGAAAGGAGATGTGAAGAAACGGGAGGGAGGTTCGTTCGTACCGGGAGGTTCCGGGCTACCGGGAGGCTCCTCTTCGCGGCTTTCGACCGAACAGCAGGTGTCGCCACACTCGTTCATGAACCGAATTCCTTTCGTGTCGTGGCTCGTCCGCCGCCAACATCCTGGTGGCTGCTGTTCCCGCTCGGCCGCCCGAAGGTCGGCCTGCACTGGCCTGCGTCGCACAGGAGTTGTCGGGGAGGACAACTATGGGAAATGAGTCAGAAACATCTATCGACCAAGCTGACTGACTCCTTTCGGCTTGGTGATTGTTTTTCTCGCCTCGTGATGCTCCGCGTCTCGCTCGAGCCTCGGGGTGGCCAGCCGGGCCGGCAAGCAATGCAGTCATCGCGCAGAATTAAACACGTGTCTGCAAAAAGATCAAGACCAACTGCCACAGATTTTGTCAGATAGTTTTCCAGTCGTGATATAATCGCAGCGCGTGGGGTGCACATGGTAGTCGCGTGCGGCAGATCGCACGCCGGCGCCGGCGACACTTTCTGGGATATCCATGGCTGAGCCAAAACCCGGTTCCGCTCGGTTCCTGACATCGCACGCCGCGGCGGAGCGTGTCGTGTTGAGCGACGACGCCCGCCAGGAACTGGAGCAGTTCTGCCGCAGCCACGAGACCCTGGTGCTGACCATTTTCTTCAGTGATCTGGTCGGGTCCACGCGGCTGCAGACCGAGCGGGGGAACTTGCGGGCGGCCGACCTGGTGCAGCGGCACTACACCTTGATGCGTGACGTGCTCTCCGGGTTTGACGGCCGTGAGATCCGCACGGCGGGCGATTCCATGTTGATCGTGTTCGCCGCCCCGTCCGAGGCCGTGAAGTTCGGGCTGTATGCCCAGCGGGCGATGCGGGCCGCCCGCGACCAGGAAGCGGACATGCCGGCCATGCGGGCCGGGGTGCACCAGGGACAGGTCGTGTTGGAGCTGGACCGGCGCGGGACGGACGTGGTGGACGTGTATGGCCTGCAGGTGTCGACGGCGGCGCGCATCATGGACCTGGCTGCTGGCGGCCAGATGCTGTTGAGTCGCTCGGTGTTTGACGATGCGCGGGCCATCCTGGGACCGGATGATTTCGCCGGTTTTCGCCCGCTGGGATGGTGCAACCATGGTCCGTATCGATTCCAGGGGGTGGAGGACAATCACGAGGTCTGCGAGGCAGGTGAAGCTGGCGAGGCGGTGCTCGCGCCGCCGCCGGCCTCGGGCAAAGGTTGGCCGGCCGAACGCGCCACGGAAGAGCTGGGGTGGCGGCCGGCCGCCGGCGTCACGGTCCCCGAATCGAACTGGGTGCTGGTCCAGAAACTGGGCGAAGGGGCCCTGGGCGAAGGGGCCTTTGGCGAAGTCTGGAAGGCGTTCAACGCGAGCGACAAATCGCATCAGGTGTTCAAATTCTGTTTCAAACGCGACCGCCTCCCCGCCCTCAAACGGGAGGCCCGCCTGCTCAAACGCCTCCGCAAATACGCGCATCCCAGCCTGGTCGAGGTGTACGACGTAACAGAGGGCGAGCGACCTCCGCACTACCTGGAAATGGAGTATGTCGACGGCCCGCCCCTGCGCGCGTGGCTGTCGGCCGAGCCGCCGCTGAGGGAGCGCCTGGAGGTCGTTGCCCAAGTGGCAGATGCCCTCGATACGGTCCACGCGGCCGGGATCTTTCACCGGGACATCAAGCCGGCCAACATTCTGTTGACCTTTCGCGAAGACGGGGCGATCCGCGCCAAGCTCACCGATTTCGGACTGGGGGCCACCCAGGACCCGGAATTTCTGAAGAGCATTTCCGATTCGCGTGGGGAAGGAGTCGTTGGCACCTGGGACTATATCGCCCCCGAGGTGCGGCACGGCGGCAAAGCCTCCGCCCAAAGCGACATCTACAGCCTCGGGCTGACGCTGTACCAAGTTGCCGTCGGCGACCTGGACCGGCCTTTGACGGGCGACTGGGAAATGCAGCTGGAGAGCGATGTCCTGCGCGAGGACATCCGCCGCTGCGTCTGTCAGACGCCGCAGGACCGCTGGCCCCGCGCGGCCGAGCTGGCTCAGGCCTTGCGCAGCCACGACCAGCGGCGGAACTTGCGGACCCTGGAACGGCAGCGCGAGGAGCATCGCGCGCGGGCGCGCCGCCTGCGCCGCGCGGCCGGCGTGGCCACCGTGGCCGCCGCCGTCCTGCTGGCCCTGGGCGGCTTGGCCGCCTACCAGTGGGCCGAAGCCGCTCGACAACGCGACCGGGCGCTCGCCCAGAAGCGCCTGGCCATGGACGCCATTAACCGCCTGACCCACGACGTTCCTCAGCGGCTGCGCAGCGTGCCCGGGGCCCTGCCCGTGGCCAAAGCTGTCCTGGAAGAAAACCTCGTGCTCCTGGACCGGATCCTCGAGCTCGAGCCCGACACGTTCATGGCCCGCCGCGAGCGCGGCGTGAATCTGCTGTCGATCGGCGACCGGTGGATGCTCGTGGGCGACACCGCGCGCGCCCGAGAGGCCTACGACAAGTCGCTGCAGATCGCTCGGGAACTGGCGACGGCCCATCCGCTCCGGTCGGAATTCCGCCGGGATGTCGCGATGGCCTGGGACCGCGTGGGCGATGCATGCCTCGCGATGGGCCAATCCAATGCGGCGCTGGACGCGTATAACCAATCCCTTGCCATCAGTCAGACGCTCGCAGACGAGCGTTCGGGCGAGGCGTCCACACGCCGCGACCTGGCGCTGGCCCTGGACAAACTGGGCCGGGTCAGCGTGCAGATGGGCCAGACAGACCAGGCGGCGGAGCACTACCAGCGCGCGCTGGAGATCGCTATTGCCCTGGCGCAGGCCGCCCCCGACGACCCGCAGGCGCAACGCGACCTGGGACTGTGTTACGAGCGGATCGGCGACTTGCGCACACTCCAGGGGCGGCACGAGGCGGCGCTGGCGGCGTTTGAGACATGTCTGGAACTGGGCCAACGCGATATGGCCGCCCGGCCCGACGTGCCGGAGGTCATCCGCGGGCTGTCGGTGACCTATGACAAGCTGGGCCGCATCTACCTCACGCTGGGTCGGGACGACGAGGCGCGCCAGGCTTACGAGCGATCTTTGGACTTGATCCGAGGCCTGGCGCAGCGCGAACCGGAGAACGTCCAGCTGCTGCGGGACGTCTCGGTCGGTCTGGATCGGCTCGGCGACATCTGTCTGCAGGCGGGTCGGGCGGAGGAAGCCCTGGAGCGGTTTGAGGCCGGAATGGTGATCGGCCGCCAACTCGCCGCACGCGACCCACTCAACGCCGCTGCCCAGTTTGACCTGCTGGCCGGCCAGTGCAAATTGGGCAACGCCCACCTGGCGCTGGACCACCGCCGCGAGGCCCTCGCCGCCTACCGGGATGGACTGACGCTCGGTCAACAGTTGGCGGCGGCCGACCCGCACAACACGGAAGTGCAGCGGAGCCTGAGCGTACTGCAGTCCAAGATCGGCACGGTCCACTTGCTCGATGGCCAGACCGACGAGGCCATCGCGGCCTTTGAGGCAGCCACGGCCGCTGCGACACGACTGGCCGAAGCAGATCCCGCCAGCGTCCAGGCCCAACGCGATCTGGCGGTCTGTCACCATCGCATGATGCTGGCCTACGAGACGACCGGAGACCTGGAGCGGTGGCGCGAGGCCAGCCGGCGCACGATCGACGCATTCCAGAATATTCACACGCTCTCGGGCGACGACCCGGCCGCCGCCCGCGACCTCGCGCGCGTCCTGGCCCAGGCCGGCGATGGGCTGCTCACTTTCCCCGAACCCAGTACCGACGACGTGCAGTTGGCCCTCACCTGGGCGCGGCGCTGTCTGGAACTCGGCGGTCAGTCCGATGCCGAGAGCTGGAAGCGGCTGGCTCAGCTGCAGAACCTGGCGGGTGATGGGCCAGGCGCTATGAGCAGTATCGAGCGCGCGCGGGCGAACATCCCAGATGGTCCGGACGGCCAGGCGCTGCGTGCTGAAGTCCAGACGCTGGAAGACCAGTTCCGCCAGCGGACGTCGGCAGCGAAGTAGCGGCAGACGATTGCCTCAGTGCACAGCGCGCATTAAGGTTATATGGGTGCAGTCCCCCGGTTCGTTTCAGGATCACTGCCAGTGGAGGCGACCGATGTCGGTGGACGTTTCTCGGCGGCTCTTCTCAGTCGACGAGTATCACCGGATGAGGGACGCGGAGATTCTGGTGGCGAGTGACCGGCTGGAACTTCTCGACGGGGAGATCGTCGAGATGAATCCGATCGGGAGTCGGCACGCCGCATGCGTGAACAAGCTCAACTCGCTGCTGCACCGCGTCCTGGGGGACAGCGCAATCATCGGGGTGCAGAACCCTGTCACGATTGACCAGCTGTCGGAACTCCAGCCCGATATTGCCGTGCTCCGCAGGCAAGACGACTTCTACGCCGCACGACATCCTGGCCCGGGCGACGTGCAGCTGATCATTGAGGTTGCCGACACGTCGCTGGAATATGATCGCCAGCTCAAGCTCCCTCTTTATGCCAGGGCGGGCATTCCCGAAGTGTGGCTGATTGACCTGGCGCGCGAGGTGGTCGAGGTTTTCGCGGACGTCACCGCAGACCGGTTCGCCGCGGTTACCGTCGCGCGGGGCTGTGATCCGATCCCATCCCGGGCCCTGGGCGACGCGGTGCTTCGTGTGCCGGACGTGTTGCCCTGATGGTCGTCTCGACCGGAATGGGGTAACCTGATGGGGACTTTCCCCATTCCGTACTTCCGGGAGCACTGCCATGTCCGTACCCGCACGTCGACGGGCCCGCCGCCGGTTTCTGGCCACGACGCTCAAAGCCAGCTCGCTGTTGATCGCACCGACCTTTCTTCCCGCCGCGGCGCTGGGACGCAGTGGCACGGTCGCCCCCAGCGAGCGGATCGTCATGGGAGGCATCGGCATCGGCGGCCGTGGGACGTACGTGTTGAGTTGTTTCCTTGAGGAGCCGGACGTGCAGTTCGTGGCCATCTGTGACGCCCGCGGGGCACGACGCGAGGCGGCCAAGAGGCTGGTCGATCAGAAGTACGGCAACCAGGACTGCACCACGTGCCGGGACCTGCGCGAGTTGCTCGCCCGCGACGACATTGACGGTGTGTTGATCGCCACCGGGCCGAACTGGCACGCCACCGCCTCGGCGCTGGCGGCACGCGCCGGCAAGGACATTTACTGCGAGAAGCCGGTGACCAAGACGATCGCGCAGAGTCTCGCCTTGGCCGAAGTGATTCGCCGCACAGGCCGCGTGTTCCAGGCGGGGACTCAGCGGCGCAACCTGCCGCACTTCGCCTTCGCCTGCGAACTGGCGCGCACCGGGCGTCTGGGTAACCTGCAGACGGTGTACGCGCATCCGGCCGGCATGGCGACGTCGATGAGCGGTTGGCTGCCGGCCGAGCCGGAACCGCCCCAGGACGAAGTCGATTGGGATCTGTATTTGGGTCCCGCCGCCTGGCGCCCGTTCAACAAGGCCCTGTTGGACGGCTTCAATTTCGAGAAAGGGGGCGGCCTGGTCGGCGGCGGTGTGTTGGAGTGGGGCTCGCACTGCGTCGACCTCTGCCAGTGGGCCAATAATGCCGATGACACGGCGCCGGTCGAATACAACCCGCCGGAGAACGGCCAACTGGTGGCCCGCTATGCCAATGGCGTGCGCCTCGTGCTGCGTGATGAAGGATGGCTGCCGCTGGGATCGTGTCCCGTCCGCTTCGAAGGGGACACCGGGTGGATTGAGACGGGTGACAGCGCCAAGATGGTCCTGAGTTCGCCTGCCCTGTTGGCGGGGCGCAAAGTGGCGGCCATCGAAAACTACCCGGCGACCTACCACGTCCGGGATTTCCTCGACTGCGTGAAAACGCGCGGCAAGCCCCGCGCCAATGCCGATGTCGCCTGCTACTCGCATATCACCTGTCATGCCGCCAACATCGCGGCGTTCCTCCAGCGGCCTCTGAAATTCGATCCGCAGACGCATGAGTTCATCGGGGACGAACAAGCCAACCGGCTGCGTTCGGAAGCCTCGCGCGACCCGTGGCGGATCTGACGAATTCTTGTCTGGGAGATACCGAACATGACCCTCTCTTCTCTGCGTGCGTACACGATCCCTTGCGCGGTCGCGCTGTTGGCTTTGACTGCGACCCCGGGCCAGACGCTCAAGGCGGACGACCCCGACGAACAGCAGCTGATTGCCGTCCTCGAGTCGAACGCGCCGGCGGCGGAAAAAGCCATCACCTGCAAGAAGCTGGCCGTGTACGGGTCCGGGCAGGCCGTGCCGGCGCTGGCCCGTCTGCTGGTCGATCGTGAGTTGTCTTCGTGGGCGCGCATTGCGCTGGAGTCGATTCCCGACCCGGCGGCCGGTGCCGCGCTGCGGACAGCCCTGGACCAGCTGGACGGCCGGCTGGCGATCGGCGTGATCAACTCGTTGGCAGCGCGGCGGGATGCCGATGCGGTGGACTCGCTCGCCCAGCGTCTGACCGGTGCCGATCCCGACGTAGCCGCCGCAGCCGCGCTGGCCCTGGGAAGCATTGGCAATCTGCCGGCGGCGAACCACTTGGAGCAGGCGCTGGCCACGGCACCGGACGCACTCCGCTCGGCCGTGGCCGAAGGGTGTGTCTGTGCGGCCCAGCAGTTACTGAAAGCTGATCAACGTGCCAACGCGGTGAAGCTCTACGACCTCGTGCGTCAGGCGGCGGTGCCGCGGCAGCGCATTATCGAGGCAACGCGCGGCGCAATCCTGGCGCGCGGCACCGAGGGACTGGCGTTGTTGCGAGAGCAGTTACAATCGTCCGATCCGCAGCATGTGGCCATCGGCCTGTCGACCGCGCGCGAACTGCCCGGTCAGGAAGTCACCACGGCGTTGGCCGCGGAGCTGTCGCAGCTGGCGCCTGAACGTCAGTCGCTACTGCTGCTGGCCCTGGCGGATCGACGCGACAGTGCCGCGCTGCCCACGGTCCTGGAATCCGCTCGTCGCGGACCACTGCCGGTCCGGTTGGCCGCCATTCGCGCCGTGCCGCAGTTGGGCGATCGGGCCACGCTGTCCCCGCTGCTGGAGATCGCGGCGGAAGGCGACTCGGCGCTGACGGCGGCGGTCCTGGAGGCGTTGTTGCAGTTGCCGGGCGAAGACATCGATGCCGAGTTGCTGGCGCGCCTGGCTCGCCCGGGTGAGGCGCTGCGCAGAACGCTGATCGACGTCGTGGGCCAGCGCCGCCTGGCCGCCGCAGTGCCGCTCTTGCGGCAGGCTGCCGATGACTCCGATCCGCAAATTCGTGCCGCGGCACTGACCGCACTGGGGTCGACGGTCGACCTGGACGGTTTGGCGATCTTGATTGAGCGCGCCGTGAAGCCGCTCAAGCCGGAGGACGCGCCTGCCGCGCGCAAGGCCCTGCTGGAGGCGAGCATTCGCATGCCGGACCGCGATGCCTGCGCTGAGCAACTGATGGCCGCGTTGACGCGGGCCGACGCGGACACGCAGGTGGCCCTGGTTGAAGTGCTCGGCGCGGTCGGCGGACCCAAGGCGCTCGAGGCACTTGCCGCCGCGGCCACTCAGGGGAGCCCGGCGCTGAAAGATGCTGCCAGCCGGTTGCTGGGCGAGTGGATGTCGGCCGATGCGGCCCCCGTGCTGCTCGACGTTGCCCGGCGCGTGTCCGAAGGCCGCTACAAGAACCGAGCGCTGCGCGGATACCTGCGGATCGCACGCCAATTGGACGTCCCCGGCCCGGAGCGCGTCGACATGTGCCGGCAGGCCCTCGAACTTTGCCAGCGGGATGAGGAGAAGCGGCTCGTGCTGGAAGTGTTGGAGCGCAATCCATCGCCGCAAAGCCTGCAGCTGGCCGCGTCACTCCTGGCCCAGTCGCCGCTCCGCGACGACGCAAGTCGTGCGACGCTGGTGATTGCCGAGAAGATCCTGGAAACGGACCGCGCCGCCGCCGCGGACGCGGCGCAGCAGGTCATCGCCGCCAAGCCGAGCGCCGACTTGGTTGAGCGCGCGAAGGCACTGGCCCAGCGCGCCAAGCAGTAGCCGGTGCGGACACCAGACCGTCAAAGAACTCGATACACTGCGCGATCTGCGGCATGTTGTTGTCGAAGTCGTGTGAGTACTCGACATCGAACACGGTGGGCTCAATGCCCAGACGCTGCAATTCCTGCACGAGCTCGGCGAACCGTGCCTGACCAGTGCCCCAGGGCACGTCATGCCCTTCGGGTGACAGCTCGTGCAGGTCGTGCGCCTGGATCGTGATCAGACGATCTCCCAGCTTGCGGATGCCTTCGAGTGGATCAATGCCCGACCGGATCCAGTAACCCGTGTCAGGACAGGCCCCGATGCGCTTGCTCCGCCCCTGGCAGACCTTCAGCACCCCTTCCGGCTGCCAGTAGACCGGCGACTGGTCCGGACCATGATTATGGATCGCGACCTTGATGTCGTACTGGTCGCAGAACCGCTCAATCATGTCGAGCGTCTCAGGGGCCGGTTCGGAGATGAATGTCTCAATGCCCATCTTGCGCCCAAACTCGAAGACTTTGCGGCAGCCCTCCTCGTCGCCCGGGATGGTGGCGTAGAAACAGGTCGGCATGCGCACTCCCGCATCGTCCATCGCCAGGCGGATGCGCTCCAACTGCGCATCCGTCAGCGCCGCATCGAAGTTCTGAGGTATGTCGTCGCTCACCTTCTGGAAGCTCAACCCGCCGACGTAGGACAGGCCGAGCTGGCGGGTCTTCTCGATGCCCTCGACCAGCGTGAAGCGATGGAACGTCCACATCGGCAGGCTCAGCCGCCACCCGTTCGCCTCGCGCGCCATGACTGTGGGCGTGCAGCGAGCGCTGGGCAGCGTGCTGCCGTCGAGATCTCCCATCACGAACTGGACCGCGCCCAGGTAGAACGCCAGCATCTTCGGGTCCAGAAAGTCGCGCGGGCTGTGCCCGATCGTGCAGTAGACGACGCGCCCGCGACCGTAGTTGCGGGTCCATGCCAGGGCATAATCGCGATCGGCCCGTTCGACACCGGGGTGCGTGCCCGGCGGTGGCAATTCGGTCCGGTCCACGTCAATGCTCAAGAGCACATGCACGCGGTCGCGCGAATACGGATCGCCGACGCGGAAAAACTCGCTCACGTGCGTGAACCCTTGGCCGCCGAACGGCTGGTTGAGCGGATGATCGGGGGAATCGAGTTTCACCACGACCTGTTCATCCTGCGCGAGGTGCGCCGCGCCGCGCCCGCCGAGCATGCGGCCGAATTCCGGCCACGTCTCTTGTGCCCCCTGCTGAAAGTCGGTGAAGGCCACCGTGGTGCCGTGGATACCCAGTAGCCCGCCTCCGGCCAGCACAAACTCCAGCAGGTTCTGGCGCAGCACCGGATCGGTAAACAGATTGCCGACCGTGTTATTGAGGCATACGGCATCGAACTGCTGCAGATGGTCACGGGCGAACACCGCCGGGTCGCGCGACACGACGGTCGTGTACGTGCCCGTCTTCTCGCCCATGCGCGCGAGCGCGTGGTTGGCGTACGGGATCGAGCCGTGTCCGCCATAGCCGACGTTGCCGTCGTAGACCAGCAGCTTCCGGCTCTCCCCCGCGGCCGCCGGAGCGCGTGCCGGCAATGCCGCTTCGATCTGCTGACGCGCTTCCTCCGATAAGGGTTTGGATGCAGCCTGGCCGCGCGCGCTGGTGGCGGGCAGCAGGCACATAAGCAGGATCGCCGACAGGTATCGAACCGTTCTCATGAGAGCAGACTCCTGACAAAGCGGGTGGCGGTGACGGTTGTACGGGAAGCCTGGCAGACAGTCCGTTGTCTGGGAGTTCTGCCCAACTTCGACGCCGCCGGCGTCGAAGTTGGGCAACGAAAAAGCGTCTACACGTTCCACGGCTCCCGCGCGGCGCGCGATAGCAGTGCGTTGGCCTCGGCGTCGCCGGGAAATGTCTCGGCCACCGGATCCCACACCAGCGGCCGGCCGGTCCAGAGCACGATGCAACCAAGGTGCGACAGGATCGTGGAGCAGGCACCGATCTCCACGTCCGCGCGCGGCCGGCGCCGCGTGCGGATACAATCGAGCCAGTCCCGGTGATTCTCGCGGACCGAATGCGTCTTGGCAACTTCCGCGTCGAGCACGTACGACGGAAAGCAATTGAGCACACCAAATCGCTCGACGTGAATCCAACCTCGATCTCCCACGAAAAGCACGCCGAAATTCTGGATCGGCGTGGCCGGGTTCCATCCCTCGGGAATCGGATGCTTGTCGGGCTGCAGCACGGTCGCAAACACGATCCGCGTGCCGTCCGCGTACGTGAAGGTGAGCGACGGCTCGCCGTCCACGCCGGCGGGTGTGAGTCGGACCGGTCCGGTACCGTCCTTGCGGAGTCCTTCGTGCGCCGAGTCCAGGTTGTGCACGGTGCCGGACGTCATGCCCCCGGCGCCGAAGGCGCGGTTGCAGGACCACGGCACGACGTTCTGGGGCGGACCCGTGTGGTGATACTGGTAATTGAACGGATACCAGGGACAGGGGCCGAGCCACATCTCCCAGTCGAGCCCCTCGGGCACAGGCTCCGCCGGAAAGTTCTGGTACGGGCTGACGCCGCTATCGGACACGTAGGCGAGCTTGACCTCTCCGATCCGGCCGGCATGGATCAGCTCCATCGCCTGGCGATACTCGGGCGAATTCCGCTGCTGCAGTCCGGTCTGGAACACACAGTTGTGGCGACGCACGGCCTGGGCCATCGTCCGCGCCTGCCGCACGGTCAGCGAGATGGGTTTCTCGCAGTAGATATCCTTGCCCGCCTGGGCGGCCAGCACGGTGATGGCCGGATGCCAGCGCTCGCCCGTGGCGATGATCACGGCGTCGATGTCGTCGCGAGAGAGCAGTTCACGAAAGTCACTGTACGCGGCGAACCCGCGATATATCCCACTCGCCTTGCGCGCGCCGTAGGCCCGTTCGAGGACCTGAGTCGAATCGTTCCGGCGCCACGGATCCACATCGCTCAGCGCGAGCAGTTCGACGTCGGCATAATCGGTGAAGAGCCGAAAGTGGCCGCGACCCATCATGCCGACACCGATCGAACCGACCGTGATCCGGTTGCTCGGTGCCGTGGCCCCATCGCGTCCCAATACCGTGCTGGGGATGATCCACGGCACCGCGGCGGCGCCGGCCAGCGCGGCACTCCGCCGCAAGAGTTGACGGCGCGAGTAACGGCGCTCGCCATTCGGTCCGGATCGCAGGGTCTCGTGCTTGCTCATGAGCATGTCCTTCGTACTTGCCTGTTTCGTGCTGCGTCATGCCGGTCAGCGGCGGCATGATTGCGCGCGCTCATTCACAACCTCCGTCCGCTTAACGCGCTGGGTTCCGCCGACGGGCGTCGATATCCCGGATCACGCGGGGAATCTGCTGGAGGATCTCCGGATCACTGGTCAACGGCTGGATCTTCTCGAGCGCCGCCCGGGCCTGCTCGGGATGCGACTGGCTGAGCCCTTTGGCGGACGAGAAGACGGCGGGTACCGCGGCACCGCGAAGCTCGGGCTGATCGACGAACGACATCAGCAGCGCCAACGCCTCCGGGAGGCGCACGGCACCCAGACGCGCGAGGATCAGCTCCTTGTCCTCGGTCCGCTGGGCCAGATCGAGAGCGCCCCTGAGTAGCGCGAAGGTTGTCTCGGCCGGCCGCTCGCCGGGCAGCGAGACGACACGGGCATACGCCCGCAGCGCCCACACCCGATACGTCGGCACGTCGCTCGACCGGGCAATGTCCAGCAGCTGATCGGCGACCGAATCATCCGGCCAGTTGGCCAGGGCCCGGTGCCCCGCATCGCGCAGCGCGGGATCGGAGCTCTGCATCGCCTCCTGCACCGCGGCCAGCGCCGCGGCACCCCCCAGCCGCGCGAGCGTCGGCAGCAGGGCACAGCGCGCGTCCCCCGAGGCCGCCTGGAGCGCGTCCAGGAGCGGCGCGGAGCGGAGGGCCGGATCGGCGATCCGCTGGCAGGCCAGCCAGGCCGCGCGGTCGGCCGCGTCGCGCACGTCCCCCGCCGGCGTGTTGGCCAGCAGGGCCACCAGCGCCGCCGCCTCGTGCGGGCTGGCCATGATCTCCAGCGCCTGGAAGGCTGCGCGCCGCGTCTCCGCATCGCCCGACGCGGCCGCGGTCATCAGCGCCGGCACGAAGTCGGGACTCCGCCGCGCACCCGCGCAGTGCACGACGGTCGGCTGGTGCGGCAACGACTCGCCCAGCTGCGCCATCACGGCCTCATTGGTCCCCGCCGCCGTCATGCGACGCAGCGTGTCGAACGCCGCCTCACGCACCGTCGCATCAGCGGCGGCTGCAGCTACCCGTACCAGCCGCGGCACGTCCTCCGCTTGTGCCGACGCGATAAGCGCCGAGAGCGCGGCGATCTGCACCTGGGGGCTCCCCTGGTCCAACGCGCGCAGCGCCGCCTGACGCACGGCAGCCTCCGTGCGCGAGCGCAGGCTGTTCAACACTGCCAGCTGTCCCTCGACGGGCATTGTGTCGATTGCCGCCGCCACCGCCGCGACCACATCCGCCTCGGTCAGCTGCACGAGATAGTCGGCAGCGACCGCGCGTTTCCACGCCTCTTCGCCCCCGAGTGCGGCAATCAGTCGGCCCAGCCGTTCGGCGGGCACGGCGGTCAGGAGTCCGCGAAACGCGGCGGCTCGTACGTGCTCCGACTCGGACGCCTCGAGCGCCGTGAAGACATCCGCCGCTGCGCCGAAGTCCCCCTGTTGGCAGAGTCTTTCGCCCGCAATCAACAGGGCATCGACCAACACCGCACGCAGCTCGTGGGGCCGCTGGACCGCGAATTCCCGCAGCTCGGTCGCGGCCGACGCCGTGCCAATTCGCCCCAGCGCGACAAGTGCCGCTTCGCATAGGAGCGGATCCGGTTCGTCCAACAACGGCGTCAACAACGGGACCGCGTCGCTGTCCGCCAGACTGCCCAGCGAGGTGACCAGCCCCACGCGCGTCAGCCCCGTGGTCAGCGGCAGTGCTTCGCGCAGGGCCCGCCTGGCCGCCGGACCGCCGATGCCCTCCAGCGCGTAACGCGCCATATACGACGCGCGTGCCTGGGGCAGTAACGCCGCCAACGCCGGAACCGCCGTCTCGCTCCCCACCGTCGCCAGCTGGCGACAGGCATAGTCCTTGGCCAGCTCGGTCGCGCCGCCCGTGAGAATTCCCACCAGACGTGCCTCAAGTTCAGCTCGCAACGACGAATCCGCGCGCGACGCCACAATCGCCACCTCGATCGGTTGAAAGCGCGCCAGATCCTGTCCCGGTTCGAGCAGCTGCAGCGCCGCAAAGGCGTCGTCCAGCGCAGAAGCCACGGGCTGCTCAGACTGCGCCCACGCCGCAGCGGTGATTGACGCCCCGAACAGCACGAGGCAGGATGGTATCAGCCTGACCACGTGCAGGAGGAGGTAACGAAGGTGCCAGGCGCCTGGTCGTCGTTGCGCGATTGCCAGACGCGAGATGTGGTTGTTCATCATGCGATGATCCGCGACAGGTGAGGTCTTCAATGCGGCATGCGGGATGCGAAACGGGCGTGGTGTCTGCTGTGAACCTACACGATTTGAGATCATGCGTCAATCAAGCACGGGCCGTCCGCGCCGTCCGCCACGCAACGATCTGGTGCGGCGCGCTTGTGCTCGGCATCTTGTGGCCGATCGGCACACCGGCGACGGAGTTTCGGGGCAGAGTCGTCGACGCTGCCACGGGCGCGAGCATTCCCGCGCGCGTGTACGTGCAGAACGATCAGGGTGAATGGCTGTTTGTCACCAGCGCCGTGCCTGAAGGTTCAGCACTCGCGTATCAGGAACAGTGGGTCCCCATGCCCGATTCGGTCGAACGGCACACGACCGTTTCGGCGCATCCGTTTCACATCGACCTGCCGCCGGGCCGCTACACCATCACGATTGAGCGCGGCAAGGAGTATTTACCGCTCGAAACCACGCTGGAGATCGACACCGCACCGCGCGAACAGACGTTCCCGCTCGTGCGGTGGATCAATCTGGCGGCGCGTGGCTGGTATTCCGGCGAGACGCACGTCCATCGGCGGATCCAGGAACTCCCCAATGTCATGGCGGCTGAGGATCTGAACGTGGCCTTTCCGGTCACGTTCTGGACGACGCGGGCGGACACCGTGCCAGGCCTGGACCCTTCGCCGCTGCGCCGGCAAGGTCCTTCGCCGTTTGGACCGCGCGAAGACCTCGGCGCGGAGCCGATCAAGATCGACAACGCGCGCATCATCTATCCCCGCAACACGGAATACGAGATCTTCACGGTCAACGGCCAGCCGCATACGCTCGGCGCCATGTTCGTGCTCAATCATCGCAGCGTCTTCCGGCACACAGCGCCCCCCGTCGCGGGCATCGCCGCACAGGCACATGCGGAAGGAGCCCTGCTGGATCTCGATAAACACTCCTGGCCCTGGTCCCTGATGCTTGTGCCCGTCGCACAGGTGGACCTCTTCGAACTCGCAAACAACAGCGTGTGGCGGACCACGTTCGGGTTCCGGCAGGTGGGGATGCCGCTGCCCCCCTGGGTCGAACTGGAGATGGAGGGTGACCAGGCGCTGACCGAATGGGGCTGGCTCAATTTCGGCTGGGAGATTTACTACGCGCTGCTCAACTGCGGTTTCCGACTCATGCCGACTGCCGGCACCGCCTCGGGTGTTCATCCGGTGCCCTTGGGCTATAGCCGCGTGTACGTGCACACCGGTCCCACGTTCGACGGCAACACGTGGCTCGACGGGTTGCGGCGTGGCCGCAGCTTCGTGACGACCGGCCCCATGCTCCTGGCGACCGTCAACGCACAGCTCCCCGGCGCGACCATCTCTGCCAATGACTCGCAGCCTGTATCGCTGACCGTCGACATCGAGTCGGTCAGCGAGAAGCCGATTTCGGCGATTGAGATTCTGGTCAACGGTCGGGTTGTGGACGCTGCGACGCCCGCATGTGAGCAAACCCGAGAAAGTGCCTGGCAGGTGCGATTGCGGCGCACGGTAGTTGTTGACGGCTCGGCGTGGCTGGTTGTCCGCAGCATCGAGAACCAGCCGGACGGCCGCAAACGGTTTGCGCATACCGCGCCCTGGCACGTGGTGGCGCCGGGCAAGCCGCTTCGACCGCGCCGCGACCAGGTGGAGTACTTCGTCGGCCTGATGGAGACGGAGATTGTCCGCAACCGGCCCGTGCTCAAGCCTGAGGCCCTGGCTGAGTTTCAGCAGGCGCTGGAGACCTACCGCCGGCTCGCGCGTGGTGACAACAATGTGCCTGTCCAAGAACCATCGTTTAACCCGCCGCCGCAGGCAAGGCAAGAACCATCGTTTAACCCGCCGCCGCAGGCAAGGCAAGGACCATCGTTTAACCCGCCGCCGCAGGCAAGGCGCAGTACGGAGTCGCGGCTGACACGATGGACCTGCCTCAACGTCGCCTTGCCTGCGGCGGCGGGTTAAACGATAACGCGGCGCGCAACATGTTCCGCAACAGCCGTTCGGCCTGGGGAACCTTTCCCAAATGCTCCCGAATGAGGAGCGTGTTGATGAGGAACCCTCCCTGTCCGCGCCGGTACTGTGCCAGCATCAGCCCAGCTTCGTATTGCAGCGAGGCGTTGTTGCCGCCGGCAATGGCCGTGTCCGGTGTCTGGACGCCCACGAAAAACGACTCCGGAATCAACTCCCGGTAATAGCCGTAATCCAGCAGGCCGCCCGCCGGGAGTCCCTCGAAGACCGGATGCCGCTTGGCCCACTGATCGACGTGGTAGAGCCACTCCTGCGGCTGGCCAATCCGACCGCGTTCGGCCAGCGGCAGGTGCGTCGTCGTGTCGTTCCCGCTGCGAAACACCTCGGGACAGAGGAAGATCACGTGCGAGCCGTGTTCGATCCTCGTCACGAGGTCGGCGAATACGGAGTCGCCGCCGGGCGCTGGGGGCGTACGGGACGCCAACAGCAACTGGCGCGTCGTGACCGGAACCGTGGGGTCAAACGCGGCGACCGAGATGCCCTGTCCCGCGAGCCACTGCGCGAGCTCGGGATCATCACCCCACAGGACCACGCCCGCTTCAACACGCGGCATATCGCGTCGGTCAAACAGATAGAACTCAACTTCGCCGCCGGTGGCGGCCGCCCCGCGCTCGAAGCTGACGACCAGCCGATACGTTCCGGTCGGGCCGTCGACCGCCAGCCGGTGGTGGAACGCAGGCAGCGCAAAGGGCTGTTCGCCTTCACCGACGACGACGTTAAAGGAGGCTTCGAACACGGGCTGCGCGTCGGGCCCGAACACCCATGCTTTGGCCGGATACTGTCCGGCCGGCAGGACATCTTCGTTGGCGAGCACCACGTCGAGCGTCACATCGCCGCCGGCATACTGGCTCAACGGCTCGACGAAACAGCACCAGCGCAGCGGCGCCCAGCCGTCGAACACCGCATCGGCTGTGCCGGGCTTGAGCTCGCGGAACGTGGTCCAAAGTCCTTCGCCCCCCATCACCTGGTCGACGGTGCCGGTCAGACTGTAGCCGACCACTGCGGGATTCGAG
Source organism: Pirellulaceae bacterium (assembly GCA_025459265.1). Taxonomy (GTDB): domain Bacteria; phylum Planctomycetota; class Planctomycetia; order Pirellulales; family Pirellulaceae; genus JAAYDI01. The sequence goes on along the minus strand of JALOQX010000068.1, from coordinate 7,995 downwards.
CGAAGGGCGTTGAAGCCGAGCGTGCGTTGACCCGCCATGCGCGCCAGGCTCGCGCGGAAGAACGCTTCCGGGTGGCCAAACAACTCCGCCATGTTCCACCGCTCATAGTCGGCCAGGTAGCGGTCGTATTGCGCCTGGTAAAAAGCCCGGTCGGGCGTCTGAGGACTGCCGTGCTGTTCGAACAGCCGCAGCACCCGCGGCCAGTTGACGCCGCTGCCAATCCCGTACTCGCTCGGAAAATACGGACGGCCGCCGCCTCGCGAGTTCACAAGGTCGTACGGCTTCTGGCCGACGGTCCGCAGGAACTCGATGATGTCGGCCGTATGCGGCACGCGCCGGTACGGATGGTGGTCGTCAAGCGAGCTGTCCCACTGGGTCGAACCGGGATTGCAGAACGTGCCCGCCGCGAGTGGCGCCTCCGCGAGGTCGGCCAGCGCCACAAACGTCTCGGCACGTGGCGCATCGGCGGCGGCGTACATGCCGTAGGACCACGGGGACTGAGCCGACGGCTCGGGAACAAACTCGCGTGCGGCGTGGTACTCACGTGCAGCTGTACGAATCCGGATGTCTACCCGCGTGGTGTCGCCGCCGTAGTTGCCGTTTCCGCGGCCGACAGCGAAATCCAGCGTGTCGCCCGTGCGCACCTGCACCGTTCCCTCGAACGTGGCACGGTCGCCGCCGCCCAGGACGTTGACTCCGCCCGCAAACAGCGTGCGGCCGTTGTGCAGCACATGGACGTCCGTCGTCGTCGTCTGCTCGGTGATGTCCTCAAACACGGCGGAGATGGTACATGCCGAGTCGTCGGGGGCCGTCCACCGTACGACGCCGTATTCACCGAGCGGGCCAGGGTGCGTCGCCAGCACGCCCGGCTCCCAGACGATCCCGAGCACCCGGATCGTCTGCTCCGTGCGATTGAGCGCGACAAACGGCTCCAGTTGCCCGCTCCGCCGCGTACACGCGATGCCGTCCGGGAAACCCGCGGCGCCTGCCGCCCGCAGGTCCCAACGCCCGCTGTTGAAAAAGACCAATCGAGTGGGATCGAGCGAACGCACCAGCGGCAACGCCGTCGCCGCATGCCGGTTCACTTCGTCCGAGGCGCATTCGTTGAGCAATCCCCAGATGACGACGCTCGGGTGGTTCCGATCGCGCAGGATCATCTCGCGAACCGCACTGTCAAACCACTCGGCAAAATGCGGCGTGACTTCCATGGTCATCCAGGCCGCCTGGCACTCTTCGTACACCATCAGTCCCAGTTCGTCTGCCAGTTCCAGTTGATACCGAGTCGGCAGGCCGGCAATGAACCGAATGGCGTTGAAGCCCATCATCTTGGCGTTGATCAGATCGCGCCGAAACAGATCCGGATCATGGGCCATGCGCAGGCCGATCGGCGCGTGATTGCAGGTGTGCGAGCACCGCAGGAAGATGCGTTTTCCATTGAGCCGGAAATAGCCGTCGCGAAACACGAATTCCCGAAAACCTGTGCGGACCGACGCTTCGTCGTACGACGCAGGATAGGCAGCAGTCGTGAGCCGCACCGTCACGCGGTACAAAAACGGATCGTTCAAGGCCCACCGGCGCGGGTGGTCGATGCGCAGCCGGGTACGGACGGTAGTGTCACCCGGTTGCAGCGTCACGGGCAGTCGAACCGACGTAATCGTCGTGCCGCTCTGCGCGGGTGCGACCGTGACGAGAAGCTCGCCGTCCAGTGGATTGGCACCGGCGCTAACAACCGCGGTGTCCACCGTCATTTCGCCGCTGTGAGGGTCGGCCTGCACAAAGACGTCCGTCACTCGGGCGGCGGGAACCAGGAGCAACTCGACCGAGTCCAGAATTCCCCCGTGATTGAACGCCAATCCAACTTGGTGAGGCTGCGTCTTGAGCCCGCGCGGCGTCATGTTCAGTCGAATGCCGTCGATCGGCGTATTGCTGGGGTTCAGAACGCGCACGGCCACCAGATTCTCCGTGCCCGGTGTGACGGCCGCTGTCGCGTCGAGCACGAACGGTGTTTCACCTCCCGTGTGGCTGCCCAGTAACGTCCCGTTGACCCAGACGTCGGCCTGGAAGTCGACCGCCCAGAAGCGCAGCAGCGTGCGGCCGTCCCGGTGAGGCTGCTCCGGGATCTCGACTTTTCGGTAGTACCACACCACGCCGTCATAGTCCGGGAAGACACTCTCCAGGATCCAAGGCACGTGGATCGGATGACAGTCGTCGCGACAGGCACGAAACCACTGTTCCTCTCGCCCCACGTTGCGCGGATCCTGAGCCACCCGCCAGTCATCACCGTCGAGGCAGATCACCTGTGTGGGCAATGCGGCCGAAAGCAATCGGGAGTCGGTCGTGCACATTACGGCCGTGAGGCACGCGAGGATCCAGGGTGTGGACCGCGCCAGGATCGTCTGATTCCCCCGCACTTCAGCGTGTCGTCGCTGAGGGCTGGTCATGGGCGCACTCCTCGAGATCGCGAATACTGCTGATCTTGACCGAAGGCGGTCCTTGCTGCGCGCGGTTCAGAAAATGCGCGATCACTTCGTCAAGCCGTTGGGCCGGCATCTCGGACGGCCCCTGGTCGGAACCACATCCGTTACTCAGGCCGACGTCCAGCCCGTACGGGTAAACGTAGTCGGGATCCGTGCGAAAGAAACAATGCACGTTGCGGATGCCGGGATCCTCCCAGCAGCACTGGATCGATGAATTGCGGTAATTGACAACCAGCGGGATCCCTTCGAAATCGGTGAATGACCCGTGGGTCACGAGACCGTACAGATAGTGCGACCCTTCCAGCAGGCACAGGTCGGGATTGCGCACTCGGTGTTGCTGCACCAATCGTGTCAGCTCGTAGATGAAACGCATCTGCGCCTGATCTGCGTACACGGGCGGCAGCCCAGGTCGCTGACAAAGTGCCCCGGCGCTGAAGTAGTTGGTCTCATCGAGCACGAATCCGTCCACCTTGTCGCCGTACTCGCGCAGCATGGCCCGCAGATAGTCGGTGAACCAGCGACGGACGTCGGGTTGGGATATGTCGAGCTGCAGTCCGCCTCCACAGGGTCCGGTCCAGCCGGCCGGCTGCTGACCCTGTTTGTTCGTGTAGAGCAGCGAGCGCCAGCGATCGCCGCACCACGACTGCTCGACTTTGCCGACGGTCATGTTTGTGCAGTCGGCCAGATAGAGCACGACGCGGAATCCCAGCTCCCGCGCGAAGGCGATCTTGCGGTGCATCTCCTGGCGGCTCATCGGAATCGGCGCGCGGCCGGGATGCCCGTTGTCAAACGCCGTCCACGTGTCGCGCAGCTGATCCGTCGATTGATCGTAACAGTAGGAACCGAGCCAGTCGTACCAGCCGTGCAGGCAGCAGGCGACCGAGCCGCGGTAGCGGCGAGGTATCCGGTCGGCAAGGACCTGCAAATCACGGTACCAGCCCTGCCCGTCGTCGCCGTTGTAATCGTAGTACCCCATCACGACGTGCCGGACCCAAGGCGCGGCGGGCGCAAGTTCGGGCACCGTGTGATAGAAAGTCGAAAAGACTCCATCCGCGCCTGAGTCGGTCCAATGCAACACAGACTGACGCGATTCACCGATCAAGGGGACAACGCTACCTCGGTAGCTCGTCTCTTGCACCAGCTCCGTCCGCTCCTCGGTGACCGACGCACGCCATTGCACTCCATAGAACGGATCTGCGGCGCTCGCCAGAAACGACCATCCCTCCCCTGCCCTGCGGCATGCCAGGGCGACAACCGGCATGGAGAGGTCGCTGCCCCCCGGATCGGTTGACCCGTCCACGAGCCGAAACGCCGCCGTGGCGGGCGGGCCGTCGGAAAGCTTGTGCGCGACCGCGCCGCGCGTATAGATCGCCGCCGTGCCGGAATAGAAATCCAGCGGGCGAAACGCCGTGTCTTCCGTCACAAGCGCCGTCGCGCGCTGGTCGGGCAGATGGAATCGTAACGCCACCCGCAGATCGCGCGTACACGCGGGTTCGAAGGTGAGCGACTGGTGGATGTGCAGCCGTGCAGACGGCCGATCCGGAGTGAAATCGAGTGTGACGCGCCCGATCGGTCCTCCGGCCTGGCCCGTATCGATCACGTCGTAGGCAAGTTGGCGGGCCGCATCGGCCTGTGTCCCTGGCCGCAGAGTCACCTGCAAGGCCTGCCCCGTGTCAAGGTCCGTGACGATCGGCGCAGAAATTGCCACGGGCAGCTCGCCCGCCTGCCAGATGGCGACCGTTTCGCGGTCAGGCGTCTCGGGGAATCGAAGCTGCTCGTCGGATGCCGCCATACACACGGTCACACCGAGCCAGATCACGCTGGCCGGGCTGAGCAGCCGGTAGGTCACATGCGCTGGGTGTCTGAGTTGCATGGCGCGTCCCGACGAGATTCTGAGTGACAGAAAGATGGCAGACAGAAAGATGGGGCATCTCGGCCGATACGTGGTTTGTGTTCGCGTGCCACACGGCAACCTTTCAATCCTGCCGCGGGATCCACTTGCTCCAGTCGATCGTGGTTCTGGTTTCATAGTCGCGCGGCTGGAAATTCGCGGCCAGCCAGGCGCGGGGATCACGGCGCAGCTCGGCGAGCTTCTGCGTCGCGGTCGCGTTGCCACCCTGGTTCTCGACGTCCTTGGCCAGCAGGCTCTCCAGACGGCTGACGACACGGGCAAACTGCGCTTCGTCGTGCTGCACCATGCGCGCGTCCTGGGCCGCGAGCGTCTCCAGGAAATGGAGCGATTTGGCTCGCAGCGAGCGGCCGGTGGTCCACACGACCTCGCGCTGATGACGGACGTCGTCGGGCTTGGGGGTACCGGCGGCGAGCGCCTCGTCGTAGGCGGCGACGGCACGGAAACTCAGCGCGGCAGCGTCTTCCAGCCGCAGTCCTGCGTCTTCGAACAGCCACGGGTGGGCCTGGTGTTCTTCGGTGAGCATGAAGTTCGCCCTGCGATTCGCTTTCCAGATGGGCGTGTCCCAGGTCGCGGAGGCAATCGTCACCGGCTCCCACGGGTGGCTCCCGTCACTGCCACGATCCAATCCCATCGGGCCAATCAAGTACGTCGTGTCCCACGGATATGCTTCGACGGATTGGGCTACGTACTCCCACGCCTGGATCATCCGCGGGGCCGCTTCGTCGCCGTAGGGCGCCGCAATCTCGGCCAGCAGGGCCGACAGCGGTGCGTCCGGTGTGCGCATCCAGGCCTGGAGCATCGCGGCATTGACCGAGAACGTCGATGGGGCGAAGCCGTAATACTCTTTCACACCCACCACGCCCTCCAGTTCACGCCAGCCCATCATCTGCTCGTAGATCAGGCGGGGAAAGTAATCCTCCAGCTGATACAGCGGCTTGTAGAGCGTGTGATCGAATTCACCCAGCACCGGAATGCCGCGGTCCCGCGCAACCTGGACGAAACGCTTGACCCCCAGATCGGATTTGAACGAACGATCGTTGAACGGATACACTTCGTTACTGGTGGAGGGATTCAGGACAAGTCCCAGGTTGGCCGGGTCGACCTGCTGCAGCACGGCCACGACCTGACCCTTGGACAACTCCCAGGGTTTCCACCACAGCCGCGCCGTCGGCCGGCACTGCCGCATGGTCTTCTGCAACAGCGTCAGGAATCCCGGCAAGCGCGCGTCGAGCGGCAGTCCGCTGCAGCGCGGGCAGGGTCCGAATTCGCTGCACAGCCACGCCCGCTGGTCGAACGTATACACCAGCACATCGTTCACCTCCGGGAAGGATGTCAGGAAGTCGGTCAGCAGACGCTCGTACTTCTCCTGGACGGACGAATCGAGAATGCAGGCGGGCCGCACGGGACTGGCGTTGATCACACGCGGCACGCCGAAGTGGGCAATCGTGCGCAGACCGTGTTTCTTCGCTTGCTTGATCCGAAAGGCGAACTTCTCACGCTGCTCCGCGTCCAGATCCTCCAGGTTCAGCACTTCGTTGGCTGGCTTGTGCCCCCAGGCGATGCTGAGCTGCACCATGTTCACGCCCAGCGCCGTGATCTGTGCCAACTGCTCGTCGCTCCAGCTTGTATCCGGCACGGAGGGATTGCCGACAATGCCGATGAAATATTCGAAGCCGCCTGGCCGCTGTGCGACCGGCTGGTCGGACGGCGGTTGTGCCCAGGCGCCTGGACACTCCACGAGGCTCAGCACGACCAGGAATGCCCAAGTCCACGTGCTGCCACGCTCGGCGGCACGAGCCGGTACGCGGAAGATCGGACGACAGCTCGGTAAGATCATCGATTGACTCTCCTGGGTTGCAGCCGCGTTTCGATGGCCAATGTTACGTGCCGTTGTACGCGATCCGCAGCGTGAAAAAAAGCAGCCGGACACGCGTTTGTGTGAAGAATCGCTCAACGCCGCGCGCTACAATCCCGGTTGATAGACAACATCGGGCGTGGCAAAATCACGGACCTGCAGTTTCGATACCGGTGCGCCGAAGACTGTCAGGGCATGCCACACACGCTGCGCGTTTTCCAGGGTTGGTCGCACCCACAGGTCGAGATCGCCCGTCGCACGGGGGAAACCATGGGCCGCCAGCGCGTAGGCACCTACCACAAGGTACTCAGTGCCGGCGTCCGACAACGCGGACAACATGTCTCTGAAATCGGGATTCAGCAACCGAGGGCTCCTTGAAGGTCCACGCGTCGAGTGTAAGTTGCCACACGATGCCCAGACATTCCGCCGGAGTCATGCCGCGCACACACTCATCCGCCGCCTGCTCCTGCAAGGAGGACACCACAATCCGACTGCGGTCCATTTCGGGCGTAGCGGACATGGGGGGCGACCTCACCTTGCTACGTTCTGTGCCCGCACCCGGCCTGCGCCTGATAGTCCGTCGTCCGGCGCTGAGGGGTGCCGGCAGTTTATCACAGCGACGTCAGAACTCCAACGGAGCCAGGCCATCCCGACTGCCTGTCGATGAGGCAGGTGCCACGGCACGCAGTTCACCATAGAGCACGAACACCGGGTCGCCGCGCCGCAGCGGGACCACGTACCGCACCACCGGATCGCCGCCATTCCCCGCGGCCGGTGCGGCATCGGTGGCGGCCGGAGGCTGTGTCGAGCGAGCTTCAAGGCGCGTCAGGGCCATCGGTTCGCCCATCAGATTGAGCACGCGGGGAGTCGGTGCGGCCGTAGCGAGCACGGCATCCACATCCCCACGGGGCGCCCACAGCGCAGTGTGGTCGCCCACGCGCAGCGCGTACAGCCCCTGTTCGCCGGTGCCGTCGGCCAACCACACCGGCCGCAGATCGCCGCGCAGGGCCAGCGTCCGGCAGACGGTAGCCAACGCGCGGAAGGCGGCCTTGGGCGAGAGATCCCGGCGCAGCACGCCGAAGTTGGCCTCGTTGTAGAACGGGTCCTCGCCATCGTTGCGGAAATTGTACCAGCCCATGTTCCGGACGCCGGCGCCCACGGCCGTCAGGTATGCGCGCGCCAGCAGCTGCGCTTGCTCGCGTTCGCTCTTGCCGCCGGCGGCCTGCGTGCTCCAACCCATTTCCGTGATCCACACCCCGCGCGGGTCCACCAACGCGGCCGTCTCTTCCAGCTCGCGGCGGAAAGTGCGCTCGACCAGTTGGGACCGATATGGGTGGATCGTTAAATCATCGAACGGCGCGTTCGCGTCCAGCACCCGCTGGATGAACGGACGGTCGATGCCGGCGGTCGAGATGCCCAGCACACGGGCCGACGGATCCTCCTGCTTGATCACGGCGTAGACACGCGCGAGCAGCACGGGATAGAGTTCCTTCGGTCCCTCCCAGAAGAAGATGTTCGGCTCGTTGTAGATTTCCCAATATTTGATGCGATCCTTGTACCGCCTGACCGTGGCCCGGGCGTAGTCGCAGTAGGCCTCGATCGCCTCCTCGGTGTACGGTTTGACGAACGGTGACCAGTAGCTCAGGAGCGCATAGACGCTGATGCCGTGCCGGTGGGCCGTGTCGACCACCTTGTCGAAGAACGCGAAATCGTACTCGCGCGGCGCTTTCTCAATCATGCCGTAGCTGAAC